>JADCGX010000005.1 GCA_020248785.1 Burkholderiales bacterium | reverse complement strand
GCTCCACGGCGTCCGATAACGCCCCGGGCTCGCACCAATGACGTGTCGGTCATCTCGGCGCTGCCGTTCGCTTTGTACCGCAGCAGCACCATCGTTTCTTCGCGAACGCCGGGCGCGGTCATGGGCCTGGGATGCTCAGAAGGTCCTGCGGGTCGCCCAGCTTGCGCACCCGCACCTCGACCTCCATGCCGAGGTAATCGGTGGCCGCGCCGGTGAAGCTGCCCGATAGCGGCACGGCCTGCTCCGGGATGCGGGTGGTTGCCACGCGGATGAGCTCGGTGCCGCCGGTGAGCAGGTTGGTCGGGTCGCAGGGCACCCAGCCTGCGCCCGGCAGGTAGACCTCGGCCCATGCATGCGTGCTGCCGGCGCCTGCCATGCCGACTGCGCCGCCATCGAGCTTGGGGTCGTACAGGTACCCGGTGACAAAGCGTTCGGCGATGCCCAGCTCGCGGCAGGCTTCGAGCATCAGGTGCGCGTCGTCGCGGCAGGTGCCGCCTTTCCTCTGGATGGTGTCGAGCGGGTGCTGCGTGCCCTCTTCGTAGCGCGAGCGGTAGCTGATCTCGTGGCGGATCGACTCCATCATGGCCTGCAGCATGCGCCGTGTATCGCCATTGGCATGGAGCACGAAACTCTCGGCCAAGGCCTTGAGCTCGCCGTTCGGATCAGCCGCGTACGGTTGCAGGACGGGATACAGGTCGAGCTGCTCGGCCGCGGAATACTGGACGGGGTAGGTGACCGCATCGGGTGCCAGCGGCAGCTCTTGGTTGGCCGAGCCGTATTGCTCGATCGCGATGCGCGCGACGAACTTCAGCTCGGCCGCCGGGCCGGGAAAGTTCACTGCGGCGATCGAGTTGCTGAAGCTGTCGGTGATCCAGCGCAGCTCGTGGGATGGCGAGATCTCCAGCTCGGCCTGCAGCACGCGCATGTCATGCCGCGGCTGCGGCCGGAACATGACGCGATGCTCGCCAAAGCGGACCGGCCGGGCATAGCGGGTGGTGGTGGTGTGGACCACCTCGAGCACGGTGGGCACGGTGTCACTCCAGGCGCGGGGCCGGCAGCGCCGCACCGCCCTGGAACAGCGTCAGCCCCTCGACCTTGCCGGCCTCGCCGCGCCGCAGGCGGATCAGGATGTCGTTGGCCCCGGTCGTGTAGTACTCGCCGCGTGCGTCTTGCAGCAGTTCGAACCGGTCCTGGCCCGTGGCCTGCGCGTACAAGCGGTTGTCGTCGACCGACATGGTGAGGATGAAGTTGGGTGCTAGCTGGTAGCGGCCGGCGGCCGCCCGCGCCAGGGGCAAGTCCAGTGCCGCCGGCCGCCGGGCGGCGAGCAGTGGCGTGCTGCCGTCCAGGATGCGCAGCGCCAGATCGTCGAAGCCGCCGCCCGCATCGGCCAGGGTGATGGCGCCGCGCTGCTGGGCGATGTCCAGCACCAGCATGGCGGAGGCCCCGTAGGTCATCCCGTTGTGGAACACGAGCGGCGCCGCACCGGGCCGCTTGCGCAGGTGCCAGCCCCAGCCGAGGTCGACCTGCGCGTTGCCGTCGCGCAGCTTCTCGCGCGAGGTGCGCAACGCCTGCTGCAGCGACGGGGGCGCAGTGTCCGGTACGTCGCCCAGCATCGCGCGCGCAAACAGCGCCATGTCATCAATGGTCGAGCGCAGGCCGCCGGCGCCTGCAAACGCAACCGGCACGTCCCAGGCCGGCGTGGCAACGCCATTGGCGAAGCGGCCGAGCGACAGCGCGTCGTTGCGCGCCACCAGCGTGTCGTGCATCCCCAGCGGTGCCAGGACGCGCTCGCGCAGCAACTCATCAAACGGTTTGCCGGCGCGGCGCGCCAGCAGGTCCGACAGCATGAGAAACGCCCAGTTCGAGTAGGCGTAGCGGCGCGCCTCGCGTGGCGGCAGCTTCACCTGGGCCAGGCCTCCGTAGATCAGCGGCGCGCTCACGTCCGCGTAGGGATTCAGCGGATGCGCCGGGCGAAAGCCGGGGGGCAGCGGCGGCAGGCCGGAGGTGTGCGTCAGCAGATCTGCGAGCGTGATGTCGGGCACCGCGTCCTTGGCGAGTCCCGTCTCCGGGGCCAGGAGCGCGGTCAGCGGCTCATCGCGCTTGAGTTCGCCGCGCGCCGCCATTTCGGCCGCAAGCACGCCGACGAAGGCCTTGCTGATCGAACCGATCTCGAAGCGCGCCCCGAGCGGTGGCGCGTCGGGCCGATGGGTGGCGCAGGCCGACGCGGCGCGCACCACGCTGGTGGCCTTCAGGTCGATGCGTGCGGCCTGCACGCAGACGTGACTGCGGTCGCCCTCGATACGGCTCAGGATGAGCCCGCTGAGGCGCTCCGAGTCTTTGGCGTTGGCGAACGATGCCATGGCAAGACAGGCAAGGACGGCAACTGCACGTGCGGCAGCGGGCAGTGTGATCCTGCGTGCAGCTTGCGTCATCGGGCCAAAGCGTTCATGGGCTAACGCGTGCATCGTTGCGGCTTCTTCATGGCTCGGCGCGCGAGCTTAGCCGGTGCGCTGCTGCCGCGGCGCCCCATGGCTTGGAGGCGCCGGATCAAAATCGTGCGCCAATACTGGCGCCGTAAAACGGCCCTGCCGGCACGTCGACTTCCACCGCGCGGCCGTCGCGCAGCGTGTACTCGAGAGATCCGTCGAAGCGCCAGCCAAAGGCCGCCGTGGCCTCTAACCACCGTGCGGGCTGCCAGCGCAGGGTGAAGCGGGTCTGCCAGGCGCGGCTGCAAACCTCGGAGCGGCGTTCGACCGCCTCGTCGCGCACGCGCCAGCAGGCGCCGTCGGGCTCGACGGCGACGGCCGATTGCCACGACGGCGCAGCCTCCCAGCGCCAGGATGAGACGGGAAAGCCGAGGCTGATCGCATGGGCCGGCGTCGGCTGCAGCGGCACCTCGAAACCCGGATAGACGAGGGTGCGCCCAAGGCGATCGTCCGCATAGAGGGCGAGCCACGCCGCGCCGGCACGCCACTGCGCGCCGACGGCCGGCCGCAGGTCGGCGAATTCGAGATCGTCGGCGTTCTTCAGCGCGTTGGACGAGACGGCGAGCGTGGCGCCGAGGTCCAGCCGCAGCGCGTCGTCGTGGAACTGCCAGGCCAGCGTGAGCCGATGCACGTAGCTGTTGGTGTCGGGCTTGGCACGGTCGACCGGGGGCAGGTCGAGATCACGGAACTCGTGTTGCAGCAGGCCGCGCGATCGGGCCTCGAAGCGCCGGGTCACAGCGGACGTCTGCCGCACGGGGCGGACCGACTCGCCGCCGACGTGGCGTTCGGCGTCCACGCGCGGCGCCCAGTTGATCGACCAGGGCGGCGCCGCCGCCACCGCGGTTGCGCCGAGCAGCCAGGCCGCGGCAACACTCATGGCAAGCAGGAGGCGCGCCCAGGGGACCTAGCTGAACGCCTGGATGCCCGTCTGCGCGCGGCCCAGGATCAGTGCGTGCACGTCGTGCGTGCCCTCGTAGGTGTTGACGACCTCGAGGTTCACCATGTGACGCATCACGCCGTACTCATCCGAGATGCCGTTGCCACCGAGCATGTCGCGCGCGGTGCGTGCGATCTCCAGCGCCTTGCCGCAGGAGTTGCGCTTCATGATGCTGGTGATCTCCACCGCGGCGATGCCGTCGTCCTTCATGCGGCCCAGACGCAGGCAGCCCTGCAGGCCGAGCGTGATCTCGGTCTGCATGTCGGCGAGTTTCTTCTGGATGAGCTGGTTGGCCGCCAGCGGGCGGCCAAACTGCTTGCGATCGAGCACGTACTGCCGCGCGGTGTGCCAGCAGAACTCGGCCGCACCCAGCGCGCCCCAGGCGATGCCGTAGCGCGCTGAATCGAGACACGTGAACGGGCCCTTGAGTCCCTCGACGTTGGGCAGCTCGTTCTCGGCCGGCACGAAGACGTCGTCCATCACGATCTCGCCGGTGGTGCTGGCGCGCAGGCCGATCTTGCCCTTGATGGCCGGCGCCGACAGGCCTTTCATGCCCTTGTCGAGGATGAAGCCGCGGATCTTGCCCGCGTCGTTCTTGGCCCAGACCACGAAGACATCGGCGAACGGCGAGTTGCTGATCCAGTTCTTGGTGCCGCGCAGGACGAAGCCGCCGTCGGCCTCGCGCGCGCGCGCCTCCATGCTGCCGGGGTCGGAGCCGTGGTTCGGCTCGGTCAGGCCAAAGCAGCCGATCCACTCGCCGGTGGCCAGCTTGGGCAAGTACTTCTGCCGCTGTGCTTGCGAGCCGAACTCGTAGATCGGCAGCATCACGAGTGAGCTCTGCACGCTCATCATCGAGCGGTAGCCCGAGTCGACGCGCTCGATCGCGCGCGCGATCAACCCATAGCTCACATAGTTCAGTTCCGGCCCGCCATGGGCGGCGGGGATGGTGGGGCCGAGCAGGCCGAGCTCGCCCATCTCGCGGAAAATGGCCAGATCCGTCTTTTCGTTGCGGAACGCCTCGAGAATGCGCGGCGCCAGCTTGTCCCGTGCGTAGCGGGCTGCTGCATCGCGCACCATGCGCTCGTCGTCCGTGAGTTGCGCATCGAGCAGGAGGGGATCGTCCCACTGGAAGCGGGCTTTGGCAGACGACTTGAGGTTTGCGTCGGGCGCGTTCACGGGGCCTCCGGCTCGCGTTTTTCGATCCCCGCCGAGTCTACGCGCCGCTCTTGACGCGCGCGCTCCGGCGCGCCGACTTCAGGCCATCCGCTCAAGCCACCGGTTCAAGTCTCCCCCTTACCCGCGCATGAACTCCTGAATCTTCTCGCGCAGATCTTGCGGCACCGGGGTCGGCTTGTTGTCGCGCTGACTCACGCAAACCGTAACGCGGTGCATGCGTACCCGATCGACGCCGTCCTTGCTCACGCCCATGGTGAAGCGCACTGAACTGCGGCCCAGATGCGAAACCGTCAGCCAGAAGTCGACCACCTCGCCCATGCGGGTGGGTTCGAGGAAGGTGGTCTCGAGCTTCACGGTCGGCAACGACAGGCCGCGCTGCATCAGCAACTCGTCGTAGCGGATCTCCAGGCCCTCGTAGAACCAGTCCTCGACGAGGGCGTTGAAGATGTGAAAGTAGTTGGGATAGAAGACATGCCCCGTCGCGTCGCAGTGCGACAGGCGAATGATGTATTGCTTGATGAATGTCACGGCCGTGATCCCCCATCCTTTCCGTCCGCGCCGCAGGCCGGGATCGCGGTCCGCCGCGCCTTACAAGTCCGTGCGTGCCTTCCAGAGCTCCGGAAACAGAACCACATCCAGCATCCGGCGCAGGTAGCTGACGCCGCCCGTGCCCCCGTGCCGCGCTTGAAGCCGATGATCCGCTCCACCGTCGTCACGTGGCGGAAGCGCCATCGGCGAAAGGCGTCTTCCAGGTCCACCAGTTCTTCGGCGAGCTCGTACAGCTCCCAGTGCTCGCGTGGCGCGCGGCACACCGCGATCCACGCCTGCTCCGCGCTCGCGTCGGACTGATACGGCGTGCGCGGGTCGCGACCGAGCACGGCGGGGGCGATCGCAAAGCCACGTCGCGCCAGCAGCGCAATCGCCTCGTCGTACAGCGAGGGCGAGGCCAGTGCCTGCTCGTGCTCCTGCTGGATATCGGCACGGTGCGCTTGCGGCTTGAGCATCGCCGCGTTCTTGTTGCCGAGCATGTACTCGATCGCGCGGTACTGCCGGGACTGAAAGCCCGAACTGGTCCCCAAGTAGGGGCGAATTGCTGTACTCCGAGGGCGTCATGGTGGCGAGCACGTCCCAGGCGTGGACCAACTGCTCCATCACGCGCGACACCCGCGCCAGCATCTTGATTGCTGGGGGCAGATCCTCGGCGGCGATCGCGCTTCGTGCGGCGCGCAGCTCGTGCAGCGCCAGCTTCATCCACAGCTCGCTCGTCTGGTGCTGCACGATGAACAGCAGTTCGTTGGGATCTGGCGAGCGCAGGTGCTGCGCCCGCAGGATCGCATCGAGCTGCAGGTAGTCGCCGTAGGTCATCGTGCCCGCAAGCTTGGTGTGGGCGCCGTCGTCAGCGGGGTCCATCAGCGCGTCCCATGTGCGGCCGTCGCTTGATCACGCGGAAAGCGCGGAGGGCACGGGGAGCATGGAGAACGAATGCCGTTGCAAACGACCGTGTTGCTCCGTGCGCTCCTTGGCCTCCGTGTGAGCCGCCATGCATCACGTCACTGTGCGCCTGGACATGTATTCGGGGTGGTCCCATGCACGGGTGGCCAGGATCTCGCGCAGCGTCTCGACCGCCTGCCACACGTCGGCGTACGACACGTACAGCGGCGCAAAGCCAAAGCGCAGGATGTCGGGCGCCCGGAAGTCGCCGGACAGTCCGCGCGCAATCAGCGCCCGCATGATCGGCCACGCGGCCGCGTGGGCGAGGCACACGTGGCTGCCGCCGTGCGAATGCTCGCGCGGTGTCACCAGCCGCAACCCCTGATCCCGGGTGATCTTGATTTCCGCGCAGTTTGTCCCGGTTTCGAGGAAGCAGTAGCGCCCAGTGGCCGTCAATTGCCAGATTGGCCCGATTTCCGGCAGTTGAAGCGCCCGAAGTTGGCGCTGCTGCGGCGTTGGCGCGGGATTTGACGCAAAGGGAGGGATCGCCAAATGGGTGAGACCGAAGGGGCCGTGATGGCGACGGTAGACGGCGCGGTGGACACCTTGGGCGGGCGGGTACAGGTGCGCTTCGATCCTGGGGCGAGCGTCACGCCGCTCGGTCAGATGGCCTGTTTTGCCGAGCACCTGCAAGCCACCGGATTGTTTGCCGGTTGGGAGCGCGACTGCCCGTTGCGGTACACGAGTCCGAACGGCAGCGCGCTGCGCGACATTCTGGGTACCTGGCTGCTGTCGGGGCTGTGCGGTCATCAGCGCTATGCGCACGTGACCGCCCTGCGCGGCGATGCGGTCCGCGCGCAGGTGCTGGGTTGCGAGCGCATCGTCAGCGAAGACACGCTGCGGCGGGCGCTGAAGGCGATGGACGCCAAGGCGGCCGAGCGCTGGTTGCAGTCGCACCTGCTGCGCAGCGTGCGCCCGGCGCTGAGTACGGCCTCGGTGCTGGACGTGGACAGCAGCATCAAGCCGTTGTGCGGACGGCAGGCCGGTTCGGTGGTGAGCTTCAACCCGCACAAGCCGGGCCGACCCAGCCACGTGCTGCACACCTACTGGGCGGGCCAACTGAGGCTGGTGTTGGATGTGGAGTTGGCGCCGGGCGACGCGCACGCGGCCCAGCATGCGCTGCCGGGACTGCTGCGCCTGCTCGACGGGTTCGAGCCGCATGAGCACCCGGCGCTGGTCCGTGGGGACTGCGGCTTTGGCGACGAGCCGGTGATCGGGCAGTTGGAGGAGCGGGGCCTGAGCTACCTGTTCAAGCTGCGACAGAGCGGCTGGGTCAAGAAGCTGTTGCATGGTGCCTTTGCCGATGACGAGCAGTGGAGCGCGCCGGGGCCGAGCGATCAGGGCTGGAGCGCGAAGCAAACGCGACTGCGGCTGAGCACCTGGCCCGCCCATCGGCGGGTGATCGTCCTGCGCCAGGCGGTGCGCCAGGCGCTGGCGGTGCAAATCCGCGACGCACAAGGCCGGCCGCGTCTGAGGTTGACCGCGGGCGACGACGGGCAGTTCTGGGAGTACGCGGTGCCGGTGACCAACACCGCGCACGAGCCGCGGGCCATTGCGCAACTGTATCGGGATCGGGCCGATGCCGAGAACGCCTTCGACGAGTTGAAGAACCAGTGGGGCTGGGGGGCTACAGCACAGAGGACATCGAGCGCTGCCGCACGGCCGCGCGCGGGGTGGCGCTGTTCTACAACTGTTGGAGTTGGTACTGCCGGGCGGCCCAACCGGGGGCGCGCATGGAGGCGATCACCGCGCGCCCGCTGCTACTGGCGGCGGTGGGTCGGCGCGTGCAGCACGCCGGACAGAGCCTGCTTGCTGTACGTCAGTCCGATGCACGGTGCGGTCGAGCAGCCGAAGACGCTGCTCGTCAACATCCGCACGGCCCTGGCGCACGTGCGCAAAACTGCGGAGCAGTTGGACCCGCTGCGCCGCTGGCAGGCCTTCGTCTCCTACGTCGTGCACCGAATCACCCGCCCCTTGGCTCCGCCAACACCGCGCACCCCGGCTCTGGCTGGGCCTTAACTGCCGGATTTAGAATCAATGCAAAAAGTTTCCGGGCCGACGGAGCGCGGTTCCCCTGGGGAGCGCGAGATCACGCAGGGTGTTGCGATAGGTTCCATTCATCGCTCGAATGCTTGAAAACGGTTCTTCAACAGCCTGCCAACCCTGGAAACACTTCCCCCTGAAGTCAACGGGCGGAGTCGTGAATCTTTCCAATCTCACGCACCGGCGCGGCATCGAACGGGTCAAGGGTGCGCGCCTGCTCCAGGACCTTGCCGAAGAATCTCGAATTCCGCTCGCGGGTGAAAGCGGCGGTGTGGGCGACCGAGTTGGGTTTGAGGGATGCACGACACGAAACAAAATCGGAGAGCAACGATGCGAACTGCACTACAAGCTACTTCATTTGGCGCCGGCTTGCTCGGCAAGGCGCTGCTGTGCATTGCGGCCTGGGTCGGGGGGGGCGCCGCGGCGGTTGCACAGAACACGGCGCCCGCGCCGATTCGTTTGGCGATGGTGTGCCCGTTCACGGGCGGTTCGGCGGACTTCGGCCTAAGCGCGCGCAATGGCGTTCGCCTCGCCGTTGAGGAACTCAACGCCGCGGGCGGACTTCTCGGCCGGCAACTGGAAATCGTCGAGCACGACGACAGAGCGGACGCGGCGGCCGCCCGCGAGATCGTCGATGCCGTTGGCCAGAACGCTGGCTTGAGCGCTTTGATTGGCCCATGCAACACTGGGGTCGCCTTGGCCGTAGTTGAGCTCGCGCAGAAGCACCGCCTGCCGATGATCGTGTCGGTCGCCACCGGCACCGCGATCACGGAGGGTCGGGGCCCGGGTAGCGTGGTGTTTCGGGTATCTGCGCGCGACGACTTGCAGGCGGCCTTCGTCGTCGGTCAGGCGTTGCAGATGGGGTATCGGAGGTTTGCCGTCTTCGCCGATGCGACGCCCTACGGAGAGCAGGGCGCGACCGAGGTGCGCAAGGCCCTGGCGGGGGCGGGGCTGCAGCCGGTGTTTGAGGCGCGGTTCCCGATCGGCGTGGCGTCGCTTCGTGTCGAAATGGAAAATGCACGTCGGGCAGGTGCCGACGTGATCGTGTCCTGGGCATTGGGGCCCGAAAGTGCTGTGATCGCCCGTAGCCGCGCCGAGGTCGGCTGGAAGGTGCGGCAGTTTGGCTCCTGGGCGTTGTCGTTCGCCAACTTTCTCAAGGGCGCCGGTGCGGCCGGCGATGGCGCCTTGATGGCGCAGACTTTCATCGAGCAGGGAGGCGACACTCGTCGCAATGCCTTCCTGCTGGCGTACTACCGCAAATTCGGCGATACGCCGATCCCTGCGCCGATGGCGGCCGCGCAGTCTTACGATAGCGTCTTTTTGCTGGCGGCAGCGATGCGGCAGGCCGGCTCGGCTGAGCGTGAGCCGTTGCGCGTCGCTCTGGAGAACTTGCGTCTGCCCTACTTCGGCGTGATTGCCACGTACCAACGCCCATTCAGTCCGCAGAACCACGATGCCATCGGCGCGAACATGCTGTCGCTCGGCGTGGCGCGGCGCGGTCGCATCGACTACTTCAACGCCAACGAGGAAGTGCGCGCCTTTCTGCGCGCCCCAAAGCCGGAAGCCGCGCGTTGATCCCTCAAGCGCCGCGCCGCCTCGCTGGGCTTCCAGATCAACCCCGTGCAGACGGCCGCATGAAGTCAGCCGTCTTCAGTTCTGTTTCTTGAGAGTCGGCATCAATGAACTGGAATCAGGCGGCGTAGCGGACGGGGCGTGCTGGAATTAGCTTTGGACCCGGCTCGGTTTCTTTTGCACGCTGCGCAGGTGGCGCGCGGTGGCCTTGACCAGTTGCAGCTTGGTACGCGCCGGCGCCTGCTGGGTGACCGCCTGCTTCAGGTAAGCGTTGGTCGGCTCGTCCGGATTCAGCTCCGGGCCGTAGCTGGGCAGGTAGAACGCTTCGATGGCCTGGGCGTGATGCACCCGCGGAGCCTGCGGCGCGCGTCAAGGTAGTTGTCGCCTCAGTCATGCAGCCTTGTGCTGAGTATGCGGAGCGCTGACATCTGTATTGACCACGCAGTCGCGTTCCGGATCGAGGGTGACCACGCCGATGTGCGACCAGTCGCGCGTGTTGCCCGACCAGCGCCCGGGGTTGCGCTGTCGTGCCTGGGTGTACAGCGCGTGACGAGCCGCCAGGATGGCCTGATCTTCGCCGGCGTGGCGCTGCCGCGGGCTGACGCAGCGGATGCTGCTGTGGTGGTGCTCGACGTCGTGCCAACGCACGAACTCAGCCGCCCGGGCGCGCGCCTCCCGCGGGCTTGCAAAGCCCTGGGCGGGGAACTCGGGCCGGTACTTGGCCGTGCGGAACAACGCCTCGGCATAGGCGTTGTCGTCGCTCACGCGAGGCCGCGAGTACGACGGCTTCACTCCCAGCCAGTGGAGCATCGCCAGCACCGAGGTGGCCTTCAGGGTCGAGCCGTTGTCACCGTGCAGCACCGGCTTGGTGTCCAGGGCGGCGATGCCCTCGGCCAGCGCCGCGCGGCGTACCAGGTGCACGGCATGCTCGGCGTCGTCCGCGTCATGGAACTCCCAGCCGACAAACTTGCGGCTGTACAGATCCAGCACCAGCGCCGGGTACAGCCAGCCTTCGCCGGTGGGCACATACGTGATGTCGGCCAGCCACTTTGGCTCGGTGCCGTGGCGACGAACTGGCGTGCCAGGACGTTCTGCGCCACGGCGTGGCCGTGCCTGGAGTCGGTGGTGACGACCCGAAACCGCCGCCGCTTGCGGCTTTGCAAATCGTGCTGGCGCATCAGGCGGCCGACGCGCTTCTCGTTGACCGGCTGGTCAAGCGCAGCGCGCACCTCGCGTGTCATGCGGCGCCGCCCGTAGCTCCCGTTTCGGCGGACGCCGTTACCTGACTCATATTCGCAAGGGCGATTGGGCCTATTCGCTTTTGGATCGGGCGGCAGCTGCGCGCCCTAACGCTGCGGTCGAGAGGGACGCCAAGCGCGACTGTGCGCTCTTTGTCGGAACGCCAAGTACCCAAGAGGCGATTGTCGCGCAGGGCCGGCACGCCGACGGCCAGCACCGTGTCGACGCCGACCTCGAGCGCGGCCAGCGCGATGATGAACGGTGTGCCCACGGTAAAGCGCGCGATGCCGGCCGCGGGCGCGTACTGCGGCGAGAACTCGAAGGGCGCCCGGTGGCCCAGCCAGCCCGACAGCGGCTGCGCGAACGGCAGCTCGGCCAGCGCCTGCAAGTGCCGCTCGGCCGCGTACACGAACGCCGGTGCGCCCGGCCCGCCGTTCAGATACTTGTAGCCGCAGCCGACCGCAAAGTCGGCGCTGCATGCGTCGAGCGCGACCGGCACCGCGCCGGCCGAATGCGCGAGATCCCAGATCGTGAGCGCGGCCATGTCGTGCATCGCGCCCGTCTGGAAGTTCACGTGCGTGGGCAGCAGCGCCGCAACACGCTCGCCCAGGCGCGCCAGTGCCGCCGGCACATCGTCGAACTCCACGAGCTGCGGCTTGTCGTGCCCGCCGAGCAACTCCACCAGCCCCTGCGCCATGTACGGATCGGTCGGAAAGTTGCCGCGCTCGGACAGGATGACGCGCCGCTCGCGCATCGACAGCTGCGGCCGCCGCTCCTGCATCTGCAGCGCCGTGGCCAGCACCTTGAAGAGATTCACCGAGGTGGAATCCGCGCAGATCACCTGGCCGGGCGCAGCGCCGACGAGCCGGCCGATCTTCTCGCCCACACGGCTTGTCAGGTCGATCCACCCGGCGCTGTTCCATGAGCGGATCAGTCCGTCGCCCCATTTCCTGCCGCACCACGTGCTGCACGCGCTCGGCCGTCGCCGCCGGCAGGGCGCCGAGCGAATTGCCGTCGAGGTAGATCACGCCGGGCGGGAGCGCAAAGGCCGCGCGGTGCGCGCGCAGCGGATCGCTCGCGTCGCGGGCCAGGCAATCGTCGCGGGTCATCATGCCGGTCCTCGGTCCAAGCTGCGCAGCACGGCGCGCACCTGGCTCGCAGCCAGGCCCTGCCACTTCATCGGCAGTGCGATCAGCTCGTAGTCGCCGGCAGGCACGGTATCGAGCACGATGCCCTCGACAATCGCCATGCCATGACGGCGCACCACCATGTGCGAATCGAGCGTCTTGCTCTGCTCAGGGTCGAGCGAAGGCGTGTCGATGCCGACGAGCTGCACGCCACGGGTTTGCAGCAACTCGAGCGCCGCGGGGTCGAAGGCCGCAAACGCGGGGTCCCAGGTGTCGACTGGCGCCGTTTCGTACGTGCGCACCGGCACGCGCGGGGGCACACCTGCCAGATGCGCGGCGAGGTGCGCCGCAGTCACCAGTGGCCGCACGCCGATGGCATGGATCACGCGGCAAGGGCCCAGGTAGGTCTGCAAGGGCACGTCGGCGATCGAGGCGCCCGCAGCGTCGTAGTGCAGCGGCGCGTCCGTGTGCGCGCCGGTGTGTGGTGACATCGCGATCTCGGAGACATTGACCGGGCAGTTCGGCCCGAGCGCCCAGGTCCAGCGAAACGCAAAGGGAGTGTCGCCTGGAAACACGGGAAACCCCGGCCGCACCGCGGGCGAGATGTCGTAGAGCGTCGATCCGGTGCTCCGAGGTCGATGCGCGCGCGCGTGGCAGATGCTTGCATGGGTCAATCCGCCCCTTGGTCGCTGGCACAGAAGTGGCTGGCACAGAAGTCGCCGGCACAGACCACCGCGCGACTGTATGACCCGCTATCCTCCGTCGCCCTCGCACCGGCAGCAGCCTTCATCGATCCCCACTCACCAGGCCGGCCTTGTCGCTCGATCCCCGCACTGCTTTCCTCCTGACCTTGCCCCCGCTGTTCTGGGCCGGCAATGCAGTGCTCGCGCGTCTGCTGGTGGGCGAGGTGCCGCCGCTGCTGCTGTCGTGGCTGCGCTGGCTGCTGGCGCTGGCGATCTTCCTGCCGTTTGCCTGGCGCGGCGTCATGCAGCATCGCGCCGTGCTGCGGGCAGCCTGGAAGGACATCGTGTGGATCGGCCTGCTGGGCGTGGGCGCGTACAACACCTTTCAGTACCTGGCGGTGCAGACGTCCACGGCCGTGAACGTGACGCTCATTTCCGCGTCCACGCCCGTCTTCGTGCTGGTCTTTGGCGTGCTGTTGTTTGACGAGCGCGCGCGCGGCCGGCAGTGGCTCGGTGCCGCGCTGTCGATGAGCGGTGTCGCATGGGTGCTGTTGCAGGGCAACGTCGCGAACATCACCCGGCTCGGGTTCGTGCCGGGTGATCTCATCATGATCCTCGCCAACGTCACGTGGGCGCTGTACACGTGGCTGCTGCGCAAGCGTCGCCCCGATCTGCCGTTCGCGCCGTTTCTTGCCGCGCAGATGCTGGTGGGGGCCATTGTGATCGCGCCGCTCGCGCTCGGCGAGGCGGCGCTCGGGCACGGCATGCGGTGGAGCTGGCTGGTGGGCGGCGTGCTGCTGTATATGGCGATCTTTCCGTCGATCGTCGCGTACTACTGCTGGGATCGCGGCGTCGCGCGCGTCGGCGCGGTGGTGCCCATTTACTTCGCCAACCTGACTCCGCTGTTCGCGGCGTTGCTGTCGACGCTGCTGCTTGGTGAAGCGCCGCAGCTTTATCACGCGCTCGGGCTCGCGCTCATCATCGGCGGCATTCAGGTGGCGAGCCGCCGGTCGGGCTGACGGATCGACGGGTCGAGCGCGTGTCGCCAACGTCTTTCCGGGGCCACCTCCGTCCGGCCACGACGGGTCCGAATCCAGCGGTTCCTCAATGCCCGATGTCCAGAGTCGGCGTCGAGCCGAGGGTATGCAAGAACTCCACGCTGATCAAGGTCCCGGGCCACTGCGCCTGCGTGGCACGCGGATTGGCCGTCACGCGCAGCAAGGCATCGTGCTGTTCGGCGATCTCGCGCACGATCGACAGGCCCAGTCCGCTGCCGTCCACATTGGTGCCGAGCACGCGATAAAACCGGTCGAACACCAGCGGCCGCTCGCGCTCGGGGACGCCCGGCCCCGTGTCCTCCACTTCCAGGAACGCCGCGCTGCCCTCGCTGCGCACGCGCACGGTCACCGAGGCGCAGGGCTCGGCATGCGCGGGTGAGTAGAGCAGCGCGTTGTCGATGAGGTTCTTCAACAGTTCACGCAGCAGCGTCGACACGCCGATCAGGCGCACCGGCGCGGCGGGTCCGTCGTAGCCCAGATCGATGCCGCGCGCCATGGCCTGCGGTACCCATTCGCCGACCACGTCGCTCGCCAGTGCGCCGAGGTCGAGCATCTCGTAGGCCGCCAGATCGGCCGACTGGTGTTCGGCGCGGGCGAGCGACAGCAACTGGTTGATAAGGTGGGTCGCGCGCTCGGTCGATGCGGCGATCTGCCGCAGGCTGCGGCGCAACTCCTGCGGGTCGGTCTCGCGCTGCGCGAGCTCGGCCTGCGTGCGCAGCCCGGCGAGCGGCGTCTTCATCTGGTGCGCGGCGTCGGCGATGAAGCGCCGCTGCGTGACGAGGTTTTGCGACAGGCGACCGAGCAACTCGTTGATGGCGGTGACGAGCGGCGCGACCTCGTCGGGCGCGCCGCTCGTGGGAATGGGTGACAGATCGTCCGGCCGGCGCCGACGGATGCGCGCCTGCAGCGAGTTCAGCGGGGCCAGCCCGCGCGTGAGGCCAAACCAGACGAGCACGACGGCGATCGGCAGCACAACGAACTGCGGCACGATGACGCCGCGGATGATCTCGTTGGCCAGCTGGCTGCGCTTTTCCAGGGTCTCGGCCACCTGGATCAGCGCCGGCAGGGCGCCCGGGCGATTGAACTCGATCCACGAATAGGCAATGCGCACCTCGGCATTGCGCACGATCGCATCGCGGAACTTCACTACGCCCGGCGTGGGCTTCTCCGTCTCGTCGGGCAGCGGCAGGTCGCGGTCGCCGGCCACGAACTCGCCGCGCAGGCCCAACACCATGAAGTACACGTTGTCGGTCGTGTCCGCACGCAGAATCTCGCGGGCCGGCAGCGGCAGCATCAGACGTACCTCGCCGCCGTAGTCCTTCACGTGGTCCGACAGCACATCGACGCTGTCGGCCAGGTTGCGGTCGAACGGGCCGTTGGCGATGTTCTGCGCAACGAGGTAGGTGATGGTGACCGTGATCGGCCACAGCAGCAGCAGTGGCGCCAGCATCCAGTCCAGGATCTCGCCGAACAGCGAGCGCTGCTCCTGCGGGCCGCGCAGCGGATTGACGAAGCCTTCGCGCGGCGGCGGCACCTCGCGCGGCCGCCGCAAGGCGGCCGCGAGGCTGCGCAGGTCGCGTCGCGCGCGCGGCGGCGCGGCCGTGTCGCGGGGTGGAGGGGATTCGTCCGGCATGGTGGGTCGCTGTGCCGGGCTACCTTAGCCCAAGCGCGCCCGGCTGGCGATGCGGACGGGCGCGGCGGTGGATCGGACGTCAGAGCTCCGGACGTGAGCCTACCGCTGCGTTCCGTTGGTTGCGGCAGCCGACGGCTCCGTGCCGTTCGGCTCGCCTGGCGTGGCGCGTTCCAGGCAATACCCAAGACCGCGGATGGTCACGATGCGGATGTCGCCGGCCTCCAGCTTCTTGCGCAACCGGTGCACGTAGACCTCGATCGCGTTGTTGCTGACCTCCTCGCCCCATTCGCAAAGGTGATCCACCAGCTGCTCCTTGCTCACCACGCGCCCGGCACGCTGCAGCAAAATGGCCAGCAGGCCCAGCTCGCGCGCGGATAGATCCAGCGGGAGCTCGTTCATCGTGGCGACGCGGCCGGCCAGATCCAGCACCAAGGGCCCATGGCGCAACAGACTCTGGTTCGCGCCCATCGCCCGGCGGGTCAGTGCGCGAACCCGCGCTTCGAGCTCAGAGAGTGCAAAGGGCTTGGCCATGTAATCGTCGGCACCCAGGTCGAGGCCGCGCACGCGCGCATCAACGCTGTCGGCCGCGGTCAGGATCAACACCGGCATGGCAGCGCCGCGTGCCCGCAGGCGCCGCAGCACTTCCAGGCCGGCCAGGCGCGGCAGGCCCAGGTCGAGGATCAGCAGGTCGAAGTTCTGCGCGGCGAGCGCCGAATCGGCCTGCTCGCCGTCGGTCACCGCATCCACGGCGTAGCCGGCGGCGCGCAGGGAGCGCGACAAGCCGTCGGCCAGCACCGGATCGTCTTCGGCGATCAGGATGTGCATGTCTGCCTTGATATCCTCGCACTGCCTCCGGCCGTTCGACACTGGACGCCGGCGTGGCGGGCGATGTGACTGTGCGACCAGTGTATTTCTCGGCTTGCACGGCCGGCAAGGCGACCCTTGCCGGATCGATCGGCTCCGCCGCTTGACAGCCAGTACTGGAAGCTTCTACAGTGCCTGACACTGTAGAGATTGACAGTAGCCGTACAGCGCTCGAACAGCAGCGCCTGGCGGCCCCGGGTAGCAACTGGCGCGGAGGCGATGATGGACGACGGACGGAGCATGCAGTTGGCAGACAGCAAAGAGCGGCAAAAGGCCCTGGCAGCGGCGCTGGCGCAGATCGAGAAGCAGTTCGGCAAGGGCTCGGTCATGCGCCTGGCCGACGGCGAAGTCGCCGAGGACATCCAGGTCGTGTCCACCGGCTCGCTGGGCCTCGATATCGCGCTCGGCGTCGGCGGCCTGCCGCGTGGCCGCGTGGTCGAGGTCTACGGGCCGGAGTCTTCCGGCAAGACCACCCTCACGCTGCAGGTGATTGCCGAGATGCAGAAGATCGGCGGCACCTGCGCCTTCATCGACGCCGAACATGCGCTGGACATCCAGTACGCGCAAAAGCTGGGCGTCAATCTGCAGGAGCTGCTGGTGTCGCAGCCCGACACCGGCGAGCAGGCGCTCGAGATCGCCGACGCGCTGGTGCGCTCGGGTTCGGTGGACCTCATCGTGATCGACTCGGTCGCGGCTCTCACCCCCAAGGCAGAGATCGAAGGCGAGATGGGCGACTCGCTGCCCGGCCTGCAGGCGCGCCTGATGAGCCAGGCCCTGCGCAAGCTCACGGGCACCATCAAGCGCACCAACTGCCTGGTCATCTTCATCAACCAGATCCGGATGAAGATCGGCGTGATGTTCGGCAACCCCGAGACCACGACCGGCGGCAACGCGCTCAAGTTCTATGCGTCGGTCCGTCTCGACATCCGTCGCGTCGGCTCGATCAAGAAGGGCGAAGAAGTCATCGGCTCCGAGACCAAGGTCAAGGTCGTCAAGAACAAGGTCGCGCCGCCGTTCAAGCAGGCCGAGTTCGACATCCTGTATGGCGAGGGCATCTCGCGCGAGGGTGAAGTGATCGATCTCGGCTCGACGCACAACATCGTCGAGAAGTCGGGCGCCTGGTACAGCTACAACGGCGACCGTATTGGCCAGGGCAAGGACAACGCGCGCGAGTACCTGCGCGAGCATCCGGAAGTCGCCCTGGAGATCGAGAATAAGGTTCGCGAGAAGCTCGGGGTGGCCACCCGTGGCGCGACCGCGGCCGAGTAGTGCTGCGGATCGGCGCCGCCGAGCAGCACCGCGCGATCCGTCTCGGTGGACGACGACACCGCCGACCGCTCCGACAAGGGGCCCGGCAAGCGCCCCTCCCGGCGCACCTCCGAGCGCGTCTCTGAACACCTCTCTGAGCGCCCGCGTCCGCAGAAGTCCCTGCTGACGCGGGCGGTGTCGCATCTGGCGCGGCGCGAGCACAGCCGCGCCGAGCTGCGGCGCAAGCTCGCCCCCTATGGGGAGGATGCCGCTGAGGTCGACCGGCTGCTCGATGAGCTGCAAGCCAAGAAGCTGCTGTCCGACGAGCGCTTCGTCGAGGTGGTCAAGCGCAGCCGCGGCGAGCGTTTTGGGGCTGCCCGCATCAAGCAGGAGCTCAAGGCCCACCAGCTTGACGACCAGCTGGTGCGTTGTGCCGTCGATGAGCTCAAGCACACCGAGCTGGCAAGAGCGCGGGCCCTGTGGCAACGCCGTTTCGGCACCGCTGCCTCTGATGCCTCCGAGCGCGCCCGGCAGATGCGCTTTCTCGCGCAGCGCGGGTTCAGTACCGACGTGATCGTGAAGGTGGTCCGGGGTGGTGACGCGGACACGTAGGGCCTGGCTCGCCGCAATCTGACCAGGCGGCGCGCGACGCGCGTTGTGCTGGCTATCCGCGTAGTAGGGCGGTGCTGGGCGCGATGGTTCCGCCTGGCAACGCATCCCCCCGGTGCTACCATCGCTTCGAGCCGGGCACCGCGCGACCGCCCGGTCTTTTTTTTGCCGCCTTCGATGTCATCCCCCGGCCGTCGCCACGTGCACACACGCTCAGTCCGCGTGGAAGCATTTGCGCGCGACGATGGCCTCTGGGACCTCGAGGCCGAGCTGATCGACACCAAGGCGCGCGACTTTCCGTTGGCCACCGGGCTTCGCACGGCGGGCGATCCCGTGCACGAGATGCGCCTGACATTGACCATCGACACGCAGCTGAACATCGTTGACGCCGCAGCGTCGTCCGCGTGGGTGCCGTATCCCGGCCACTGCGACACCATTGGCCCCGACTATCGCAAGCTCGTCGGCCTCAATCTCAAGCAGGACTTTCGCCGCCTGCTCAATGAGCGCCTCGGCGGCCCGCGTGGCTGCACCCACATCACCGAGTTGGCCGGAGTGCTGCCTACTGCCGCGATCCAGGCCTTCGCCGGCGAAGTGTTCAAGACGCGCGACGCCTCGCAGGCGCATGAGCCTGCCGAGCCGGGCGAGCCGGAGCGCAAGCCCTTCCAGATCGATCGCTGCCACGCGCTGCGCAGCGACAGCGAGGCCGTGAGGCAGTTCTATCCGCGCTGGTACCGCCCGAGCGCCGCTCCCAGCGCAGCAACCCAGGACAATCAACAGAGCCAGGTGGACACACCATGAAGATCCACGAGTACCAGGGCAAGGAGATCCTCAAGAAGTACGGCGTGCGCGTGCCGCGCAACATCCCGTGCTTCTCGGTGGATGAGGCAATGGACGCTGCCAAGACACTCGGCGGCCCGCTGTGGGTCGTGAAGGCGCAGATCCACGCCGGTGGCCGCGGCAAGGGCGGTGGCGTGAAGCTCGCGCGCAGCATGGACGAGGTCAGGGCGCATGCGTCCTCGATCCTCGGCATGATGCTCAAGACGCACCAAACCGGCCCCGATGGCCAGAAAGTGCGGCGGTTGCTGATTGAAGAGGGCGCGGACATCAAGACCGAGCTCTATGTCGGCATGGTGGTCGACCGCGCCACGCAGCGCGTGGTGCTCATGGCCTCGAGCGAAGGCGGCATGGACATCGAAGAGGTCGCCGCGCACACGCCCGAGAAGATCCACAAGGTGTTCATCGATCCGTCGCACGGGCTGACCGACCGCGAGGCCGATGACGTTGCCGTCAAGATCGGCATCCCCGCAGCCAGCGTGCCGCAGGCGCGTGCCGTGTTCCAGGCGCTGTACAAGGCGTTCCGGGAGACCGACGCGTCGCTCGCGGAGATCAACCCGCTCATCCTCACCGGCAAGGGCGAGGTGATCGCGCTCGACGCCAAGATGAACTTCGACTCCAACGCGCTGTACCGGCATCCTGAGATCGTCGCGCTGCGCGACCTCGACGAGGAAGACCCCGCCGAGATCGAGGCCAGCAAGTTCGATCTGTCTTACATCCAGCTCGACGGCAACATCGGCTGCCTCGTCAATGGCGCTGGCCTCGCCATGGCCACGATGGACACCATCAAGCTTTTCGGTGGCGAGCCGGCCAATTTTCTCGATGTCGGCGGCGGCGCCACGACCGAGAAGGTGACCGAGGCCTTCAAGATCATGCTGCGCAACCCGAAGCTCGAGGCGATCCTCGTGAACATCTTCGGCGGCATCATGCGCTGCGACGTCATCGCCGAGGGCGTGATCGTCGCCAGCAAGGCGGTGGGCCTGAAGGTGCCGCTGGTGGTGCGCATGAAGGGCACCAACGAGGAACTGGGCAAGAAGATGCTGCGCGAGTCGGGCCTGCCGATCATCAGTGCGGACACGATGGCCGAGGCGGCGCAGAAGGTGGTGGCGGCGGCGCGGGGGTAGATCAGAGTCGTCGCCCCGGCGCAGGCCGGGGCCCAAGTTCGGTGATCGAAGCTGCCTACGTCTACATCATGACCAACAAGCCCTACGGCACGCTGTACACGGGCGTGACGAGCGATCTGGTCAAGCGCGTGTGGCAACACCGAGAGGGCCTGGCGGACGGGTTCACCAAGGAACACGGACTGAAGACGCTGGTTTGGTACGAGAGACACGAATCGATGCTGGAAGCGATCGCACGCGACAAGCGGATCAAGCGCTGGCATCGAGATTGGAAAGTGAACTTGATCCAGGCGATGAACCCCAGCTGGGATGACCTTTTCGAGAGCATCGCCCGGTAGAACAAATTGGGCCCCGGCCTGCGCCGGGGCGACGGCGATTCGGCGCCGTTGCGCGAGACAGAACGAGGCAGAGGGACACACCATGAGCATCCTGATCAACAAGAACACCCGCGTGGTCACGCAGGGCATCACCGGCAAGACCGGGCAGTTTCACACCCGCATGTGCCGCGACTACGCCAATGGCAAGAACTGCTTCGTCGCCGGCGTGAACCCCAAGAAGGCGGGCGAGGACTTTGAAGGCATTCCGATCTATGCCTCGGTCAAGGAAGCCAAGGACAAGCAGGGTGTGAACGCCAGCGTGATCTACGTGCCACCGCCGGGCGCGGCCGCGGCGATCTGGGAGGCGGTGGAGGCCGACCTCGACCTCGTCATCTGCATCACCGAGGGCATCCCGGTGCGCGACATGATCGAGGTGCGCGACCGCATGCGCAAGGAGAGCCGCAAGACGATCCTGGTCGGCCCCAACTGCCCGGGCGTCATCACGCCCGAGGAGATCAAGATCGGCATCATGCCTGGGCACATCCATCGCAAGGGCCGCATCGGCGTCGTGTCGCGCTCCGGCACGCTCACCTACGAGGCGGTCGGCCAACTCACCGAGCTGGGGCTCGGCCAGTCGAGCGCGGTGGGCATCGGCGGTGACCCGGTCAATGGCCTGAAGCACATCGATGTGCTCAAGCTCTTCAATGAGGACCCCGAGACCGATGCGGTCGTGATGATCGGCGAGATTGGCGGCGGCGATGAAGAGGTTGCCGCGCACTGGGCCAAGGAACACATGAAGAAGCCGATCGTGGGCTTCATCGCCGGCGTGACCGCGCCGCCGGGCAAGCGCATGGGCCATGCGGGCGCGATCATCTCGGGCGGCAAGGGCACGGCCCAGGAGAAGCTGGCGGTCATGGAGGCCTGCGGCATCCGCACCACCAAGAACCCGTCGGAGCTGGGCACGCTGCTGAAGTCGGTCTTGTAGGCGCGTTGCGCAGCACAGGCTGCGCGCGGCTGCTTTGGTCAACACAGGGCCGCGTGGCGACGCGGCCCGCACGGCCCCACCGGAGCCGGAGAACAAGAGCACGCAACGGGAGGAGCACGACGGTGGACGCTGTCCTTGCCTGGTTCGCCACGCTCGATTGGGCCGCGATCGGTCAGATCATCCTGATCGACATCCTGCTCGGTGGCGACAACGCGGTGGTCATCGCGCTGGCGTGCCGCAACCTGCCGCCCAAGCACCGGCGCCTGGGCATTTTCTGGGGCGCGGCCGGCGCGATCGTGCTGCGCGTGATCCTCATCTCGTTTGCCGTGGCGCTTCTGAACGTGCCCGCGCTCAAGCTGATCGGCGGCGTGCTGCTGATCTGGATCGGCGTCAAGCTCATCGCTCCGCCCGAAGACGACGGTCACGCCAACCTGCAATCCAGCGACAAGCTGTGGGCGGCGATCAAGACGATCATCGTCGCGGACTTCGTGATGTCGGTCGACAACGTGATCGCCATTGCCGGCGCGGCCGAGCAGGCCGATCCCTCGCATCGCACCGGCCTCATCATCTTCGGCCTGCTGGTGAGCGTGCCTTTCATCATCTTCGGCAGCCAGATCATCCTCAAGCTGCTCGACCGCTTTCCGATCATCGTGCTGATGGGCGGCGCGCTGCTGGGCTGGATCGCCGGCGGGCTGATCGTCGGCGACAAGCTGCTGGTGGGGCACGTGCCGCAGGACAAGACCGTCTACTACGCCGCCTGCGTGGCCGGGGCGGTGCTGGTCGTGGTGATCGCCAAGATGGTCGAACGGCGTCGCGTGCCCGCCGACACCGGTGCGAACGACGGGGCGTGATGGACCGGCGCTTCTACGGTATGGTGGCGGCCCCCGGCGCATTCGACCGGGCCGATCCTGCCTGTCCCAACTTCGCATGAACTTCGTCGTCGACTTCGCGGTCAAGACCCATCCGGGTCTTGTGCGTCCCTTGAACGAGGACGCCGTGGGGGCTGATCCCGACGTGGGCCTGTTCCTGCTGGCCGACGGCCTGGGCGGCTACAACGCCGGTGAGATCGCCAGCACCATGGCGGTGAGCACGTTGCTGGCCGAGCTCACCCGCGCCCTGCATGAGGCGCAGGAGGCCGGCGTGCCGTTCGATCCGCGCCGCGCGCTGATCGAGGCGCTGGTCGACGTGAACCAGTCCATTTTCCGCGCGGCGCTGAACAGCACCGCGTTCGAGGGCATGGCCACGACGCTGGTGGTCGGCTGGCTGCTGGGCGATCGGCTGTGGGTGGCGCACACCGGCGACTCGCGTCTGTATCGCATGCGCGGCGGCGAACTGGAGCAGCTGACCCGCGATCACTCCTTCAGCCAGGAGCTGCTCGACGCTGGCATGGTCACCGAGGACGAAGTGCGCCTGCTGCCGGCCAAGAACCTGGTGACGCGGGCGCTGGGCGCCGGCGCTGACATCGAGCCCGAGGTGCACGACTACGACGTCGCCTCGGGCGACGTGCTGTTGCTCTGTTCGGACGGCCTGACTGAAATGGTGGGCCCGTTCGAGATCGCCGGCCTGATGAACGCCTGCCTGCCCGACCTGCCGGACACCGCCCGCCGCCTGGTCGACATGGCCAACGAGGCCGGCGGCCGCGACAACACCTCGGTCATCCTGGTGCGCGTGATGGAGGCCCAGTCGGCCGTCGATGTGCCAGCGGCCCAGGCGGCCAGTTGATTTGGTGCGATCAAATGAGCCGAAACTGCGGCAAAGTGACAAAGCCCTGTTGGCGCTGGCAGAATCGGCGCGCTTTTGTGGGCAGGAGCAACGGCAGTCAAGCCGGCGGCCCTGGCGGCCTGATCTGCGCGACGCGCGTGCGGGCCTGATCGATAACGAGGGCGACGCAATCTATGTCTCGACTAGTGCTGAGTCTTGACGGAGTGGTCCTGCGGGAGGTCAACCTCTCCAAGGAGCGCACCACCGTCGGCCGTCGCTCCCACAACGACGTCGTGATCGACAACCTCGCCGTCAGTGGCGAGCACGCGGTCATTTTCCAGTCCGGCGACGACTTCTACCTCGAGGACCTGGGCTCGACCAACGGCACCACGGTCAACGGCCAGCCGGTGAAGAAGCACCTGCTGCAGCCCGGCGACACGATCGAAATCGGCAAGTACCGGCTGCGCTTCCTGACCGACGGCAGCACCGCGCTGGAAAGCGAAGTGGACATCGACACCAGCCAGCCCTTGCGCCGCGAGTTCTACGGCCCGGGCCCGGCGACGATCCAGGTCCGCCAGCCCGGCGGTGCGGCGGACAGCGGACAAGCCAGCGCGGCCGTCATCAAGATCATGTCCGGTGCCAACGCCGGCCGCGAGCTGGCGCTCGTGAAGGCGCTCACAACCATCGGCCGCCCCGGCCACCAGGTGGCCGTCATCACCCGCCGCCCCACCGGCTACTTCATCGCGCATGTGGAAGGCGAGATGTTCCCGACCGTCAACGGCGCCAACCTCGGCTCCGCCGCGCATCCGCTCAAGGACAAGGATCTGATTGAGCTGGCGGGCGTGAAGATGGAGTTTTGCAATCCGACGGCTGAGGCGGTCGCGTAGCGCGGCGGAGCTTGCTCAGCGCCCCGCGGCGGCATCTGCCCGTCGCCCCGGCCCCCGATTCAAGCACTCGAGGGCAGGCTCCGGCCGGGGCCTAATCTAAGCAGCCGCTTCCTTGCGCCAGACCACCCAGGTCAGCCCCAACACGTCGCTTGCGTGTCGTCTTCGCGACAGCCGCCCGCGGGATCAAAGGCGACGTGAACCGCAAGCCGTGCGACTAGTCTTTGTGTCATCCCCGCGGAAGCGGGGATCCACGCCGGTCAGGGCTGCCAGTCACCGGCAAGCGGCCACAAACTCCTAGACTGTCAAAGGCATACCGCGTTCAGTCCGAACTTCGAGACACAACGTGATCGCTTCGCGCACATTGCCCACCGCCTCAGCCCGACTGCTGCCTTGGCTTACGCAACCCGGGATGGAAGGACACTCCGCAATCCAGCGTCCGTCCTCGTCGCGGTCAATGGTTACGATGAACTTCATAAGGACCTCGTGTCGACCGATCTACTGCGCGGGCAATGTGCTCAGGGTTCAGCAACCGAAAATGATGCCTCGGACTGCAGAGCAGGCCGCTCTTCGTCGTCCCCGCGAAGGCGGGGACCCAGCGTCTTTGCTAGGGCCTGTTAACGCTTGGCTCGCGCATGCGCCGGCCCTTGGCGGGGCGAGCAGCTAGGCGAGGCGACGAGACCATTGCCGGGGCAAGGCGAGGAGCCGCAACGACGCTGCGCGCCCCGCCAAGGGCCGGCCCGGAGGGTGATCCTCCAGAACGCCCGCACTCGTCGTTGCGCTGCCTTGACAGGGACCCGCCATGCCTGCGGCAGCGCGCCTAGATTGCGTTCGTTCTGGAGGTCACGCATGTGCGATCCAAGCGTTAACGGGCCCTAGTTCCCATCACTAGCGGTACACCTCGCGCCGGTGACCAATACGAACGACTAGAACGCGAAGAACCTCGTCCTCGATCTTGGCGATCACGCGATAGTCGCCAACGCGATACTTCCACAACTCGCCGAAGCGCTCCCCATGCAAGGCTTCGCCAAGCGCACGCGGCTGAGTCGATGAAGCGACGCGCGCCCTGAGAAAGGAGACGATGCGATGCGCGATCTGGCGATCGAGTTTCGACAGCTCCTTCTTGCTCGACTCGTCGAACTCAACCCTCCAGCCCAAGATCCCGCTCCACGTCCTCTAGCGTGTACGTCTTGCTCTTGCCTTCGATGACCGCGGCGTAGCGTTTCTCGGCCGTATACAGGTCTTCGAGGTCGTCCAGATGCTCGACGATCGCCTCGCGTGCGTAGTACGTCTTGGTCCGGCCGGTCCGCTTGGCAAGACGTTCGAGACGCGCCTCGACTTCAGGGGGCAAGCGAATTGCGAGCATGCATCCTCCACTCATAAACGACAGTTGCTATACGAGTATAGCGGCGATCGCCTTCCGCAGGCAGCGTGCGCAATCGCCCGATCACACGGCTCCGAGTTTTCCCGGAGCACGCACCCCCCGTTGTCCCCGCGCAGGCGGGGACCCAGCGTCTTGACTTTTGAAGTTCTGACCAACTCGCCCAAACCCCAAAACGCATTACCCCATCCGGCCTAACGCGCCATCTTCGCCATCCGTACTGACAACTTTCGTCACAACAACCTGCCGATAAACGTCAGTTAACCCTCGAATCAGCCCTCAATTCCCCACCAAATTCCTTAAGTCGCCTGGCACGGAAGTTGGACACACTGTCTGCATCGGCGCTGTGCCGGTGTTCTCCAAGGAGCTCTTCGAATGATGAAAAAGCAAATGCAACGCGTGCAGCGCGGCTTCACGCTGATCGAGTTGATGATCGTGGTTGCGATCATCGGCATCTTGGCCGCCATTGCGATTCCCCAGTATCAGGACTATGTCGCTCGTGCGCGCTGGTCGGACAATCTTGCAACGGTCGGCCAAACCAAGCAGGCGATTGGCGAGTGCATGCAGGTCAACGCTGACCAAGGCGCTCCTAGCGCTCCTTGCGACTCGCTTGCCAACTTGTCCGCCAGTGGCTTCCTGCCCTCGGGTTATGCATTCGCCTCGACCGCCAATCTGGCGTCGGCGACCTATACGGGCGGCATAATCACTCTCACCGGTACAACTGCTGCCCGTGGCTGCATTGTGACAATGACGCCGAGTGCCAACGAGAACCGAGTTGTTTGGACTTTCGCGACCTCCACCGGGTGCACGCGCGCTCAGACTGGCGTGAGCTAATCCTATTGCTGCGTAGTAAGGGCCTGCGATCGCAGGCCCTTTTTCTTTGGTGTTTCGATCGCAAGAAGATTTGCTCCTCGTCGAACATGAGTCTCTCTCGGTGCACCCATAGGGGCGTCACGCTCATCGAACTGACGATCGTTGTTGCTATCATCGGCATCTTGGCTGCGATCGCGATCCCTCAGTACCAGTCATACGTCAGTAGAGAGTGCTGGAGCGACAATGAGAGTGTCGCTGCTGGAATCAAGGCCGCGATAGGGGAGTGCATGCAGGTGAACGGTCAATTACCATCGCCTAGCGCGCCCTGCGACAGCTTTTCCGGCTTGCTCGGATCCGGCTTTCTTCCTTCCGCTCACTCAGATCCAGGTAGCGCCTTTCTCGCAAGTGCAACCTACATAAGCGGTGTGATGCGCTTAAATGGGACTGTAGTGGCAAGTAACACCGAGGTGACGGTCACGCCATCCGTTGATACAACTCGCGTTACGTGGTTGCTGGCTGAAACTTCCGCGTACGGGCGCGGACACAGGTTTCCGATAGCAAGCGGAGCTGAAAATGCATCGAGATACATGGACGACTGACATCGAAGTTACTGTTCTTATGCCTTGCCTGAACGAGGCACGCACTGTCACACGTTGTATCGATAAGGCGAAGGACTACTTCAGACGCGCTGGAGTCCGTGGAGAGGTTCTTGTTGCGGACAACGGCTCGGATGACGGATCAGTCGAGCTTGCTGTCGCCGCCGGCGCCCGTGTCGTACTCGTCGATGTCAAAGGTTACGGAAACGCACTACGCGCAGGCATTGAGGCGGCATCGGGTCGTTTCGTAATCATGGGCGACTCAGACGACAGCTACGACTTCTCGAGGTTAGAAGGCTTCGTACAAAAGCTGCGAGAGGGATACCATCTCGCAATGGGCAATAGGTTCGCGGGTGGCATTGCCGACGGTGCGATGCCTTGGCACCACCGCTACATTGGCAACCCGGTTTTGAGCGGGGTCGCGCGATTCCTCTTCTCAACCGAAGTGCGCGACTTCCATTGCGGCCTACGGGGTTTTGACCGAGCAGCGATACTAAGTCTCGGCCTCGCGAGCGAGGGAATGGAGTTCGCAAGCGAGATGGTAGTGAAGGCCAGCCTGCACCAGCTCCGCATCTGCGAGGTACCGACGACGCTCGTAAAGGATGGGCGAGACCGACCGCCGCACCTTCGCAGCTTTCGTGATGGATGGCGACACTTGCGCTTCTTGTTCCTGCACTGCCCGCGCTGGCTATTTCTGTATCCAGGGGTGGCGCTTCTTCTCCTTGGGGCGGTCGTCCAATCTGCACTGTTCGTTGGTCCGTTGGTGTTGGGAACAGTTGGGCTTGACGTCCATACGATGCTCCTCGGAGCTGCAGCCACGATCGTTGGGCTGCAGATCGTGGTCTACTGGGTTATCAGCCAGTATGTCGCTTGGAGCAATGGTGCCCTTCCTTATCTGCCAAAATTCGTTGGATGGATGGCACGTCAGCCTTTGGAGTGGTTTCTCGCGGGAGGTGCAGCGCTCTTCGTGACCGGCGCACTCTTCTCTTCGCTCGAAGCCCTGTCTTGGGCTACTGCAGGATTTCCGGCACGCGAGCCGACGCAACTTATGCGGCACCTAATTCCGTCAGTGTCCTTGCTGATCGCCGGCGCTGAAGTGACGCTTGCTGCGCTCTTTTTGTCTATTGCTCGCCTTGGCGTAAAGCAACAGGTGGCTCAAGCACATGCAAGCACTTCTGCTAAGGCGCGCTTGGCATGATAGCGATCGGAGCAAGGAGCACCACGCGCACGGATCGACACCTGACCGAGGCAACACTCAGTTATCTATTCATAGTCCTCGCCTGCATTGGTCTTGCGCTCTTTCTCGGGAAGGACGTCTCCTGGGATCAGCGGCACTTTCACTTCTATCTCGGCTACTCGGCGCTACACGACAGGATCTCGCAGGATTTCTATCCAGCAAGCGTACAAAGCTACAATGTGCCCTATGCTTTTGCGCCCTTTTATCTTCTTGCGAGCAGCGGACTAAGCGACCGGCTCGTCGTCGCTGCTCTAGCCCTGCTGCCCGCTGCGGCCCTCTGCCTCGTCTGGCAAATTGGTGGCCGGATCGTAGGTGATGTGACGGGGCGCCACTTCGATAGGCTTGGTGCATGGCTTTCTGTAGCCCTCGCGGCGGGGGCGCCGATTTTTCTGTTCCAGTTGGGCAGCTCGTTCATTGACTTGCCGACGGCGGTGCCGGTTCTTCTGGCCATCGTACTAGTTTTACCAAGAGCTCAGCTAGAAAAGGAACTGACCCAAGGCAGATTTGCCTTAGCTGGCGCACTGCTCGGCTTTGCATGCGCTCTCAAGCTTTCCAACGTGGTTTCAGCAATTGGTGTGTTGTGCTTCTTGTTGCTCCTGACCCAGGGCTGGCGAGCGAAGATTCACGCCTCAATTACGTTAGCGACCAGCATGGCGGCATCCGCGCTTGCTGTCGCGGGGTTTTGGTGGTGGCGCGTCTACTCAGAATATGGCAACCCAGTACTCCCAGGATTTAACGGCATCTTCAAGTCGGACGCAGCTGAGGTGTCTGGTGGAAAGATGGTGCGCTTTATCCCCGTCGATCTACTGGATGCGCTACTGCGCCCGATCTGGATGATGAGTCCGGAGAAGGCCGTTTACATAGACGTGCCGGCCCCTGACGCTCGCTTTTTCTTCTTGATCATTCTTTTGCTGTTTTGCCTTGTCTATTGGTTGGTAAAGCTGGTCAGCGGGAAACAGGTCGACCTCTACTCCGAGTTTCAGACCCGCCGGCTATTCTGGTCACTGTTCGCGGGCTTAATCGTTAGTTGGCCAATCTGGCTGATGACCTCAGGAAACGGGCGGTACTACTCGCCTTGGTTTTTGCTGGTTGGACCACTTTCCATCGCATTACTGTGGCGTGTGTCAGACAAGGCGCGATTCAAGGTTTACGGCGTGGCCACGATGATTGCCGTGCAAGGGTACATCGTGGCAACAGGCAGTTTGCTTCGTTACCACCCGGTCGATTGGAGTGCCAGCGGGGAATGGTTCGACGTTAAAGTACCGAAGCCTCTTCAAGACCCGGCGATTTACTTCTCAATGGGGCTTGAATCCGCGTCCCTCGCCTTTCCTTACCTTCATCCAGAATCGACCTTCATAAGCGCTGGAGGGCAGTACGCTCTCGCAACTCACATGCCGGCGTGGCGCTATGTGCAGAATCGTTTGGCGCGGAAGGCAGCCCTTCCAATGTACTTCATTGTAAATGTTGAGACCTACGCACCGCAGGATGGCAGTTACAATCGTCCAGACGCAAAGACTATCGATGCGATGGTCTCAGGTTTGCAAATGCGGAGCAAAGCCAATGCCGCCTGCGAAGATATCTGGGTGAATGGTGTAGGGGTTACTTTGGCCATAGCCCCTTCGACGAAGGAGGCGTCACCCGTGACTCTCGATCGCCGGATGCTTGTAGTTGCTTGTCCAGTCGAACGGATTCCAACCCGGAATGCACATATTGAGAAGGCTCGATCGGCGGCGAGTGCCGTTATGGATGACGTTGCCGCTCGGTGTCCGCTACTGTTCCCTAGTCCCGCGCCCTTCACCTTCTACAACGGACACTTTTGGACGCGCCAGTATGCGGCGAGCGATACGGTCTTGATCGTCGATGACATCGGGGTGTCGTACTTCCGTCCTAACTTCTATCAGACGTACCGCGTCGGCAGTTTGGAGCAAGTTCGTGCAGGAAATTTCAGTGTCTCTTGCGACTACCGTCGCGAACCGTTGCCGATAGCTCGGAGCTAAGGACGCGTGATTGCCCGTGCGGCCTAGGCTATGAGGCAAGCTTCGTTGTCACCCGTCCCGTGACAACATAGTCCTGTTCTAGTAACTAGGTGTCACTATTTAGTCTATGTCCATAATGCGCCGCGAACGAAGTACTGCAGAGGAAGTTCTCCTCCGTTGTGTGCGTTGTTATGGGCGGTTTGAATCGGGAAAGGCGGAGGCTTGCACCGTCTGGTGTGCGGTCGCGCTTTTTCGACGCTGGCGCGCGTGCCTGTTTTACTACACGATGAACGAAGTGTTTTTTCGACGGCCGACTTCTTGGCGGCGCAATGGGCAACGTATGCGGGCGGCAATGTGTGGGCCAAACTCATCGCTCGCCTCCTTCCGTCGAATAATGCAAATGTGTGCAGGAAGGGAGCGTTGCAGCGAATCGCTACATTGTTTGCCGACGTGCCAAATCGCAGCATTCTCGTCGTCGGCTGTGGCGATCGGGCTGTCGGCGCAGGCAAGCCAAAGCGGCCATCCGGACTCTGCGGCCCTCTCGTCGTTGGCGAGCGAAGCGGAAATGGCGGCTCGCGCGGCGGTGGGGCTCGCGTGACCCGGTTGAAGAGCGGCGTCATCGGGTTGGGTTGGGTCTGCACTCATAGACATCTGCCGTTGCTTCTGCGCGATAAGCGCTTTGAGGTGGTCGGCGTGGCCGATCGCGACCCGGCGCCGGCGGCCTCGGTTGCGCGCAGCTTTGGCGTCGCCAAGCACACTGCGTGGTGGCATGCCTCGGCTTGCAGATGGTGATCTTCGCCGGATACAGCGTCTGCTTGTGGTCGCAACAGCGCTTCGGCGCTCTCGACCCGGCGGTGATGATGCGCGTAGAGGTGCCGGCGGCGATGCTGATGATGGCCGGCATGCAGGTGGCGATGAGCGCCTTCCTGCTTGAGGTTATTCGGCTGACCCCACGGGCAGCGGGGATGGGCGCGGTCGTTGACGCCGCGCTGCGCCCGGCGACCGCTGCTGGCGGGACTCGCAATCCCGCCGCGCAGGCCATGGGCGAGGTGCCGCATTGACGTCGCCCCGGCTGGCGCCGCCTTTCTGGCTACACGATGCCTACACGCTGAAGCTGCTGGCGCGCGCCGTCGCGCAGGCCGCGGCTGCGGCACTGCCAGCGGCAACGCCGGCACGGGTCATCGATCTTGGCGCGGGTGAAGCGCCCTACCGCCGCCTGTTCGAAGCCCGAGGCGCCGAGTACCTAGCCTGCGACATCGACGCCGCACCGCCCTTGCGCATCGTGCCTGGCCAACCGCTGGCGCTGGCCGACGGCAGTGCGAATGCTGTCCTCTCGTTCCAGGTCCTCGAGCACGTGTGGGATCTCGACGCCTACCTGGGCGAGGCGCGCCGCCTGCTCGCCGACGATGGTTCGCTCGTGCTGTCGACCCACGGCACCTGGCTGTACCACCCGCACCCCACCGACTGGCGCCGCTGGACTCGCGACGGCCTGCTGCGCGAACTGCGATGCCGCGGCTTCGAGGCCACGCGGGTGTGGGCACTGGTCGGCCCGCGGGCGTGGACGACGCAGTTCCGCGCCAGCGGCTTCGCCCGCGTGCTAGCAGCCCTGCCGTTGCTGGGCGGGTTGCTGGCGGCGCTATGCAGCAGCCTCATGCACCTGCGCATGCACCTGGAGGACGCCCTCACGCCGGCGACCTGGATCGACGGCAACGCCGCCGTGTATGTGGTGCTGGCCCGCAAGTGCACACCGACGCCATGAATCCGTACCGCCTGCGCATCCTGGAGCAGCTGAAGGCCGCGCTGGCGCCGCTGGGGCCGCTGGACAGCGCGCTCGACTTCGGCTCGGGCGACGGGTTCTTCGCGCACAGCCTGGGCGCACAGACCAAGATCGCCCGCATCACGCCGGTCGATGTGGTCGAGCGCGCGCAAAGCTTCGTGCGCCCGCAGCTCTACGACGGCGGCCGGCTGCCTTTTGGCGACCGCAGCTTTGACCTCGCGTACTCGATCGACGTGGTCCACCACTGCCCCGACCCGATGGCTGCCTTGGCCGACCTCGCCCGCTGCACGCGACGCTGGCTGCTGCTGAAGGATCACCAGCACGGCGGCCCGGTCGGCAACTTCACGCTGGCCGTTCTCGACGAGCTGGGCAACCGCCGGTTTGACATCCCCAGCCCCTACCGCTACCAGCGCGACTGGCAATGGGTGCAGTGGATCGAGGCCAACGGTTTCGTGCGCCGCACCTTCATGCACCCGATGCGTTGCCACACCGGCCTGCTAGCGCTGACCAACGGGCTGCAGTTCATGGGACTGTGGGAGCGTGTGGGTGGCTGAGCGCAGTGCCGCCCTGGCGGCCAGGGCCGGCCGCTACGCGCTGGTCGGCGCGGCCTGCGCCGGGCTCAACGTAGCGATCGTCTGGGTGGGCCACGACCTGCTGGGGGCGCCCTACTTGATGGCCGCACTGGCCACCTGCGTGGTGACGATCCCGCTGTCGTACCTGACGCACCGGCGCTTCAGCTTCGTCGTGTCGGGGCCGGCCGGCGGGGTCGAGTTCGCGCGCTTCGTGCTGCAGCAGCTGTCGCAGTTTGCTCTCGGCCTGGTGCTGCTGGTGCTGCTGGTGGAGACGCTGGGGCTGCCGCCGGCGCCAGGCATGGCGGTGGTGGCGGCGCTGATGTTCGCCTATGGCTTCCTCATCAACGGCCGCTGTGTCTTCCGCGTCTTCGGCCGCCGCTGAGGTGCAGCCGCCGCTGCGGCTACTCCAGGTCAGCGCCTTCTTCGCCGCCCACGGCGGCGGCATCGAGGCGGTGGCCGACCAGCTGGCGCGGCGGCTGGCGCTGGCGGGCGTGCGCGTGCACTGGATGGCCAGCGGCCTGCGCGGCGAGGCGCCTGCCGATACGCCGCCGGGCCTGAGCATCGACGCCGCGCCGACCTGGGACCCGCTGGAGCGGCGCATCGGGCTGCCGCTACCGCTGTGGTCGCCGCCCGCGCTGTGGCGGCTGTGGCGGGCCGTCGGCCGCAGCGAGGTCGTCCATGTCCACGACTACATCTACCTGCCGACGCTGCTGGCGCTGGTGTTCGCGCAGCTGCGCCGCAAGCCGGTGCTGCTGACGCAGCACATCGGTGAGATCGCCTTCGCGTCGCCCGCCGCAACCCGGTTGCTTCGGCTGCTAAACCGCAGCGTGGGTGCCTGGGCGCTGGGCGCCGCGGCGCAAGTGGTCTTCGTGGGCAGGCCGGTGATGCAGCACTTCGAGCCCGTGGTGCGCTGGCGCCGGCCGCCGCTGCTGGTGCCCAACGGCGTGGACCACGAGAACTTTCATCCCGGCCCGGCAGAGGCCGCGGCGGCGCACGCCGACGGCCGCGTGCCGCTGCTCTTCGTCGGCCGCTTCGTCGAGAAGAAGGGCCTGCCGATCCTGCGCCACGCCGCCACGATGGCCGGCGCAGCCTGGCGCTTCATCGGCCGGGGGCCGCTCGGGCCTCAGACCTGGGCCGCCGCCGAGCAGGCAGTGGTCGAGCTGTTAGGCCGCGTGGACGCGGCAGAGATCGCCGGGCACTACCGCCGCGCTGCGCTGCTGGTACTGCCGAGCACGGGCGAGGGCTTTCCGCTGGTGCTGCAGGAGGCGCTGGCCTGCGGCACGCCGGTCCTCGTCAGCACCGAGGTGTTCGAGGCCTTCCCGCGCCGCGACGAGCGCTGCGTATTCCATGTCGAGCTGCGCGGGCTGTCACACGAGGCCGCCGGGCAGGCACTGCGCGCGCGCTTGCAGGCACTGCTGGCCGACGGAGGTCAGGCACTGGCTGCCGCACGCGGTGCGGCAGCCACCCTCGCCGCCCAGTGGAAATGGTCAGGTTGCGTCGACGCCTATCGCGCTGCCTACGAGGCAATTCGGACGGGGCCGCCGCTGCGTGGCGACGGGTGAGCGAATTCTGCTCTCGTCGAACGCTCCCGGGCCTCTTGCTTGGCACTGTGTTCGATGTGATCGCACCATAGGCAGGCGCGGAGACCGCCCGCGAAACCGGTCGCCGTCGCTATGCGGCATCCATCGCCGCGCGCGTTGAGCTGGCCGTAAGCGGCTAGCGAAGTCAGGTTGACGCGGGGTCGATGACGGTGTCGCTCACGCGGTCGTGGGCGACCAGCGATGCGGCAGCAGTTCGCCGATGCGGCTGGCCCGTTGCGTGGGCAAGCGCTCCAGCACGTTCTTCACGTAGGCATACGGATCGTGGCCGTTGAGCTTGGCAGTCTGGATCAGGCTCGCGATGGCGGCGGCGCGTTGTCCGGCCGCCAGCGTGCCGGCGAACAGCCAGTTCTTGCGTCCAGTCGCCCAGGGCCGGATCTGCTGCTCGTCGTGGTTGTTGTCGATCGGCAGCCGCGCATCGGTCAGGTAGCGCGTCAGCGCCGTCCAGCGGTTCAGGCTGTAGTCGATCGCCTTGGCCGTGGCGGTGCCATCGGTCACACGCGCCCGATGCGCCGTCAGCCAGTCGTGCAGCGTCTTGGCGATCGGCTGGGCGCGCGCCTGCCGCTGCTGCCGGCGCGCGTCGTCATCGAGGTCGTGAACGTCGCGCTCCACCGCATACAGCTGCCGGATCAGCTCGATGGCCTCGGTGGCGATCGTGCTCTGGTTGGCCGCCTGCAGCTCGACGAACTTGCGCCGGGCGTGCGCCATGCAGCCCACCTCGGTCACCCCTTGGGCGAACAACGCCTTGTAGCCGGCGAAGTCGTCACACACGAGTCGCCCCGTCCACGGCGGTCGGTCCGGTGGGTCCGACCCGTGCCCCAGGAAGCGGCGCGCGTGCTCACCGGATCGGCTGTCGGCAAAGTCGTAGACCACCGCCTTGATCGGCTCGCGCGGCCCAGCCGCATACGCCCAGAGGTAGGCGCGGTGTGTCTTGCCCGTTCCGGGCGCCAGCATGGCCACCGGCGTCTCGTCGGCGTGCAGCACCGCGCAGCCCAGCAGCTCGTCCTTCAGGGCCTCGACCAGCGGCTGCAACTGCACCCCGCACTGGCCCACCCACGCCGCCAGCGTGGCCCGCGGGATCGCCAGCCCCGCGCGTCCGAAGATCTGCTCCTGCCGGTACAGCGGCAGATGATCGGCATGCTTGGCCACCAGCACCTGCGCCAGCAGCCCGGCGGTGGGGATGCCCTTGTCGATCACTGCGGCCGGCACCGGCGCCTGGGTGAGCGTGCGGCAGTGTGCACAGGCCCATTTGCCGCGGATGTGCCGCTCCACCGTGAACACACCCGGGGTGTAGTCGAGCTTCTCGGCCACGTCTTCGCTGATGCGCTGCATCGGCGCGCCGCAGCCGCAGTCGGTGTGCTCGGGCTCGTGGCGGATCTCGCGCCGCGGAAGGCTGGCCGGCAGGGCGGCTCGCTTGGGCGTGCGCTTGGCTTCGTCCGACCGGCTCGGCAGGCTGGCACGCAACTGCTCGAGCTGGGCCTCGACCGCGGCGATGTCGGCTGCGATCGCCTCGTCGAACAGGGCCTTCTGCTCGCCCCCGAGCCGCTCGCTGCGCCGGCCGTACTGCTGGCGCCTGAGTTGCGCGATCTCGAAGCTGAGCTGGTCGATCTTGGCGTCGCGCCAGTGAATCTCGTGCGCACGGCGCTCGTCTCGCTGCTGGTACGCCTGTAGCAGCGCGGCAATCTGGCCGGGCGCCATCTTCGCGATGGCTGACTCGTCGGGCAGTTGCAGCGGTGCGCTGGTGACCATGAGCGCGCAGTGTGCCCATGCATGCGCGCGCAATCTATCCTCGCTTGCAGCGATTGCGTTGCACGCTGCAATCTGCAGAGGACTCTGCGCGCGCCACTCAGGTGACGCGACTCCGCAGTATCAGGACTATGTTGCCCGTGCTCGTTGGTCCGACAACCTTTCGAGCGTCGGCCAGTTGAAGCAGGCAATCGCTGAATGCATGCAGGTCAACGCTCAAGCTCCGGGTCCTGCAGCGCCCTGTGATTCAATTGCAGGCTTAACTGGTGCTGGCGCCAATTTCTTGCCAGCTGGTTTCGCCATTCCCGGTACACCGAACCTGCTCAATACCTCTGGCTACACCGCTGGCGTAATCACGTTGAATGGCACGGCGGCAGCTCGAAACTGCGTCGTGACGTTGGCGCCAACCTCGAATGCGAATGCCATCACATGGGCGTATACGAACGGTGGTGGTTGCACGCGCGCGCAGACCGGCGTGAACTAACAGTAAGCGATCGAGAAGATGGGGGCAGCTTTGCTGCCCCTTTTTTTCTCGATCGCGCCTTCGAAGAAGATGGATTTGCCTAAAGAACGTCTTTTTCCACTCATTGAATTGATGATCGTCGTTTCGATCGTCGCGGCGCCTTGTTCGCGATAGCCCTTCCGCAACATCAGAACCATTTGCCGCGAGCATGTTCGTCTGAGAACGTAACTGCGGTGGATTCCGTAAAGCAGGCTGTTTCCGACTGGATGCAGATCAACGGGCAAGTGGGCGTCCCAGCTCCAACCTGTGGGCATACACGAATGGAGGCGGCTGTAGCCGCTTTGATACCGGTCTTACTTAGCGCCTGTGAAGGCCTGTCACTTGTGGCACTCCTGCAGCGTCATCACTATCCATAGTCGGTATTGCCAGTCACGCTTGCCGATGAACTGCTCATGCCATGCTTGCACGATGAGCGCAGGCTCCAGTCCTCGCGCGCAGCGGTTCAAGGAGGTCTTGTGCCCGAGTTTTGAGCAGCCCCCGCAACCAGTGGTCGACCAGCACGGCGCCGCAGCGCTTCGGCATTCGCAGTCCGCGACATGACAAACAGATAGCCATCGGGCTCCTGCCGCACATCGCGCCGCTCATGCTGGCCAGCGAAGAGGGCCTCGGTCGCAGTGACTTCGATGCCGTTGAGCACCAGCCGATAGAGCGCCCGGCTGACGTTGAGGCCGCCGACGAACAGCTCGGACACCGACTTCTGTGTGCAGGCGGTCGAAGAAGCGATCGCCCAGCACGGCCGGCCCGAGATCTTCAACACCGACCAAGGCAGTCAGTTCACCAGCCAGGCGTTCACCGAACTGCTGGCGGGCCACGGCATCCGCATCAGCATGGACGGCAAGGGCGCGTGGCGCGACAACGTATTTGTCGAGCGGCTGTGGCCCACGATCAAGTACGACGAGGTGTACTTGAAGGCCTACGAGTCGGTCAGCCAGGCCCGTGCCTCGCTGGCGCAGTTCATCGAGTTCTACAACACACGCCGACCGCACTCGAGCCTGGATCGAAAGACCCCGGATGAGTTTTACTTCGCCAGCCTGCCGGCGATGAAGAAGGCGGCCTGAGCGATGATCGGGGCACGCCACACGGGTTATGCACCGCCGGCCGGTTCCCGGTTCGTCGCAAGCGACCGAACCGGCCGGCCGTGCATAACCCTGCAGCGTGCCCAATTCGACGTTTCCTAACCGCAGAGAATCCACTTATCGAACCCGATTGGCTGTTCAGACGAATGGGGCCAGCTCTGTGGTAGATGACGAGAAGGCCGCCATCTTTGCATCTCTTGTTGTGCTGCTTGTCGCTTCAAGCCTAGACGGTTACTTTGTTATCCCAACGAGTCAGTTAGCGGCAACGGTAGTTCTAGCCTGTGCCGCGCGAGCTTTCTGTCATTCAACAGAAGTGGTGGGGGAACAGAGAGTGCTTTCGGCATTCAGCGCCTTGATGATCGCGATTGCGATTTCAACTATCGCTATGCTTCCCTTCAAGTCGTTTGGGGCCCCCGAAGTACGAGAGACGTTGTGGCGTGCTGATCATCGGTCGGAAGCGCTTTGGCCGCGGTTCTGGCAGTTTGGCTGGATCGGTGACGACGATCCAACTTCGAAACATCGTTGAAGGTAGACGATTGCTGAGCAGATGAAGAATCTTAGGTTGCTTCTCTGTATCGACTCTTGGCGTATGAATCTGGGCAACGCTTTGCGCATACGAGGACGTGAAGTTGCAGCCTGTTGTCGGTCATGTCCCCTATAAGAACGTAGGCTCTGATGGACTTAGGCGTGTCCAAGCTAGTAACGTAAGAATCGACCAAAGCGCAATGTGATGACGCTTCTTTCCAAAGCAATGGTCTTGCCACATTTGCAAGACGTGGCTCGGTTCAATCCCTAAATTCGCTAAAGCCGTTGGTTGAAGTAAATCGTGAGCCCAGCTATTCAGCGCTCCTTGCAACCAACGATCTATCGGAACGCCAAAGCCCATCTTCGGTCGCTCGAATGACTTCGGTGGCACGTAACTTCCAAGGAGTTGCCGTAGCAGCCATTTGCTGCTGTCTACAGGCTTGTTCAGCCTCGGCGCCACGCGAAAGCTGAATTCGACGACGCGGTGATCGAGCAGAGGGACCCGTGTTTCCAGGCTCGCAGCCATAGACGCTCGATCCACCTTTGCCAGCACGTCGTCTGGTAAGTAAGTGACTAGGTCGGCAAACATCATTCGCTCGAAGGGACTTCCCCCCGCACTGCGCATGGCTTGTTCAACCCACGCAGGCGCGCCATCGGCCGGCATTGCTTGTGCCGCGTCCGGCCAGGTAGCAACCAGGCGTGCGTAAACCTCTTCCACCGAGGTGGTGCGCAAGAGCCGCGCCGCCTTCTGCGCCTTGTCTGCGATGTTGGTGATCGCTGCGCCAAACAGTGGAGCATTGCCAACGCCATGCCTTACAACGCCTAAAGCCGTTGAACCTGCTTGGAGTAAGCCCGCCGCCGGCGGTCGCAGCGCTGCTGGGACATGTTGAAGCGCCTGCCAGCGTCTATCGGCAAGGGCGTACCGCGGGTAGCCGCCAAACAGTTCATCGCCGCCGTCGCCAGACAGCGCGACCGTGACAGAGCGGCGCGCAAGCTGGCACAGCAGAAACGTTGGGATCTGCGACGAGTCGGCAAACGGTTCGTCGTACATCTCGGGCAGGCGCGGGATGACGTCCATCGCCTCCCGCGGCGTCACATACAGCTCCGTGTGGTCGGTGCCCAGATGCTGTGCGATGCGCTTGGCGTGCGGCGCTTCGTCGTACTCGCTCTCAGCAAAGCCAATGGAATAGCTATGGACGCGCGAGCTGCTTTCATCCTGCATGATCGCGGCGACCGTTGAGCTATCGATGCCGCCAGAGAGAAATGCGCCCACCGGAACATCGGCCACCATCTGCCCACGGATGGATTGCCGCAGCAGGCGGTCGAGTTCGTCAACGAGCTCGGCTTCGCTTGCATCGTTGCGTTGCGCCTGGCCCCGCCTTGCTGCTTCCAATGCTGACCAATAACGAGTTGTCTCCGCGGTGCCGCCTGCGCTCTTGATGGTGACGATGCAGCCGGGCTCAACCTTGTGCAGACCTTCATAGATGCAGAACGGCGCGGGCACATAACCGAGCCGCAGGTAGATCTGCAAGGCAGTGCGGTCCAGGGCCGGTGCCAACGCTACAGCGCGGATGGCTTTCAGCTCAGAGGCGAAGACGAACTTGCCGTGCACCTTGCCGTAGTACAGGGGCTTCTCGCCAATGCGATCCCGTGCCATTTGCAGGCAGCGTTGCTCGCGGTCCCATAGCCCGATTGCGAACATGCCGACCGAGCGCTCCAGCGCAGCTTGCAAGCCCCACAGATCAATCGCGGCGAGCAGGACTTCGGTGTCCGAATGTCCGCGCCACTGCACTGCGCCACGCGCTTCAATCGCCGCGCGCAGCTCTTGATGGTTGTAGATCTCGCCGTTGTAGACGGCCACGTACCTGCCAGAGGCAGACAGCATGGGTTGGTGACCAGCAGGGGAGAGGTCGACGATGCTCAGGCGCCGATGGCCCAGCGCAATGCCGACGTTGTCGTCACACCATGTGCCGCCGTCGTCGGGCCCGCGGTGCAGCAGGCGGTCGGCCATGGCCTGCGCCTGTCGGCGCAGTTCTTCGGCCGTGACAGCACTCGGGGACCAGACGCCTGCGATTCCGCACATAGTGCGGGCGAGCGTATCGCACGGCCCGACTGCAAGCCGTCAACGAGCAAGAAGTGCGGAAGAGCTAGTTCGGCTCCACCCGATAAATCGCACTCGCGCTGCGCGACATCACATACAGATACCCATCCGGCCCCAGGCGCACATCGCGCCACTCGTGCTGGCCGGCAAAGAGCACTTCGGTGGCCGTGACGGCGTTGCCGTTGAGCACCAGGCGGTACAGGGCGCGGCTGCCG
>JADCGX010000049.1 GCA_020248785.1 Burkholderiales bacterium | reverse complement strand
CAGACTCAGCGCGGCAATCCCGTCCTTGCCGGTGGCGAACGGCCAGCAGGCGGTGAACCACAGGGTCAGCGGCGTGCGCGTGCGGTCGAAGATCGTTCCGGCGGTGAGGGAGCAACGCACACCGCACGCGGTGCACTTGAAGCGCCAGTCGCCCGGACGCCAGCCGTCACGCCCCAGACAAGCCGGGCAGACGAAACCGGTAGGCCAGCGCAGCCACTCGAGGTAGTCCGGGCAGTCGGCATCGGTTCGAAACCAAGCTTGAAACTCGCCGAGTGACCTTGGGTCGTGCTTCCCTGCGCGCTGATGGTCCATCGACGGCAAGCTACCGACCAGTCCGGTGAAATGGAGAGCCCTGGAACAATCAACGCATTGCTCTTGTCACCGGTGCCAACCGCGGCATCGGCCGGACCACGGCGGAGCGGCCTGCCGCCGGCGGCTTTCATACGATCGTTGCCGCGCGCGACCTGGCGGCGGCGCAGACAGTGGTCGACCGCATCGCGGCGGCTGGCGGCAGCGCCGAGGCGCTGGCGCTCGACATGGCCGACGCCGCTGCGGTGGCCCGCGCCGCGGCGCAGGTGGCCGCGCGCCACTCGCCGCTGGATGTGCTGGTCAACAACGCCGGCGTGATGCTGAGTCCCGGCAAGAACATCGTGCAGGTCGACCGCGCCGAGCTGGACGCCTCGCTCGCCACCAACAGCTTCGGTCCCTGGCAGATGACGCTCGCCTTCCTGCCCTCGTTGCGCCGGTCGGTCGCCGCGCGGGTGGTCAACGTGGCGAGCGCTGCGGGCTCGATCGCCGAGACGGTGAACCGGAACTCGCCTTACGCCGGCTTCGAGATGGCGCCCTGTCGCTTCTCCAAGGCCGCGCTGAACATGCTGACGGCATGGACCGCGCGGGCGCTACTCGCCGAGAACATCAAGCTAAATCGTTATATCCCGGCTTGGTGCGTACCGAGCTGGGCGGAGCCGAGGCGCCGCGCACGCCGCGGCAGGCGGCCGAAGTGGCGTGGCGCCTGGCGACCTTGCCGGCTGATGGGCCGACCGGCGGCTTCTTCGACGAGCAAGGCACGGTCGCCTGGTGAGGCGACGCACTAACCTGCGGGAGCAAGACGATGATGGATGCGGCCGAATCCCTGGCGCTGGTGGGCCGCTTTCTCGACGCCGCGCAGCGCGGCGACTTTGCTGCTTTGACTCGTTGCTTGCCGAAGACTTTGCCGAGCACGCCACCCACGGCGACGCGCACGGACGGGCGCGCTTCAAGCAGATGACCGCCGGTGCGTTGGCGGCCTTTGGCGGCCTGCGCTAAACGGTCGAAGACCAGTTTGCGGCGGCGACCGCGTGGTCGTGCGCGGACGTGTGGCCGGCAGGCACCGGGCGACGTTCATGGGCCTGCCCGCGACCCGCCGCGAGGTGGACATCGCTTTCATCGCGATCTACCGCGTCGAAGCCGGCCGCATCGCGGAACGCTGGCTGGTCGGCGACGAGCTGGCGATGATGCGGCAGCTCGGTGTTGTTCCTGCCCCCGGCGGGCATTGATCGACTTCTTCTTTCAACCACAAGGAGTCCGCAAATGAAAATCGGTGTTTCGGCACCGGCATGGTCGGCCAGGCACTGGCCAGCAAACTGGCGAGCATTGGCCACGACGTGATGATGGGTGCGCGCAGCGCCGGCAACGACAAGGCGGCGGCCTGGGCCGCAGCACATCAAGGCAAGGTGGGCAGCTTTGCCGACGCCGCGCGCCACGGTGAAGTGGTGATCAACGCCACGCTGGGCGGCGCCGCGCTCGATGCGCTGCGCGCCGCTGGTGCGGCCAACTTGGCCGGCAAGGTGCTGATCGACGTAGCCAACCCGCTCGACTTCTCGCGCGGCATGCCGCCGTCGCGTTCCATCGTCAACACAGACCCGCTCGGTGAGGCGGTCCAGCGCGAGTTTCCGCATGCGCGCGTGGTCAAGACGCTGAACACGATGAGCTGCATGGTCATGGTCGATCCGGCCCGCGTGCCCGGCGTGCATCACGTCTTCGTCAGCGGCAACGACGCCGCGGCCAAGGCCACCGCCAGGGGACTGCTCGGCGAGTTCGGCTGGGCGGCCGAGCGGATCGTCGATCTGGGCGACATCACCACCACCCGCGGCACCGAGCAGTTGCTGCCGATATGGATCCGCCCGTGGGGTGCCCTCGGCACGCCGGACTTCAACTTCGCCATCGTCAAGGCTTGAAGGCCATGCGTGCCGCGACATGGTTTGCCGCCGCGGCCCTCGTCGTCGGTGCGGCGGCGCAGGCCGCCGGGCCGCAGGCGCAACCGGGTCAGGAGCGCGCGCTGCTCGACTTCACGCAGCGGGCGATGGCCGAGATCCGCCAGGTGCCGGGCCTGATGCGGGTTGAGGTCAACCTGGTCGAAGGCGAGCCGGGCCGGCTCGTCGTTTACCCTAAAAACCGCAGTTGACGGCCGCAAGATGCACCATGTCGCTGTCGCGACTGCACAACTTGAGCGGCGGTCGATCACCGGTTTGGAACTGCTCCGCAGTCGCGAGAATTGCCCGGCAAGCCGCGCCAACACTCGATCTGCGCTGTTTGGCAGCAATGACAACTGCGGTTTCTAGGTTTACTACACCTGGCGCTCGCGCGAGGACGAAAAGGCGTATCTGGGCAGTGAGCTCTTCAAGCGGGTGTCGGCGGGGCTGGAGCCGCTCGTCGCCGAGCGGCGGCTGACGCGGCTGGACAACGTGGACTGAACGCCTTTTGCGGGAGTACGCAACCATGCGCTACAAGCTGTTGGGCCACACTGGCCTGCGCGTGTCCGAACTGTGCCTGGGCACGATGACCTTCGGTGAGGACTGGGGCTTTGGCGCGCCGCCGCATCTTCGACGCCTTTGCCGCCGCCGGCAGCAACTTCATCGACACCGCCAACCACTACACCAACGGCGCGCCGGAACGCATCGTCGGCGACCTGGTGCGCGGCGCGCGCGACCGCTTTGTGCTCGCTACCAAGTACACGCTGGGCACTCCCGGCAGAGGCCCCAACGCCGGCGGCAATCAGCGCAAGAACCTGGTGCGGTCGCTGGAGGCGAGCCTCAAACGTCTGGGCACCGACCACGTCGATCTGTACTGGGTGCACGCCTGGGATCCGTTGACACCGATCGAGGAGACGCTGCGCGCGCTGGACGACATGGTGCGCGCCGGCAAAGTGCTGTAGCGGGGATTTCGGATGCGCCGGCCTGGGTGGTGGCGTGCGCCGATGCGATCGCCGTCGCGCACGGCTGGACCCGCTTTGTCGCCGTGCAGATGCAGTACAGCCTGGTCGAGCGCAGCGTCGAGCGCGAGGTGCTGCCGATGGCCGCCACGCTCGATCTGGCGCTCACCGCCTGGGCGCCGCTCGGCGGCGGCGTGCTGACCGGCAAATACGGCAGCGGGCGCGCCGGGGGCGCGCGCGTCACCGACAACCCGTCGGCACCGGCGTTCGTCAACGAGCGCTCGCTCGGCATTGCCCGCGTGGTGGGCGAGGTGGCGGCGGCCACCGGCCCGTCGGCCTCGCAGGTGGCGCTGGCCTGGCTGCGGGCGCAGCCGGGGCTGGTGATTCCCATTGTCGGCGGGCGCCGGCTGGCGCAGACCGAAGACAACCTGGGCCGCCTCGCCGCGACGCTGCCGGCCGATGCGCTGGCGCGGCTGGACCAGGCGAGCCGCATTCCGCTCGGCTTCCCGCAGGACTCTCTCGCGCTGCCGTTCGTGCGCGAGATCATCTATGCCGGGGCCTACGCGCAGATCGACAACCGCCGGTGGGGAGGGAGACGATGAACGACCTCGCTGGCACGACCATGCTGATCACCGGCGCGAGCTCCGGGATCGGCCCGGCTACTGCGACGGCGCTTGCTCAGCGCGGCACCGAACTGGTGCTGCCGGCGCGCGACCCCGCACGCGGCGCGGCGGCCGTCGCCTAGATTCGGAGTGCCGCGCCCGATGCGCGGCGGCTGCATCTCGTGCCGCTCGATCTGGCGAGCTTCGCCTCGATCCGCGCTTGCGCGGCGGAGATGCTGCGCAGCTTTCCGCGGCTGCACGTGCTGGTGCTCAACGCCGGCATCAGCCTGGCGTAACGGCGGCTGACCGCCGACGGCTTCGAGTCCTCCTTCGGCGTCAACAACCTCGGGCATTTTCTGCTGACGCTGCTGTTGCTGCCGGCACTGCGGGCCGCGGCGCCGGCGCGGATCGTGGTGGTCGCCTCCGGCCTGCATAAGGGCCAACGGATGGACTTCGACGATCCGCAGGGGGAGCGCCGCTTTTCGATGATGCAGGTCTACGCGCGCAGCAAGCTCGCCAACCTGCTCTTTGCCCGGGCTTTGGCGCGCCGGCTGCGGGACAGCGGCGTCACGGTCAACGCGCTGCACCCCGGCGTGGTCGATACGGGGCTCGCGCGCGAGTTTCCCTGGCCGTTCCGCGTGCTGGCGACACTGGTCCTCATCGCACCGGACAAGGGCGCGCGTACGTCGGTGTACCTGGCGACCGCGCTGGAACTCGAAGGCGCGAGCGGAGACTACTACGTCAAGTGCCGCAGGATCGAACCCGACCCCGCCGCGCTCGACGACGGCGCGGCCGAGCGGCTATGGCGGTTGGCGGAGGCCGCCACCGGCATCCGCATGGGGTCGTAGCATGACAGCCGCGGCAAGACGCGGGGAGCGTGCGTCGCAGTTCAGTGAAAGATGTCGCGGTACATCGGATAGAAGCTCGCCTGCACCACCGCCATCAGACCGAGCGCGACCGGGGCAAGCACGAACGACAGCAGCTCGGGCGATCGGATCAGGGTCGAGAGCAGGCCAACGAGCACCAGGCTGATGAGCAGGATCGCTCCCGCCGTCGCGAGCCCGTACATCACGAGCGCGCCCAGGTTGCGCAAGCTGGCCACGGCACTGCCGAACATCGCCTTGCCCGGCGTCATCCGATGCCAGCCGGCGAGCATCGGCGAGAACCACATCACTGCGAGCACGGGCAGGTACAGCACGATCTGCCACAGCATGGCCATCATGCGCGGATCGTCGAGCGAGGTCGGCGGGCCGCTGATGTCGCCAACGTCAGGTGCGAACAGTGCCGCGAGCACGGCGACCATCGCCAGCAGCGCGGCGTTCACCAGCCCCAGGCGAAACAGTTGCAGCCGCGCGGCTTCGTCCTTGAACGGCCGCGCGAACGACTGCGGCATCGGCGCCTTGCCCTCGGCCGCGTCTTTCACGCAATGCATCAGGCCCACGGTGGCAAAGGGGCTGAGCACGCCCGAGATCACGATGCCGAGCACCGCCAGCGGCAGCAGGCTGCTGGAGGCGAAGCCGGCGGGGATCAGCAGCATCGCCAGGTAAATGACGACCATGGCCGGCAACCCGAGCGGTTGCTGCCGTACGAGGCGGAAGCCTTCCTTGAGCCAGCGGATGCCATCACTGGCGGGCAGCGCGTTGATCAGCATTCAGTCAACCCATGGCAGCGAGCTTGCCGCGACGCGCGCGGCGAGTATGCGTTCGAACCGGGTCGGATCGTGTGCCGTGAGAACCCGCGCCGGGCGCGGCAGGTAGAAGTCGTACAGGCGCGAGATCCAGAAGCGCAGCGCCGCACCGCGCAGGACAGTCGGCCAGGCTTGTTGCTCCAGATCGGTCAGCGAGCGCACGGCGTGGTAGGCGTTGAGCATCGCCTTGGCCCGTGGCGCGACGATCTCGCCGCTGTCGAGGTCGACGCACCAGTCGTTCAACGCAACGGCGAGGTCGAACAGCCAAAGCGTGCAGCCGGCAAAGTAAAAGTCGATGACGCCGCCGATCTTTGGCGCGCCGCCGTCCTCGACCCACAACACGTTGTCGCGAAACAGATCCGCATGCACTGGGCCCTGCGGCAGCCGCTCGAACACCGGGTTGCGGAAGAAGCTGTCCTGGTGGATGACTTCCTCGGCCAGCGCGTGGAACAACTCGTCCGGCACGTGCGGCTCGAGTTTGGGCAGCGTGCTCTTCCACCAGCCGATGCCACGCAAGTTGGGCTGAAACGACGCGAAGCCCTGCGCGGCCAGATGCATGCGTGCGATCAGCGCGCCGAAAATGGCGCAGTGCTGCTCGGTTGGCGCCTTGACCCAGTGGCCGGCGACGTGCGTCACGATCGCGGCCGGCTTGCCGCGGACCTCGGACAGCAAGCTGGCCGCGTTGTTCTCCTGCGGCGCCGGCACCGGCAGCCCGCGCTGCGCCAGATGCCGCATCAGATCCAGGTAGAACGGCAGCTGCTTGAAGGTCAGGCGCTCGAACAGCGTGAGAACCCAGCGCCCGCGCGTGGTGTCGAGGAAATAGTTGGTGTTCTCAATGCCTGCCGCAATGCCTTCGTAGGACTGCAGTTCGCCCAGGCTGTAGTGGGCCAGCAGGCGCACGACATCGTCCTGGTTGAGCGGAGTGAATACGGCCATGGTGGATGGAGGTCTTGCGGGTCATGCGCATGCTGCGCAGGGACCCTTAGAACTCGAACTTGAAGAAGCGCGGCGTGGACAACCCGGAGGATAGGTCCTGCACGTTCGTGGGGCGCTCGCCTTCGCGATTGACGATGGTGTAGCTGCGTGAGCTTCCCGCCGGCGTGACGATCACTTCGACGATGCGGTTGCCTGCGCGTCGCTGCTCGATCCGAGTCTCCGGCTGCGGCTTGCGCGCGGGGGCGAGTTCGGGAAGCTCCTCCAGGAGCTCCGGGGCTGGCCGGCTGGGCTCGGTCTGGGGCGACGGGGCGGAGGCCGGAGCGGGAAGAGGCGGCGGTGCCTGAAGGCCCTGCGCGAGTCCCGACGATGCAGCTGTGCCAAGCAGCGCACACAGCACGACAGCGAGGGGGGCGGGGGAATCATGGCACTTCATGCGAGCATTGTAGTGCTGCACAGCGGCACCGGCCCTGCGTTTCTCTACAGATACAACACGCGTTCGCGCTCGGCCGCACTGGCGTCGAAGCCCTTGGCCTCATAGAAATCGAAAATGGCGTTAACGACGGCCTCACTGTCGTCGACGACGGTCATGAGCTTCATGTCCTCGGCGGCGATCATGCCGTTTGCCACCAGGGTGTCTTCCATCCAGCGCAGCAGGCCCTGCCAGAAGCTGCTGCCCACCAGAACCACCGGCATGCGGCGGCCGGTGCCGGTCTGCATCAGGGTGAGCGCTTCACTCAGTTCATCCAGCGTGCCGAAACCGCCGGGCATCACGACATAGGCGGCGGCGTACTTCACGAACGCCACCTTGCGCGCAAAGAAGTGGCGAAACCGCAGCGAGATGTCCTGGTACGGGTTGCCGGACTGCTCAAACGGTAACTCGATGTTCAGGCCTATAGAGGGCGACGGTCCGGCATGCGCGCCCTTGTTGGCGGCTTCCATGATCCCCGGCCCGCCGCCGCTGATCACCGAAAAGCCGGCCACCGAGAGCTTGTGCGCGATCTCTTCGGCCAGCGCATACACCGGGGTGCCGGCCTTGATACGCGCCGACCCGAAGATCGACACCGCGGGGCGGATCTCCGAGAGCCGCTCGGCCGACTCGACGAACTCCGAGATAATCCCCCACAGATGCCAGCTCTCGCGCGCCTTCTGGTGCGTGGCCCGCTCGGGCATCGTCACGCCCCGCAGGCCGGGGATGTTCTTTTTGCGATCCAACATCGGACACCTTTCCGCAGTGAAAACCCTGCTGCTCGTCGACGGTTCCAGCTACTTATACCGCGCCTTCCATGCGATGCCGGATCTGCGGACCTCGCAGGGTGAGCCCGTCGGCGCGCTTCGTGGCTACATCAACATGCTGCGTGCCTTGCGCAAGGACGAGGCCTGCGACTTCTGCGCCTGCGTGTTCGACGCGCCGGGCAAGACCTTTCGCGACGATCTGTACCCACAGTACAAGGCCAACCGCAGCGCGATGCCGGAAGACCTCGCCAGGCAGATCGGGCCGATCCACGAGGCCGTGCGCGCGCTCGGCTGGCCGGTGATCGAGATCGAGGGGATTGAGGCGGACGACGTGATCGGCACGCTGGCGCGGCACGCCGAGTCGCATGGCGTGCGCACGGTGGTGTCCACCGGCGACAAGGACCTGGCGCAGCTCGTCAACGCGCAGGTCACGCTGGTGAACACCATGAGCGGCGAGCGGCTCGACGCGGCCGGCGTCAACGAGAAGTTTGGCGTGCCGCCCGAGCGCATCGTCGACTACCTCACGCTGGTCGGCGACAGCGTCGACAACGTGCCGGGCGTAGAAAAGGTCGGCCCGAAGACCGCCGCCAAGCTGCTCGCGCAGTATGGCTCGCTCGACAATCTCATCGCGCACGCCGACGAGGTCAAGGGCGTGGTGGGCGAGAACCTGCGCAAGGCGCTGCCTTGGCTGCCCACCGCGCGCGTCCTGGTGACCGTCAAGACTGACGGCGACATGTCGGCGCACGTGCCCCACTTTGATGTCCTGCGCGCGCGCGAACCGGACGCCGAGGCGATGCGGGTGCTGGCCGAGCGCTACGAGTTCAAGGGGCTGCTGAGGGAGATCGCTGGGGGCGAGCCGGCGCCGGCTCCGGCATCGGCGATGACCGCGCAGGAGTCGCTGCTGCCCCAGCCGCCGCCGGGCAAGCCGCACTACGAGACAGTGCTCGCGCCAGAGCCACTCGAGGCCTGGCTGCGCAAGATCAACCAGGCGCCGCTGACGGCCGTCGACACCGAGACGACCTCGCTCGACCCCATGCAGGCGCAGCTGGTCGGCATTTCGCTCTCGGTGCAGGACCACGAGGCCTGCTACATCCCGCTCGGACACCAGTACGCTGGCGTGCCGCAGCAGCTGCCCTTCGCCGCCACGCTCGAGCGCCTGCGCCCCTGGCTCGAAAGCGAGCGACACAAGAAAGTGGGCCAGCACCTGAAGTACGACCAGCATGTCTTTGCCAATCACGGCATCCGGCTGGCGGGCATCGCGCACGACACGATGTTGCAAAGCTACGTGCTCGAAGCACACCGCAATCACGACATGGACTCGCTGGCGGAGCGTCATCTTGGCCGCAAGACGCTCACGTACGCCGATGTCTGCGGCAAGGGTGTGGGGCAGATCTGCTTCGACCAGGTGGCGCTGGAACGGGCCACGGAGTACGCGGCCGAGGACGCGGAAGTGACCTACGCGCTGCATCGGGCGCTGTGGCCGCGCATCGAAGACAGCCCGCGCCTGCGCTACGTCTACGAAAGCCTTGAGCTGCCCGTGTCCAACGTTCTGTTCGAGATGGAACGCACGGGGGTACTGGTCGACCGCGACAAGCTGCTGGTGCAAAGCGCGGAACTGGCGCGCCGCATGGGCGAACTGGAAGCCAGGGCGCACGAGCTCGCGGGCCAGCCGTTCAACCTGGGCTCGCCCAAGCAGATCGGCGAGATCCTGTTCGGCAAGCTCGGTCTGCCGGTGGTGAAAAAGACCGCCAGTGGCGCACCCAGTACAGACGAGGAAGTCCTGGACAAGCTGGCGCTGGACTACCCGCTGCCCAAGGCGCTGCTCGAGCATCGCGCGCTGTCAAAGCTCAAGTCGACCTACTGCGACAAGTTGCCCGCGAGCATCAATCCGAAGACCGGCCGTGTCCACACGAGCTACGGCCAGGCGATCGCGGTGACGGGGCGGCTGTCGTCCAGCGATCCCAACCTGCAGAACATCCCGATCCGAACCTCGGAGGGCCGCCGCATCCGCGAGGCGTTCATCGCGCCGGCGGGCAGCCTGATCATGAGCGCGGACTATTCGCAGATCGAGCTGCGGATCATGGCGCACATCTCCGGTGACGAAGGCCTTGTCAAGGCGTTCAACGCCGGCGAGGACGTCCATAAGGCCACGGCCAGCGAAGTCTTTGGCGTTCCGCTGGCGGAGGTGACAGGCGACCAGCGGCGCACGGCCAAGGTCATCAATTTCGGCCTCATCTACGGCATGAGTGCCTTCGGCCTGGCCTCGAACCTTAACATCGAGCGCGATGCGGCCAAGCTCTACATCGACCGCTACTTCACGCGCTATCCGCGGGTGGCTGATTACATGGAGCGCACACGGCGCGAGGCCAGGCGCCAAGGCTATGTAGAGACGGTGTTCGGCCGGCGGCTCTGGCTGCCCGAGATCAACTCACCCAACGGTCCGCGCCGCGCGGGCGCGGAGCGCGCGGCCATCAATGCGCCCATGCAGGGAACGGCGGCCGATCTCATCAAGCTTGCGATGATCGCCGTGCACGGCTGGCTCGCCCGCGAACGCCTCAGAACCAGGCTCATCATGCAAGTGCACGACGAACTGGTCTTCGAAGTGCCCGACAGCGAGCTGGAGACGGTGCGCAACCACGTGCCACGCCTAATGAGTGGCGTGGCCGAGTTGAAGGTCGCGCTACTGGCCGAGGTGGGCGTTGGCCAGAACTGGGACGAGGCGCACTAATGTGACGCAGCCGTCAGGGCCGCGCGGCCGCACCAAGTCTCAATGCGCGAGGCTCAGTGCGAGCCTCAGCCCTCGGCCTTCTTCTCGGTGGCCTTGCGCTTCTTCCAGGCCGCCTTCATCGCCTGGCTGATGGCCTTTTTCTGGGCCGGCGTCAGCGGCTTGCGCCCACGACGCTTGCCGCCGCTCGCGGGCGCAGCGCCGTTGGACGAGAGGGCGGCCAGCGCCGACTTCAATGCCTCAATCTCGCGCTCCCGCTTGGCTATTTCGTTCTGGATCGCTTTGGCAGCAGAGTTCATGGTGACCTTTCTTGTGCGGATTCGCAATCTTACCCGGTTTAGCTTCCTATGATCCGCCTCTAGTTTCTGAAACTAGCGGGTGCATATACTGATCTTTCGCTGATCTGTTGCAGCATGACCACGATGCGCAATGGACGTGTCCAAATCGGCCGGCACTGTGACGGTTACGCACGCGCACGCCGGGGCAGGCTGCCGGAAATGTCGGGCCCGCTGTTGCGCCCACGACGCCTGCCTGCTGCAGTTCACACCATCCAGCGGGCGACTTGTCGCAGTCCGACGCCGACCGTCGCTGGACGCTCGTACAGTCCGTGTCGTTCAACACGCGGGGATTTTCATGCTGATTGTTTCGCACCTGACTCACACCTATCCCAATGGGACTCGCGCGCTGGACGACGTTTCGCTCGCGATACCGCGCGGCATGTACGGACTGCTTGGCCCCAATGGCGCAGGCAAGTCGACATTGATGCGTTGCGTGGCGAGTCTGCAAGCGCCCAGTAGCGGCAGCATCCGCTTCGAGGCCGGCGCCGGGCTGATCGATGTCGTGGCCGAGCCGGAGCGGCTGCGCGCCGCGCTGGGCTATCTGCCGCAAGACTTCGGCGTGTATCCGCGTGTGAGCGCGATCGACATGCTCGACCACCTGGCCGTGCTCAAGGGCTTGTCCAATGCGCGCCAGCGGCGCGAGACGGTCGAGCGGCTGCTGGCCCAGGTCAACCTCTGGGAGGTTCGCAAGAAGGCGATCGCGGGCTTTTCCGGCGGCATGCGGCAGCGCTTCGGCATTGCGCAGGCGCTGCTCGGCAATCCGCAGCTCATCATCGTCGACGAGCCGACCGCCGGCCTCGATCCCGAGGAGCGCAACCGCTTCAACAACCTGCTGGCCGAGATCGGCGAGCAGGTGGTGGTGATCCTATCGACCCATATTGTCGAGGACGTGGCGGACCTGTGCTCGCGCATGGCCATTATCGCCGGTGGACGTATCGTGAGCGAAGGCGCGCCGCATGAGCTGATGCAGGCGCTGCAGGGTCGGGTCTGGCGCCGCGTGATCGAGCGCGACCAGCTCGATGCCTACAAGGCCCGCATGGACGTCATTTCCACGCGGCTGCGCGAGGGCCGCACGGTCGTACACGTGGTCGCGGACGGCACGCCCGAGCCCGGCTTTGAGCTGGTCGAGGGCGGGCTGGAGGACGTCTACTTCGCCACCCTGGCGGCGGCGCGGCGCGCGCAGGCGCCCACCGCAGCCGAGCGACTGGCTGCCTAGGACCGACCATCATGCTCGCAAAGATTGCGGCCTTCGAACTGCGCTACCAGCTGCGCTCGCCGCTGTTTTTCGTCGCCTGTGCGATTTTCTTCCTGCTGACGTTTGGCGCCACCACGATCGACCAGATTCAGATCGGCGCGCGCGGCAACGTCAACATCAATTCCCCCTACGCCATTTTGCAGACGGTCGCGATCATGACCGTGTTCGCGCTGTTCGTCGTGGTGGCATTCGTGGCCAACGTGGTGATCCGCGATGACGAGACCGGCTTCGCGTCCATCATCCGCGCCACCCAGATCAGCAAGCGCGACTACCTGTTGGGTCGCTTCATCGGCGCGACCATTGTCGCCTTCCTGGTGCTGTGGGCGGTGGCGCTTGGGATCTTGATTGGTTCCTGGATGCCGTGGCTGGACCACGAGAAGCTCGGGCCGCTCAAGCTCGCGCACTACGCCTACACGCTGTTTTTCTTCGCCCTGCCGACCTTGCTGGTGATGGCTGCCGGTTTTTTCGCGCTGGCCGTGCTCACGCGCTCGATGATGGCGACCTATGTCGGCGCGGTTGCGTTTCTGGTGGCGTACTTCGTCGCCAATGGCGCCTTGGAGGACCCGCAGTGGGACAGCATCACTGCACTGCTCGACCCGTTTGGCCTGAGCGCGCTGACGCTCGTCACCAAGTACTGGACCGCTGCCGACCGCAACACGCTGCTGCCGGCGATGACCGGGCCGTTGCTGGCCAATCGCCTGCTGTGGCTTGGCATTGCCTTCGGCCTGCTCGGCTTGGCCTACGCGCTGTTCCGTTTCGAAACCAAGGGCGCTCGCGGCGCGGGCAAGGCTGGTAAGACCGGCAAGGCCGCTGACCCGGCGCCGGCGCCAGTGGCGGCCAATGTGGCTCCGCTCGCAGCGGGTCCAAGCGTGGCCGCGCACGGTGGCGGCCTAGGCCAGATGCTGGCCCTGGCGCGCTTCGACATGGCCTTCGTGTTTCGCAGCCCCGCGTTCTTCGTGCTGCTGGCCATCGGGCTCATCAACGCGCTGGGCGCGCTGTGGTTCACCACTGGTCCCTACGGTAGCGAGCTGTTTCCCGTCACCCGCATGATGGTCGAGCGGCTCGATGGCGCGTTCACGATCATCCCGCTCATCATCGCCATTTACTACTCCGGCGAGCTGGTCTGGCGCGACCGCCAGCAGCGCATGCACGAGATCGTCGACGCCACGCCGGCGCCGGACTGGGCCTTCGTGCTGCCCAAGGTGGTGGCGATCGTGCTCGTGCTGTTGGCCACCTTGCTGGTGAGCGTGCTCGCGGCCGTGCTGGTGCAACTGGCCAAGGGCTACACCGACCTGCAGCCGGGCGCCTACCTAATGTGGTACCTGCTGCCGAACACGATTTCCTTTTCACTGCTGGCGGTGCTCGCGGTGTTTTCGCAGGCGATCGTGCCGAGCAAGTTTCTCGGCTGGGCCTTCATGCTGGTGTATGTGGTCGCCTCGGTCACCTTGGGTCAGATGGGCTTCGAGCATCACCTGTACAACTTTGGCTCAGCGCCGACCGTGCCGTTGTCGGACATGAACGGCATGGGCCGCTTCTGGGTGGGCCGCGCCTGGCTGCAGGTCTACTGGGGTGCGTTTGCCGTGCTCTTGGTGGTGGCGAGCTATGGCCTGTGGAGACGCGGAACCGAGCTGCGTCTGGCGCCGCGGCTGGCGCGCTTGCCGCGCCGGCTGGCCGGGCCGAGCGGCGTCATCGCCGGCGTGGCCGCGCTGGTGTGGGCGGGCAGCGGGGCCTGGGTGTACTACAACACCAATGTGCTGAACGACTACGTGCCGACGCCCGCGTTCGAGGCGCGCCAGGCCGAGTACGAGAAGGCGCTGCTGAAGTACGAGTCGGTGCCGCAACCGCGCGTCACCGACGTCAGGGTGGCGGTCGAACTCTCTCCATCGGAAGTGACCGCAGTCGCGCACGGCGAATACCGCTTCGAGAACCGTACCGACGCGCCGCTGCCGCAGATGCATCTGCGCTGGTATCCGCGCGCGGAGTTGGAAGAGATCAGCATCGACGGCGCCGTGCAGGACAAGGATTACGGCGATCTGAATTACCGCATCTTCCGCTTCGAGCCGCCGCTGCAACCCGGCGAGCAGCGGACGCTGCGCTTTCGCACGCGCCTGAACGAGCGCGGCTTTCCGGCCATGCGGCCGCTGACGCGCATCGTGGACAACGGCAGCTTCATCGACAGCTTCGAGCTGCTGCCCTCGTTCGGCATGGACCGCAACGGGCTGTTGCAAGAACGCGCCAAGCGGCGCAAGCACGGCCTGGAGCCGGAGCTGCGCATGGCCAAGCTCGAAGACGACAGCGCGCGTGCCAATCACATGCTGCGCAAGGACGCCGACTGGGTCAACGCCGACATCACGATCGTCACCGACGCCGATCAGGTGCCGGTGGCCCCCGGCTACAAGGTCTATGAGTTCAGCAAGGACGGCCGCAAGACGGCGCGCTTCAGGACCGAGGCGCCGATTCACTTCTTTTTCTCGATCCAGTCGGCCCGCTACGCCGAGAAGAAAGAAGCGGTTGCGCTGCCGGGAGGCGCGGCCGAGCTCGTCGTGTACTACCACCCGGCGCACGCCTACAACGTGCAGCGCATGCTCGATTCGATGCGCCTGTCGCTGGAGCTGTTCAGTCGCGAGTTTTCGCCCTATCAGTTCAGGCAGGCGCGGGTGTTGCAATTCCCCGCCTACGCCAACTTCGCGCAGGCCTTCGCCAACACCATGCCGTACTCGGAGGGGATCGGCTTCATCGTCAACCACAAGGACGACAGCAAGATCGATCTGGTGACCTATGTGACCGCGCACGAAGTGGCGCACCAGTGGTGGGCGCACCAGGTAATCGGCGCCAACAAGCAGGGCTCGACCATGCTGGTCGAGTCCTTCGCCCAGTATTCGGCGCTGCTCGTCATGGAGCAGATGTACGGCAAGGAGCAGGTCCGCCGGTTCCTGAAGTACGAGCTCGACCGGTACTTGCGCAGCCGCGGCGGCGAGGTGATCGAGGAACTGCCGCTGGCGCGCGTGGAGAACCAGCCCTACATCCACTACCAGAAGGGAACGCTGGCCATGTACTGGCTGCGCGAGGTGGTGGGCACCGAGACCGTCAATCGAGCCCTGCGCCGCCTGATCGAGATCTATGCCTTCAAGCCAGCGCCGTATCCCTCGTCGCTCGACTTCCTGCGCATTTTGAGGGAGGAGGCTGGGCCGCAGCACGAGCAGCTGATCACCGATCTGTTCGAGAAGATCACGCTGTACGACGCCAAGGTGGTCGAGGCGACCAGCAAGAAGCGCGCTGACGGCAAGTTCGAAGTCGCCTTGACCTTGGAGGCGAAAAAGCTCTATGCCGACGGCAAGGGCAAGGAGACCGAGGCACCGCTCGATGAGCCGTTCGACATCGGGCTGTTCACGGTGGAGCCGGGCAAGGCGGGCTATGGCAAGGACAGCATCCTGCTGTTCGAGCGACGGCCGATCCGCGGCGGCCGGCAGACGCTGACCCTGGTGGTTGACCGCGAGCCGCGCTTCGCGGGCATCGATCCGTACAACAAGCGCATCGACCGTAACTCCGACGACAACCTGAGGTCGGTCAACTGAGAACAACGACGGAGCAAGTGCGCGGCAAGTTCGTGAGTCTGCGAACTCGCGCTTGACAGCCGATGGAAATTTTCAGCGCGACCGCAGCTCCTGCGCGGTCGCTGCCAGCAGCCGTAGGCCGAAAGCACCGACCACGAGCCCGGCGGTGCGGTTAAGCAGGCTGCGTTGGCGCGCGTAAGCAGCCTGTACCTGCGGATGTGAAAAGGCGAGCGCCAGAAAGAGATGCCAGAGCAGGGCGTTGAGATAGACCAGTGCCACAGCCGCGATTAGCAGGCTCGGCGCGGGCGCCAGCGGCAGCGCGGTGGCGAAGACGCTGCCGAAGAAAAGTGCGGACTTCGGATTCATGATGTTCGTAAGGACCCCAATTCTGAAGGCGGCCCAGCGCGTCAGGCGCGCAGGCTGCGATGCGCCCGCCGCCGGTGCGCCAGCCTGCCATAGCCGCAGCGCGACGTAGCACAGGTAGAGGCCGCCCATGATCTGCAAACCAAGCCGCAGTTGCGGATGCGCCGCGAACAGCGCACTCACCCCGAGCAGTGCCAGCAGCGCCCAAGTCAGCGTGACGGTGGTGATGCCGAAGCAGGTGTAGATCGCAGCGCGTTGTTGGCCGTCTGCGGCCAGTTGCGACACCAGCATCAGGTTGACCCCAGGCGTGATGAGAACAACCCAGTGCAGGGCGGCGATCGTCGTCAGTGTGGCGGTCATCAGTCGTCCTGTCGGCGGCAAGTGGCAATGCCGAATGATGCCGCGCCTTCTGTCCGCGCGGTACTCGCCGTGCCCGGCATCGAGTCAGCAGACGCATGCATCGCATGCGTCTGCTCCAGGCTGACGATCGACCGCGGCACCGCGAGGATGCCGCGGACGGTCCACCAAGGCTTGCGGTCGACTGATTCCGCAAGCTCTTGTGTCGCCGCGCTAGACTAGGTGCATCTGAGTTGCAACTGTGCACTGGCTCAGCATGCCGCAGACGCAGACAGGGGGCGCCTTGGCGCCCCCTTGGCGTTTTCTCATCCTGGTAGGCCAAGACGCCGCAGTAGAACCCGCGCGATGACCACGCTGACGTTGATCGTCCTTGCCAATCTGATGTCGACGCTGCTGTCGATCGGGCTGGCCGCGCTGCTCAGCTTCCGCCTGCTCGCCGGCTTGGTGGACAAGCTGGTCTGTATCTCGGCGGGTCTGCTGCTGACGGTGGCTTTCACGCACTTGCTGCCCGAGGCGTTCCATAGCGAGGCCGATCCGTTTGCGCTTGGCTGGGTGATGCTCGGCGCGGTGCTGGGCTTCTTTCTGCTGGAAAAAGCGGCGCTCATCCATCACACGCACCATCATGAGGGCGACGCGCATCATCATCACCACGGCCATGATGCGCACGAGGCCGGTCGCGGTGGGTGGCCGATCCTGATCGGCGATTCGTTCCACAACTTTGCCGATGGCATGGTCATTGCCGCCGCCTTCTTGCTCGACTGGAAGGCCGGCCTGTTGGCCACCCTGGCGGTCATGGCGCACGAAATTCCCCATGAGGTCGGCGACTTCATGATCCTTCTGAACGCCGGCTTCACCAAGCGCAAGGCGTTCGTGTTCCAGCTCATCGCTGGGCTATCGGCCGTTCTTGGCGGGATCGTCGGCTACTTCCTGCTCGACACCTCGCAGGCCATGCTGCCCTATGCGCTGATGGTGGCTGCGGCTAGCTTCATCTACATCGCGCTGAGCGACCTGTTGCCGGAGATGATGCGGCGCCGGTCGCTCGCGCGCTCATTGCCCGAGGTCGGGCTGATCTTGGTTGGCGTGGTGATGGCAGCGGTACTCATGGGCGCGCTGCACGCGCACTGAGCCCGCTAGGCCGCTTTGGCCACTGGCCGCCGCGGATCGCGGATCCACTCGCTCCACGAGCCCGCATAGAGCATCGAACCCGGCAGCCCGGCATGCTCCATCGCGAGGATGTTGTGTGCCGCTGTTACACCCGAGCCGCACATCTGCAACACCTGATCGGGCCTGCGGCCAGCCAGCAGCGCATCGAACTCGGCGCGCAGTTGTGCGCGCGTCTTGAAGCTGCCATTGGGCTCGGCCAGGTTGCTTTGCCAGAAGCGATTGAGCGCGCCAGGCACATGGCCGGCGACCAGGTCGATCGGCTCGACGCGGCCTTCGTAGCGCTCGGCGGCGCGCGCATCCACGAGCAGTGCATCGGCCGGGCGCGCGAGTACCGCGGCTGCGTCGACCACGTCGACCAGCGGCGCGCGGGCCACGAAGGTGCCGAGCACGCGGTCGGCGTCCTCCACGCTCGACCAGTTGGTCTTGGCCATCCACGCCTGCCAGCCGCCATCAAGCACCGCGACATCGGCGTGGCCCAGCCAGCGCGCCAGCCACCATAGCCGGCCAGCGAACTGCCCGCCCTGTGCGTCGTAGGCGACGATCTGCGAGTCGTTGTTGATGCCCCACTCGCCGAAGATCGCTTCCAGGTCCTCGCGCCGCGGCAGCGGATGGCGGCCGGTCCGGTCGGTCTTCTCGCCTGAGAGGTCTTCCTCGATGTGCGCAAAGGTCGCGTTGGGGATGTGACCGGCCTGGTAGGCCTTGAAGCCGGCCGAGAAGTCCATGAGGTCGTGGCGGCAGTCCACCACCACGCACTTGGCGTTGAACAGATTTGCCTCGAGATCGGCAACCGTCACCAGGGTCCGGAAAATCATCGTCTCTCCTCGTTCGCGCGCTTGGCTGCTTGGCTCGGTCCCGTGCTCACTTCTCGGCGGCCGGCTCGACCTTCGGCGCCGGCGCCGGTACCGGCGTGCGGCGCGAGGTGAGCCAGGTGGCCAGCACGCCGCTGCCGATGATCACCGCGATACCGAGCCAGCCCACCAGCGGGATGCGGTCGGCAAACACGATCACGCCCATGACCGAAGCGAACACGATGGCCGAATACTGCAGATTGGCCGTCAGCAGCGTGCGCCCCGCGACGTAGGCGCGCGTCATGGCCAACTGCGCCAGTGTCGCGGTGGCGCCGATGGCCACCAGCAAGACGACGCCGATCGGCGAGTGTGCGGTGAACCCGGTCAGCACGCTGCCGGCAAGCCCGAGCACCACGCCGGTCAGCGAGAAGTAGAACACCGTGCGCCACTCGGGCTCTCCCAGCTTGCCCAGTTCCTTGACGTGCCAGTAGGCGACCGCCGAAAGAATGCCCGAGGCAAGGCCTGCCAGCGCGCCGTGCGTCTGGTCCGCGCGAAAGCTCGGTTGCAGGACCAGGACCACGCCGACGAAGCCAATGGCGACCGTGATCGCCAGCGGCCAGTTGACGCGGCGTCCGGCTGGCACGGCGGCCAGGACGATGAAGGCGGCGAGAAACAGAGAGGACGAATAGTTGAGCGTCATGGCCGTGCCCAGCGGCAGCACCGTGGTCGCGAAGAACCACAGCGACAGCGCCACCGTGCCCACGGCGCCGCGCCGCAGGTGCATGCCGAGCACCGGAGTCGCAAGATTGATCCCTTGCCACTTCACGAAGGCGAGCAGGCCAAGCGTGCCCAGCAGGGAACGGTAGAAGACGATCTCTGCGACGCTGTAGCCGCCCCAGGCGGGCAGGGCGACGAGCTTGACGCACGCACCCATCACGGCGAACAGGAATGCCGCGACGAGCATCCAGAGCGATTGCATAGGGGTGCAAGTTTACCGGCGCCCCCTACAATCGCCCGCATGAGCAGCACGACCCAGCCCGAAACGCAAACCGCGATTGCCACCCTGAGCTTCGAGCAGGCGCTCGAGGAGCTCGATCTGCTCGTCCGGCAGATGGAGTCGGGCGAGCTGAGCCTTGATGCGTCGATCGCCGCCTATCGACGCGGTGCCGACCTGGCCCAGCACTGCCAGGGCAAGCTGGCGATCGCCGAGCAGGAGATCGCCAAGCTCGATGGCGACGTCCTCAAGCCGCTGGACGCGAGCGAGCTGCGCGGCGCGCAGGGATGAGCGCGCCGGCGCTTGCCGACTGGATGGCCGCGCGGTTGGCTGACTTCGAGCGCGCTGCCGAAGCGCACTTGCCGCCGGCCACGCGCAAGCCAAGCAAGCTGCATGGGGCGATGCGTTACGCCACCTTGCAGGGGGGCAAGCGCGTCCGTCCGCTGCTTGTCTACGCGGCAGGTGAGTCCATGGGGGCACCGGAGGCGGCGCTGCAGGCGGCGGCACTGGCGGTGGAGTACATGCACGTGTACTCGCTGATTCACGATGACCTGCCATGCATGGACGACGACGTGCTGCGGCGGGGCAAGCCGACCGTGCACATCGCCTTCGACGAGGCCACCGCGATGCTGGCCGGCGATGCGCTGCAGGCCGAGGCGTTCCGCGTGCTGGCCCAGGCGGCCGTTGTACCGGCAGCGCAGGCAGCGCTGATGGGAGAACTCGCCGAAGCCGCCTCGACCGCCGGCATGTGTGGCGGGCAGGCCATCGATCTGGACGCGGTCGGTTCGACCATGTCGCTCGATGACCTGGAGCAGATGCATCTGATGAAAACCGGGGCGCTGCTGCGGGCCGCCATTCGCATGGGCGCGCGCGCCGGCGGCGCCGACGCCACGATGCTGGCCGACTTCGACGCGTACGCCCGGGCCATCGGCCTGGCCTTCCAGGTGGTCGACGACGTGCTCGACGTCGAGGCAAGCTCCGCCGAGCTGGGCAAGACCGCGGGCAAGGACGCGCAGCAAGGCAAGCCGACCTATGTGTCGATGCTCGGTCTGACCGAAGCCAAGGCCTGGGCCGAACGTCTGCGGCTCGATGCACACCACGCCCTGGATCATCTTCCAGAACCGGCGCGGGCCCGCACGCTGCGTCTGCGACAATTGGCCGACGTCATCGTTCTACGCAAGAGCTGAGGACGCACCTGGACCGGCCGCACCTTGACCTGCCGGCACGGTGTGCCGCCAGCCCGTGAGCCCTACCATGTACGAGCTGCTGAAGACCATCAACGACCCCGCTGACCTGCGCAAGCTCGATCGCGTCGGCCTGAAGGCCTTTGCCGAGGAACTGCGCGCCTACTTGCTGGATTGCGTGAGCAGGACCGGCGGCCACCTGTCGTCCAACCTGGGCACGGTGGAATTGACCATCGCCTTGCACTATGTCTTCCACACGCCGGAGGATCGGCTGGTGTGGGATGTGGGCCACCAGACTTACCCGCACAAGATCCTGACCGGCCGCCGCGAGGGGATGGCCACGCTGCGCCAGTTTGGCGGCATGTCGGGTTTCCCGCGCCGGGTCGAAAGCCCGTACGACACCTTTGGCACGGCGCATTCGTCCACCAGCATCTCCGCGGCGCTGGGCATGGCCGTGGCTGCGCGCAACCAGCGCTCCGAGCGGCACGCGATCGCGGTGATCGGCGATTCGGCGATGACCGGTGGCATGGCCTTCGAGGCGATGAACAATGTCGGCGTCACCGAGGACATCCGCCTGCTGGTGATCCTGAACGACAACGACATGTCGATCTCGCCGGCGGTGGGGGCGCTCAACCGTTACCTCGCCCGCTTGATGAGCGGACGCTTCTATGCCACGGCAAAGGAAGCCGGCAAAAATGTGCTGCGCAATTTTCCGCCGATCTTTGAGCTCGCGCGCAAGTTCGAGGAGCACGCCAAGGGCATGGTCGTGCCGGGCACGCTGTTCGAGGAGTTCGGCTTCAACTACATCGGGCCCATTGATGGCCACGATCTCGACTCGCTCATCCCCACGCTGCAGAACCTGAAGACGCTCAAGGGTCCGCAGTTCCTGCATGTGGTCACGCGCAAGGGTCAGGGCTACAAGCTGGCCGAAGCCGACCCGGTGCTGTACCACGGCCCGGGCAAGTTTGACCCCTCGGTTGGCATTCGCAGCGGCGGCGCGGCCAAGCCGACCTACACGCAGGTCTTTGGCGACTGGCTGTGCGACATGGCGCGCGCCGATCCGCGTCTGCTGGGCATCACGCCGGCGATGCGCGAGGGCTCGGGCCTCGTGCGCTTCGAGAAGGAGTTTCCCGAGCGCTACTTCGACGTCGGCATCGCAGAGCAGCACGCGGTGACCTTCGCCGCCGGCCTGGCGGCCGATGGCATGAAGCCGGTCGTGGCCATCTACTCGACTTTCCTGCAACGCGGATACGACCAGCTCATTCATGACGTGGCTTTGCAAAACCTGGACGTCACATTCGCCCTGGATCGCGGCGGGCTGGTCGGCAATGATGGCGCCACGCACCACGGTGCCTTCGACCTGTCTTACCTGCGCTGTATCCCCAACCTGGTCATTGCGGCGCCGGCCGACGAAAACGAATGCCGCCAGTTGCTGACGACGGCGTTCATGCACGACGGCCCGGCGGCGGTGCGCTATCCGCGCGGAACGGGAACCGGTGTGGCCATCGAGCAGGCGCTCAAGCCACTGCCTCTTGGCGTTGGCGAAGTCTGCCGGCAGGCCGCAGAGCCGCGCATCGCGATTCTTGCCTTTGGCTCGATGGTGCCGCCCGCACGGGCGGCCGCCGAGTTGCTCGATGCGACCGTGGCCAACATGCGCTGGGTGAAGCCGCTGGATGTCGCGCTCGTCAAGAAGCTCGCGGCCGCGCACGATGCGCTGGTCACGGTCGAGGAGAACGCCGTGATGGGCGGCGCCGGCAGTGCGGTGGCCGAAGCCCTCGCGGCCGAGGGCATCGAAAAGCAGCTTCTGCTGCTTGGTCTGCCGGACCAGTTTATCGATCACGGTGACACGGCCAAGCTCTTGGCCAGTGTGGGCCTGGATGCCGCAGGCATCGAGCGCGCCATTCGAGCGCGCTTTGGCGAACTGATCAGCGGCGCACGGCGCTACAAGTCGGTCGCCTGACGGCGACCCCGACGTCGCAGTGCGCGGCATGCAGCCGATTGGCATCCTCCAGCACGAAGTCGACACGCCGCCCGGCTATTTCGTCGCCTGGCTCGAGCAACACGGGCTGCCCTTCACCATCGTGCGGCTGGACCTGGGCGAATCGGTGCCGACCCGCGCCCGAGACTTCTCCGGCCTGTGCTTCATGGGCGGCGCGATGAGCGTCAACGATTCACTGCCCTTCATCGAGCCCGAGTGCGCGCTCATTCGCGATGCGGACGCGGCCGGTGTCCCGGTGATCGGCCACTGTTTGGGCGGGCAACTGATCGCCAAGGCGCTCGGCGCGCCCGTCACGCGACATCGCGTCAAGGAAATCGGCTGGCAGCCTCTGGCGGTGACCGATGCCGCGTTGGCCGATGAGTGGTTGGGACCCGACGCGCCGCGCACGATGGAGATCTTCCAGTGGCATGGCGATACCTTCGCCCTGCCGCCAGGGGCGCGCAACTTTTTGGCCAGCCCGCTGTGTGCACACCAGGCTTATGTGATCGATCGCGGGTCCTTCGCGCACCTGGGCATGCAGTTTCACTGCGAGATGACACCGGAACTGGTGCAGGATTGGACCACGACTGGGGCCGAAGAGATCGCGCAGGAGCAGCAGGCTGGCCGTGCGCAGGGCGTGCAGGATGTGGCTGAGATCCGACGCGATTTGCAGGTGCGCAGCGTGCGCTTGAATGCCATTGCCGCGCGACTGTACGCGCGCTGGGCGCGGGGCTTGCAAGGACAGTGAGCTGGACAGTGCGTCCCGCTAGCGACGGCGCCGGTTCATTGACCAGCGGTCCTCGTCATAAAAGCTGCTTTGATCAATGGCGAGCATCGAGCCGCGCGAGCGATGCGGTCGCGACGGCGCGAGATGCTGGTGAATTCGTGCGAGCAGCATCAGATCGGCCATCGCCTCGGGGTCAATGGGCTCGGCCCGATCGTTAGACAGCCAGAACCTGCTGAAGTAATCGTTCGTCTCTGGGGTGCCTCAGCGGTCTGTGATCGCCATGGCGATCCCCGGGTAGCGCGCCTCCAGTGGAGAACGCTCGGCGGCATTCAGTTGCGCCACGCGTGATGGCGTCTGACCCACGTTGACCTGTGTCAGCGGTCCCTGCCGGGTAGCAAGCAACGTGGTGTTGGCGGCCGTGTGCTCGAACACCGGCATGGCCGGTCGGCCGGACCAGGCCGCAGACTCGAACGGATCGTGGGACCGCGGGCGAAGTTTCATGTTGATACCAATGACGCGTGAACATGCACGCTAATCCGTCTGGTTACAAGATTGAATCTTCGGTGGATTCTTTCCCTTCGACGAGAGCTTGACGAAACTCCAAGGGTTGTCAGGCGTCCCGCCTGCGCCAGTCGCTTGCCAGCACTTGGCACCAACTCTCGCTGCAAGCGCTGGCAGGTCAGTCCCGAAAGTTCTCGAACTGAAGCGGCAGTTCGGTGACCTTGGCGCGCAGCAGCGCGATTGCCTCCTGCAGCGCGTCCTTCTTGGCTCCCTGCACCCGGACCGCGTCACCCTGGATGCTGGCGGTCGCCTTCAGCTTGCTGTCCTTGATCGTCTGCACCACCTTCTTGGCCAGCGTCTGCTCGATGCCGTTCTTGACTTTGATCGTCTGCTTGAGCCTGTCGCCGCCGATCTTCTCGGGCTTGGCGGTGAGGTCCAAAAAGCGCACGTCGACCTGCCGCTTGGCAAGCTTGGACAGCAGGACGTCGCGCACCTGGCCGAGCTTGAACTCGTCGTCGGCAAACGCGGTCAACTCTGACTCCTTGCTCTCGGCCTTGGACTCGACCCGGGCGTCCGACCCCTTGAAGTCAAAGCGCGTGCTGATCTCCTTGTTCGCCTGGTCCACGGCGTTGCGCAGCTCGACCAGGTTGGGCTTCGAGACGGCGTCGAATGAGGGCATTGGATCTCCTTGTGTACCGCGATGGGGCGGCCAGTCTAGAGAACGATAATCGCGCCATGGCTTTCGTTCTCGAGCACGACGTGCCTATGCAGGCACTGAACACCTTTGGCGTGGCCGCGCGCGCCCGCACGCTGATGCGCGTACGCAGCGCGCAGGACCTTGCCGAGCTGATGCGCGAGCCCGTACTCGCGGCGCGGCCGCGCCTGATCCTCGGCGGCGGCAGCAATCTTCTGTTCACCGGTGATGTCGAGGCGCTGGTGCTGAAGATCGACGTGCCCGGCATGCGCGAGCTAGAGCCCAGCGAGACGCACTGGCGCGTCGAGGTCGGCGCCGGCGAGAACTGGCACGCGGTGGTCGAGCAGTTGGTCCAAAACGACCGCCCGGGGCTGGAGAACCTGGCGCTGATTCCTGGCAACTGCGGGGCCGCGCCCGTGCAGAACATCGGCGCCTACGGGCTGGAGCTGGCCGAGAGATTTGAGTCGCTGCAGGCCTGGGACTTCGAGCGGAACGCACTCGTGACGCTCACGCTGGCGGACTGTCGCTTCGGCTACCGCGACAGCCTGTTCAAGCATGAGGCGCCCGGCCGCTACGCCATCATCGCCATCACGCTCGCGCTGCCGCGTCAGTGGCAGGCCGTGCGTGGCTACCTCGATGTCGACAACGCGCTCAAGGCGCGTGGCATCGGCGCGCCGGCAGCCGGCGACATCTTCGACGCCGTGGTCGCCATCCGCCGGCGCAAGCTGCCCGATCCCGCGGTCGTCGGCAACGCAGGCAGCTTCTTCAAGAACCCAGTGGTGCCGCGCGAGAAGCAGGCCGAGCTGGTGCGCCACTTTCCGTCGCTGGTGAGCTACCCGCTGCCCGGCGGGCGCTACAAGCTCGCGGCCGGCTGGCTCATCGAGGCGGCCGGGCTCAAGGGCGCCACGCGCGGGCGCGCCGGCGTGTACGAGAAGCAGGCACTGGTTCTCGTCAATCGCGGCGGCGCCACGGGTGGCGAGATCCTGGCGCTCGCGCGTGAAGTGCAGGCCAAGGTCGCCGAGAAGTTTGGCGTGCAGCTCGAGCCGGAACCCGTGATCGTCTAGCCGAGCAGGACCGGCAGCGCGACCGTCGGATTCAAGGTGGTCAGGCGGTGGGCGCCTGCCGGCAAGGCGCGTCCTTCGTCGCGCCAGCCGCGGTCGAACCATACCGCCCGCATGCCCACCGCCTGTGCGCCGTGCACGTCGATTTGCACCCGGTCGCCGACGAACACGGTCTGGCTCGCCTGCGCATCAATCGCGTGAAGGGCAATGTGTAACAGGCGTGGATCGGGCTTGGCCACCTGATGGTCGCCAGAGACGATGAGGGCGTCGAAGTGTCGGTCGATGCCCATTCGTTCAAGCTTGGCCTCCTGCTCGCTGCGCACACTGTTGGTGACGATTCCGAGCTTCACGCCCGCTTGGCGCAGCGCCTGCAACAGCGACTCCGCGTGCTCGACCAGGCACTCGTGGCGTCGATAGGCCGCGACCTGTATCTGCGCGAGCTCCTGCGCGTCGCTCGTGTCGTCACCGCACCAGGCCAGCAAGCGCTCGTAGCGCAGCGCCCGCGCTTGCTCGAATGTCAGCTCGCCTGCGACGACGCGCGGATGCACGTCGTCCAGCGCCTTGTCATACTCGCGGAACAACCCGTCGGAGCCGTGTCGCAGCAGCGCGGGTGCCGCGGCGGCCACTTCCTGCAGCGCCGCGCGGATCGCATGCGTGTGGTCGTACAGCGTGTCGTCGAGGTCGAACAGGACGGCGTGCACAGACCACCGTCCTATTCGTCGCCGCCGCCGTCGTGCTTCAGTTGCGGCACCCCGGCCGTGCCGCCGGCCGACAGCAAACCCGCCTTGGTGTAGACGCCGAGCTTGTCTCGCGTGTCGGCAATGTCGAGGTTGCGCATGGTGAGCTGGCCGATGCGGTCGGCCGGCGAAAACATCGACTCGCCCTTTTCCATCGTGAGCCGCTCGGGCTTATAGGTCAGATTGGGCGATTCGGTGTTCAGGATCGAATAGTCATTGCCGCGACGCAGTTCGAGCGTCACCTCGCCGGTGATCGCGCGCGCGACCCAGCGCTGCGCGCTCTCGCGCAGCATGATGGCTTGCGGGTCGAACCACCTGCCTTGGTAAAGAAGGCGACCTAACTTGCGTCCATTGTCGCGGTACTGCTCGATGGTGTCCTCGTTGTGGATGCCGGTCACCAGCCGCTCGTAGGCGATGAAGAGCAGCGCCAGTCCAGGCGCCTCGTAGATGCCGCGGCTCTTGGCCTCGATGATGCGATTTTCGATCTGATCCGACATGCCCAGCCCGTGCCGGCCGCCGATGCGATTGGCCTCGAGCATCAGTTCGACCGCGTCGGGGTAGTCGACGCCGTTGAGCGCGACCGGTCGGCCCTCGTCGAAGCGCACCGTCACGGCCTCGCGCTTGACGGCCACGTCGTCGCGCCAGAATGCCACGCCCATGATCGGTTGCACGATGCGCACGCTCGACGACAAGTGCTCGAGGTCCTTGGCCTCGTGCGTGGCGCCCAGCAGGTTCGAATCGGTCGAATACGCCTTCTCCGCGCTCATTTTGTAGGCGAAGCCGGCCTTGGTCATGAAGGCCGACATCTCGGCGCGGCCGCCCAGCTCGTCGATGAACTGCTGGTCAAGCCACGGCTTGTAAATCTTCAGCGCCGGGTTGGCGAGCAGGCCATAGCGGTAGAAGCGCTCGATGTCGTTGCCCTTGAAGGTCGAGCCGTCGCCCCAGACGTTGACCTCATCTTCTTTCATGGCGGCGACCAGCATGGTGCCGGTGACCGCGCGACCGATCGGCGTCGTGTTGAAGTAGGTCACCCCGGCGGTGCTGATGTGGAAGGCGCCGCACTGCAGCGCGCTGATGCCCTCGGCCACCAGTTGCGCACGGCAGTCCACCAGCCGCGCCTTCTCGGCACCGTAGAGCGTGGCCCGGCGCGGGATGTCGTCGTAGTCGGGCTCGTCGGGCTGCCCGAGGTTGGCTGTATAGGCGTAGGGCACCGCGCCCTTTGTCCGCATCCAGAGGAGCGCGGCGCTGGTATCCAGGCCGCCAGAAAAGGCGATGCCGACCTTCTGGCCGATGGGGAGGTGCTGCAGGATGGTTGCCATTGTCGCCGTCCACCGACGGCGTGGCGGCCACCGGCAAGGATCCTGGTCGGGAGGTCACCGCCGGTCGACGTTGACGACCGACGGGATCAAGAACTGCGACGGACCGACGAACCGACGAACCGGCGCAACACGCATTATAAGTGAGCGCGCCAGCCGGCCGGCGCCTCACTACGGCTTGGTCCCGTCCGAGCTGGGGGTAGGGCCGACGAGCCTCAGCTCGCCGGGCTCGACCACCGGCCGGGTCGCTCCCACTGCGCGCGACGCGGCCTGCTCAGTAAAGTTCTCGAAGCGTGCGGCCAACTGGTCCAGCGGCATCATCGTGGCGATGTCCAGTCCGGCAGCCTCCTTGTCAAACACCTTTTCTTCCTGGACCCATGGCTCGCTCTGAAGCACCTGCAAAGTCTTGGCGTCGAGGAACCACACGTGCATGTAGGCGAAGAGGCCAACATAGCGCGATGAGGCCTCGCCCGGCGTTCCGTCGGGCTTGACGGTCTGGCGTCCGGGGCTCTTCATCAGTCCGGGCCGTATCTGGTCGAGGACGCTGTCAACGTTGCTGTCGATGTTGCGGAAATAGATCCCCACGCCCTGCAGCTTCCCGGGTTGGCCGTTGATCTCGCTAAGGCGAAAATACGGCGTGATCAGCACAATCTCGTCCCAGTTGGAGCGGTCCGGCATCTTGCTGAGTTCGGATCGAAGCCGCTCCAGCGCGACCTGCTCACGCCGTTCCGGGCGCACGCCGTCCAACTGCCCCGGCGCCAGGCGCAGGAAGATGCGCTTGCTGTTGGGCTCCCTCCGGGCAAGCACCGAGTCCATGCCACGCAAGATCGCGCTGTCGATCGAACCATCCGGCACCTTGACGGTCTCGCGACGGAACGCATCAATGCGATTGGTGCCGGTGACCTGCAAATCGCGCACGACGGCAAACTGGTCGCCGACGGCGGAGATGAGCGCATAGGTCTTGGGGCGGGTCGGTTCCATCTGCGACCACGCTGGCCTCGCTCCGAATGAGAGCACAAGCGCGATGGCGGCAAGGCGGACAACGGCGATCATGATGGTCCTCGGTTGTTGTGGAATCCCGTGACAGCCCTCGGGGTCGAACTGCGCGATGCCAATGCCGGCCATCACTCCCATTCTGCACTTTACGCCCTGCCACGCCAATGCCCGCCCGTTGTCCGGGCGACAGGCTCTAGCGAGAGTGTGTTTACGAGCTGGTGCCACCGTTCGTGCGCGGCGGCGGGCAGCCGTCGCGACGTCGACCTAGGTGACCTCGTGACCGAGCAGCAGGTACTCCATCAGCGCCTTCTGCACGTGCAGCCGGTTCTCCGCCTCGTCCCAGACCACAGACTGCGGTCCTTCCAGCACTTCCTCGGTCACTTCCTCGCCGCGGTGTGCGGGCAGGCAGTGCATGAAGAGCGCCTGCGGACTCGCCGCCGCCATGATCTCGCTATCCACGCACCAGTCAGTGAACGCCTTGCGGCGCACTTCGTTCTCGGACTCGAAGCCCATGCTGGTCCACACGTCGGTGGTAACGAGGTCGGCGCCGCGCGCGGCCTCGAGCGGCAAATCGAACACCTTAAGGTGAGGGCCGGTCACCGACAACCGGGCGTCAAGCGGGTAGCTGGGCGGGGTGGAAACATGCAACGTGAACCCGAGTAGGCGTGCCGCCTGGATCCAGGTGTAGGCCATGTTGTTGGCATCGCCGATCCAGGCCACGGTGCGGCCGGCAATGGAGCCGCGGTGTTCGATGAAGGTGAACACGTCGGCCAGGATCTGGCAGGGGTGATACTCGTTGGTCAAGCCGTTGATCACCGGCACCCGCGACGACTTCGCAAAGCGCTGGATCTTGGCCTGCTCGTAGGTGCGGATCATCACGAGGTCGACCATGCGCGAAATCACGCGCGCGGTGTCCTCGATCGGTTCGGCGCGGCCCAGTTGCGAGTCGCCGGTGGTCAGATGGATCACCGAGCCGCCAAGCTGGTACATGCCCGCCTCGAAGCTCACGCGGGTGCGCGTGCTGGCTTTCTCGAACACCATCGCCAGTGTGCGATCGCGCAGCGGCTGGTAGAACTCGTAGCGCTTGAAGCGCTCCTTGATCAGGCTTGCGCGGGCGAACACGTGTTGCAGCTCGTCGGTCGACAGGTCGGCAAACTGCAGGAAGTGGCGGATCGGCTGCGCCATGGCTGGTGCCTCAGGCTGCGGCGCTGGCAGGCGCGGCAACAAAGGCACGCACCAGCGGGGCGAGCCGGGCCACGATCTCATCGGCCTGCGCCGGCGTGATCACCAGCGGCGGCACCAGTCGGATCACGCTGTCCTGCGTGACGTTGATGAGCAGGCGCGCGGCCAGCGCCTGCTTGACGAGCTCGCCACAGGGCCGGTCGAGCTCAATGCCGATCATGAGCCCCTGGCCGCGCACGGCGCGCACGCCGGCAACACCGGCGAAGGCCGCCTTGAAGCCGGCGCGGATCTGCTCGCCACGCGCCGCGGCGTTTTGCATCAGGCCCTCGTCCTCGATGATCTGCAAGGTCTCCAGGCCCGCGCGGCAGGCCAGCGGGCCGCCGCCGAACGTGGTGCCGTGATTGCCCGGGCCGAAGACGCCGGCCGCGCGGCCGCGCGCCAGCACGCAGCCGATCGGCACGCCCGAGCCCAGGCCCTTGGCGAGCGTGACGACATCGGGCGCGATGTCGGCCCACTGGTAGCCGAACCACTTGCCGGTGCGGCCGATGCCGCTTTGCACCTCGTCGATCATGAGCAGCCAGCCGTGCTCGTCGCACAGCGCCCGCAGCGCACGCGCATACTCGCGGTCCGCAACCTGGATGCCGCCTTCGCCCTGCAACACTTCAAGCCACACGGCCTGCACGCGGCCGTCGCGTTGCGCGGCCGCTTTCACAGCGGCGATATCGTTGTACGGCACGCGAATGAAGCCCGACGGCAGTGGATCGAAGCCCTTGCGTGCCTTTTCCGAGCCGGTCGCGGCCAGCGTGGCCAGCGTGCGACCATGCCACGCGCGCTCCATCACGATGGTCTGCGCCTCGGGGTTGCCATGCTTGTGGCCGTACATGCGCACGAGCTTCAGCGCGCCTTCATTGGCCTCAGAACCGGAGTTGCCGAAGAACACCTCATCCATGCCCGACAGCGCGCACAGCCGGTCGGCCAGCCGCTCCTGTTCGCGTACCTGGTAGATGTTGGACGTGTGGATGAGTTTGCCGACCTGGTCCTGCAGCGCGGCCACGAAGCGCGGGTGTGCGTGGCCCAAGCCGTTGACGGCAATGCCAGCCAGCGCATCCAAGTATTCTTGGCCCGCTTCGTCATACAGGCACGTGCCGCGGCCGTGCGTGAAGGCCACGGGCAGCCGCGCGTAGGTGTTCATCAAATGTGCCATCGTGCGATCCCGGCGAGGTGGGCAGGCGGAAAACAAAAAGGCGGCGCGCTGCACGCCGCCGCCCGCAAAGTGCAAGTCTTGGATTATAGGTAGCGGTGGCAAACAGCATGGGCACGGCCAGCAGCGCATCAGGATCCGGTTTCGACGCCGAACTCGATCTGATCATCGTCGGCGCCGGCACCGCAGGCTGCCTGCTTGCCAATCGCCTTTCGGCTGACGGCGTGACCACGGTGGCGCTGCTCGAAGCCGGTGGCGACGATGACTACCTGTGGGTCCACGTGCCGGTCGGATACCTTTACTGCATCGGCAACCCGCGGACGGACTGGTGCTATGTCACGCAAGCCGAGCCAGGGCTGAACGGGCGCGCGATCAGGTATCCCCGGGGCCGGGTACTTGGCGGCTGCTCGTCGATCAACGGCATGATCTACATGCGGGGCCAGAGCCAGGACTACGACGGCTGGCGCGGCGGCGATGGCTACGGCGCCAATACCGGCTGGGGCTGGGACGATGTGCTGCCGTACTTCAAGCGCCACGAGCACTACTACGGTGGCGCCGATGACCTGCACGGCGCCGGTGGCGAGTGGCGCGTGGAAAAGCCGCGCGTGTCCTGGGAGATTCTCAACGCGTTCCGCGCGGCGGCCGCCGAGCAGGGCATTCCGGCCAATGACGACTTCAATCGCGGCAACAACTTCGGCTGCGGCTACTTCGACGTCAACCAGAACGCGGGCGTGCGCTGGAACACCACCAAGGCGTTCCTGCGACCCGCGCTGCGCCGGCCCAATTTGCGCGTGTTCAAGCACACCCAGGCCACACGGGTGATCGTCGAGGGGGGGCGGTGTGTCGGCGTCGAAGTAAGGCGAGAAGGCCGCCAGCAGCGCCTTCGCGCCCGTGCCGAGGTGCTGCTGGCAGCCGGGGCGGTGCACAGCCCGCAGTTGCTGCAGTCGTCGGGTATCGGGCCGGCCGATTTGCTGCAGCAGTTTGGCGTACCCGTGTTGCGGGCGCTGGCGGGCGTCGGCCACAACTTGCAGGATCACTTGCAATTGCGCATGGTGTTCAAGCTGAGCGGTGTGCGTACCCTCAACACGCTGGTGCGCAGTCCGCTGATGAAGCTGGGCATGGGCCTGCAGTACCTGCTCACGCGCAGCGGCCCGCTGGCGATGAGCCCCAGCCAACTTGGCGCCTTTGCCTCCACCGCGGGCGATGCTGCGCGCCCGAATGTCGAGTACCACGTGCAGCCGCTTTCGCTCGATCGCTTCGGCGAGCCGCTGCATCCGTTCAATGCGTTCACCGCGTCGGTGTGCAACCTGCGGCCCACCTCGCGTGGCACGGTGACGATCGCATCCATTGATCCCATGGCGGCCCCGCAGATCGCGCCCAACTATCTCGCGACCTCGGATGATCGCCGCGTCGCGGCGCAAGCGCTGCGGCTCACGCGCCGGATCGTTGGCTCCAATGCGCTTACGCGCTACGCGCCGGAAGAGTTCTTGCCGGGCTCACGGTTCATAACCGACGAGGAGCTGGCCAAGGCCGCGGGCGAGATCGGCACGACGATCTTCCATCCCGTCGGCACGGCAAAAATGGGCCCTGCCGCCGATCCACAGGCCGTGGTCGATGCGCAACTGCGCGTGCATGGCGTGGCCGGCTTGCGCGTGATCGACGCTTCGATCATGCCGACGATCACGTCTGGGAACACCAACGCGCCAACGCTCATGATCGCGGAAAAGGGCGCGGAGTTCGTGAGGGCGGCGCTGCGCTCCGCCTGAGGCGCGCTCGCCTATGCGGCGCGCCGCACCACGGCCGGCTGCGGCGTTTCGCGCAGGCAGGCCAGGCGCTTTTCCTCGCCGCCCGTGAGCACGCGGATGCTCGGGAAGTAGCCCTGGTAGACCACGCCGTGCAGTTCCACCTTGTTTTGCACGCGCAGATAGCGGATCAGGTACTCGACGATGTTGTCGGTGATGAGCTGCCCCGGCACCAGCACAGGGATGCCGGGCGGGTAGGGAACGATCTGGTCAGCGCAGATGCGACCGATCAGCGACGCATTCGGCTGGTCGTTCTCGTCCAGCAGTGGAATGAGCTCGCCGCCGCAGTAGTACGCATCGCGCGGCAGGTACACGAGTTCGGTGAAACCGGGGATATCCGGCGTGCGATACAGGCGCCGCGGCGCCCGCTTCTCGCGGGCAATGCGCATCAGCGCGTCGTAAAGGCGCGAGCACTTGCTGCGCGTGGTTCCGATGGTCAGCAGGAGCGTGATGGTGTTGAAGGTGCTCTTTTCGACCGTGAGGTTGAAGCGGGTGAAGAGTTCGCCCTGCAGCTCGTCGACCGTCATGCCGCAGGACGAGATGTCGATGGTGATCTTGGTGGGGTCGAGCCGGATGTTGTCGTCCTGGACTTCCTCAGGAAGCAGGTCGTGCAGTTCCAGCACGCGGAAGGCGCCGGTCGCGTTGATCTGCTGGCGCAGTTCCGCGGCGAGCATCAACGTGCGTTCGAGCAGCTTGTAGCCCTCCATGACCGCCTGCTTGCGGCCCACGTCGAGGCTTGCGATCAGGCTGTACATCGGGCTGGTCGATGTGTGCATGTTGAAGTTCTCGCGAAACAGGTGCTCCTTGAACCCTGAATCGTTCACGTGGATCAACGCGGCCTGCGAGAACGCGGACAACGTCTTGTGAGCCGATTGCGTGACGTAATCTGCGCCGGCTTCCAGCGCCGTCGGCCGTAGGTCCGGATGGAAGCGCGCGTGGCTGAACCACGCCTCGTCGATGAGCACCTTGATGTTGCGGGCGCGCGCCGCCTCGCAGATGGGCTTCAGGTCGTAGCGCAAGCCATCGTAGGTGCACGATGTGAGCACAAGCAGTTGAGCGTCCGGATGCTCCTCGATCGCCTTCAGCATCGTCGCCTTTGGCACCGGGCCGAACACGCCGTACTTTTTGTTGACGCTCGAATCCAGGTACACCGGTCGCGCGCCGGACAGAACCACGCCGTGGTGCACGCTTTTGTGGCAGTTGCGGTCCAGCAGCAGCTTCTCGCCCGGCGCGATCAGGGTCTGCAGGATGACCTTGTTGGCGGTGGAGGTGCCGTTAGTGGCGAAAAATGTCTTGCGCGCGCCGAATGCCTTGGCCGCCATCTGCTGCGCCTCGGCGATCACGCCGGTGGGCTCCATCAGCGAGTCGAGCGCCTTCACGGAAACGGACAGATCCGCGTCCCAAATATGCTCGCCCATGAACTCGTAGAACTCATTGACCCAGGGGCTGCCCCGCAGCGAGTCGCCGCTCGAGTGTCCCGGCGTGTGCCAGGCATCCTTGGCCGCCAGCACATAGCTGCGCAAGGCGTCGTAGAACGGTGTGCGCGCACGCTCGGCGATTTGCGCATTCAAGATGCGGTACATGCCGCGGTAATCGCGCTCCTCGCGGTAAAAGTAGCCGTCCACCGCCTCGGCGAACAGCGCATCGACGACCTGGTCTTCCTTTTCCTTCTCGATCAGGATGTACAGGTCGAGTTCAGGCCGCAGCGCGGTGATTTTCTGGACCAGTTTCAGCGCGCTCACCTGCAGGTTGCGCGAACTGTTCTCCTTCACGGGAGGCTCACGCCGGGCGCGTCGCGCGCCGTCCTGCACCGCATACAGCTTGTCGTCGACGATCACGACCTGGATGTCGCCGTCCTCTTCGATCAGGTGCAGGCCTTCCTTGGCCGTCAGCGCGCCGACGAAGCTCAAGCCAAAGGGATTGTCGAGCGCCCGTGCGGCCGCGTTCAGCCCTTTAAGAAACTCCTTGAGAATCAGCGGCTCGTCGTTGATGACGAGCACCTTGGAGGCTGGCTTGGTCGACATGGTGGGTGGCCGGCTGCGGGTGGCGTGCAAGGGGCGGGACGCTCTCGTTTATGCGCGAATTCACCAGCGAAGGCAAGGACGCAAGCTGCCGACAAGAGCAGGTGGAGCCCGGGCCACGCGCGATGAATGCGGGCGGTTCGACCTGCGCATGGCGTACTGGTTCGATGCACGCCGATGCATGCAGCCCGACGCGAGGCCCCGGCGTCAGCGGCAAGTCTTATATAAGAGTTAGAATCCGCAGCGCAGCAAGACCGTCGTCGTTCGCCCTGCCCTGCGTTGGGGGCCTCGATGGCCCCGTGTCACGTCCAACCTCGCCGATCTGCCTTTTGTTGAACTCGCTGCCGTGGCCGAGTCAGAAGCGAACGCAGCGCCCAACAAGCCGCGTGAGTACTTCATCCACGGCGTGACCGTCCACGGCAAGACGTTTCGCCCAAGCGACTGGGCTGAGCGGCTGTGCGGGGTGATGTCGTGTTACCGGCCGGGCGGGGTCGCCTCGGGTCGGGATGCTTTCATCGGCTACTCGCCTTATGTTCGCCCAACCACGATCAACGGCGTCAAATGTGTGATCCTGGATGAGCGGCTGAAGGACGTTGAACTGATGGCGTTCAACTTCGTCCTGAGCTTTGCCCGTGACAACGAACTCCATGTAACCGAGGCCTGCTCATTGCCCTGAGGGCGTGCACGTTGCGGCAGGGCCAGAAGTGGCGAGAGCGGGCACGCAGCCCGCTCTCGCAAACTTGCTGACGGCGGCGCGGCGCCGCCGAAATGAGAAAGCCTTACACCATCGCCTTGACGGCAGCGGCCAAACGGCTCTTGTTGCGCGCGGCGGAGTTCTTGTGAACGATCTTCTTGTCGGCGATCGAGTCGATCACACTGGTCGACTTCTGGAACACTTCCATCGCGGTCTTCTTGTCGCCGGCGGCGATCGCCTTGCGAACGGTGCGAATCGCTGTGCGCAGCTTGGACCGCTGCGCCTTGTTCTGCTGGTTGCGCGCGGTCGCCTGGCGGGCACGCTTGCGGGCTTGCTTGCTATTGGCCATGTTCGGGGCTCTGGGCTTGAAAAGCCGATTAGGGTTCAGTGCAGTGGTCGCCAGCACACGGTGCTGAAGGCCGCGCGGGCAGGGCCCGCAAAAAGCCAGCTACTATAACAAAGGCTGTGCGGGACAGTGGGACAGCAGTAACCGGGTCTGAACGGTGCGAGCAACGTGATCTTCCCCGGCGGGGCGGTCTTCTCTGTGCTGCCCGGCGCTGCCGCCTTCGGCCTTGCCGTCAACGCAACCTGCGCCCACCGAGCGGCGCGTCTGTTCATTCGCCACCAGCCACCAGCGTGAACCTGCTTCGAGCCGCCGCGACCGTCAGCAGCCTCACCCTGCTGTCGCGGATCACCGGGCTCGTGCGCGACCTCATTCTGGCGCGCGTGTTCGGCGGCGGGGCGGCGATGGACGCCTTTGCGGCGGCGTTCCGCCTGCCCAACCTGCTGCGGCGCCTGTTTGCCGAAGGGGCGTTTTCGCAGGCGTTCGTGCCCATCCTTGCCGAGGTGCGCAACTGGCGTGGCGAGGAGGCCACGCGAACGCTCGCATCGCACGTCATGTCGGGCCTGTTCTGGGTCGTGCTCGTCATCTCGATCCTTGGCGTGCTGTTTGCGCCCGTGCTCGTCTACGTGATCGCCAGCGGCTTTGCCAAGAGCCCGGCGACGTTCGAACTCGCCACGCTGATGACGCGCTGGATGTTCCCGTACATCTTCTTCATGGCGCTGGTCGCGTTCTCGGCGGGGGTGCTCAACACCTACAACCGCTTCGCCATCCCGGCGGTGACGCCGGTGCTGCTGAATCTTTCGATGATCGGCTTCGGGCTGCTGGCCGAGCGCTACTTTGAGCCGCCGGGGCTCGCGCTCGGGATTGCGGTCTTCGTCGGTGGGGTACTGCAGCTGGCGCTGCAGGTGCCTGCGCTGGCGCGCATCGGCATGCTGCCGCGCGTGTCGGGCATTCGGACGGCCTTTGCGGACGCCGACGTGCGGCGCATTCTCGGCAAAATGGGACCGGCCGTGTTTGCGGTATCGGTGGCGCAGTTGAGCCTTGTCATCAACACCAACATCGCCTCGCACCTCGGCGAAGGTGCCAATGCTTGGCTCTACTACGCCGACCGCCTGATGGAGTTTCCAACGGCCCTGCTGGGCGTGGCGCTCGCCACCGTGCTGGTGCCCAGCCTGTCCAAGGCGTTCAGCGAGGCGCGCCACGCGGACTACTCGCGCATGCTCGACTGGGGCCTGCGCCTGACGTGCCTTATTGCGCTACCGGCGGCCGTCGGGCTCGGCCTGCTCGCGGAAGGGCTGATTGCGGTGCTGTTCCAGGGCGGCCGTTTTGGCCCGCGCGACGTGGCGCAGACCGCACTGGCGCTCACCGGCTACGCGGTCGGGCTCTTCGGCCTGATTGCGGTGAAGATCCTCGCGCCCGGGTTCTACGCGCAGCAGGACATCAAGACGCCGGTGAAGATCGCCGTCGGCGTCCTCATCGCCACGCAGCTGGCCAATCTCGCGCTCGTGCCGTGGCTCAAGCATGCGGGTCTGGCATGGTCGATCAGCCTGGGCGCTCTGGCCAATGCAGCGCTGCTGTACATCGGCCTGCGCCGGCGCGGCACGTACGTGCCGCAGCCGGGCTGGGCCCGGTTCATTGCGAAGATTGCCGTCGCGCTGGCCTTGCTCGCGGTGCTGCTGTGGTTTGCAAATGAGCGGATCGACTGGATCGGCCTGCACAGCGCGTGGTTGATCCGGGCTGGCTTGCTCGCTGCCGTCCTTGCCGCCGCGATGGCCGTCTACTTCGGCACCCTGCTGCTGCTCGGCTTTCGGCCACGCGACTTTCTGCTGCGCTCAAAGTGACCCCGCTCGAGTCGTTCCGCCAACTCGTCGCCGCTGACCGCCCGTTGGCGCTGTTGGACTGCGCTGCTCAGGTACCGCTGTACGCCGACACGCGCTTTGAACCCGATGCCGTGGTGAGGACCGTGCGGGCCTGGGGTGCGCGCTTGGCGCAACGCGTGCCCGCGGACTCGTCGGCCAACAACCGGCTGCGCCTGCTCAACCACTACTTCTTCGAGGAGCTTGGCTTTCGTGCCAATGTCGAGCGGTACAACGAGCCTGCCAACAGTCACCTGCACCGGGTCATCGAGCGGCGCAGCGGAATTCCCATCACGCTGTCGCTCTTGTACATCGAGATCGGCCGCGCCGCGGGACTGAGGCTCCTTGGCGTGGGCTTTCCCGGACACTTTCTCGTCAAGCTGCTGGTGCACCACGGCGCGATGCTGGTCGACGTCTTCGGCGGCGGCGTGCTGCTATCGGCCGACAAACTTCGCGAGCGGCTGCAGGCCGCCATGCGCGGCAGCGAAACGCTGCCGCTGGAGGTCTATCTGCGGCCCGCCTCCGAGCGGGACATCCTCGCGCGGCTGCTGCGCAACCTGAAGGCCATCCACTGGAACGTCGGCGAGTGGGTCGCCGCCCTCGAAGTGCAGCAGCGCCTGGTGGCGGTGCTGCCCGATGAGCCGGTGGAGCGACGTGATCGCGCGCTGCTGTACGAGCGGCTCGAGTGCCCGCGTGCAGCCGCAGACGACCTCGTTGCCTACCTGTCGATGCGCCCCGACCCGCAGGATGCGCGCGAGATGCGCGAGCGGCTGATGCATCTGCAGCAGGCCGCGCGCCAGCTCAACTAGGGCCACAGAAACGACGACGCCGCCCTGCGGCGGCGTCGCCCCGGCGCAGAGCCGCTCAGACCTGCTTGAGCATCGTATCGGCGTCCGACACCTCGAACTTGCCCGGGCCTTCAATGTTGAGCGACTTGACCACACCATTGTCGACCAGCATCGAGAAGCGCTGGCAGCGCACGCCCATGCCGCGGGCGGTGAGGTCGAGTTCGAGCTCGAGCTTCTTGGTGAAATCGGCCGATCCGTCGGCCATCATGCGCAGCTTGCTGCCCACCTGTTGGTCGCGGCCCCAGGCGTTCATCACGAACGCATCGTTCACGCTCAGGCACCAGATCTCGTCCACGCCCTTGGCGCGCAGCGCGTCGTACTGCTTGACGTACCCGGGCACGTGCTTGGCCGAGCAGGTCGGCGTGTAGGCGCCGGGCAGGCCGAAGATCACGATCTTCTTGCCCTTCACCAGGTCCGCCACGTTGTAGGTGTTGGGACCAAGCGAGCAGCCGGTGTCGTTGTCGACACCCGTGGATTCGCTGAGCTGCCCGTTGGGCAGCGTGTCGCCGACCTTGATCGTCATGTGAGCTCCGGATCTTCAGTGGAAGGAGGGCGATCAGTCTAGCTCGCACACACCGCACTGCCATGACCGCCACCTTCCCCTGGGGACTGATGCCAGTCTTGAAGGCGCATGCCTGCTGCCGCAACCAGATGGCACCCTGCCAGGAACCCTCGCCGCGAGCTGCCGCGCGGCTCATTCCAATTCTACTTCATTAGGATAATAATTATAGCCATCATTCTGGCGGGAGCAAGACGATGGCGAGGCCGGTGCGTGGGTCGGAGTTGGTCGAGATGGCGCGGGAGATGATCGCGCAGGCACAGACGGCGGAGCAGTTG
>JADCGX010000048.1 GCA_020248785.1 Burkholderiales bacterium | reverse complement strand
CGCAAGACCCCGCCAAACCCTTCAAACACCATCGAACAACGCTCCGATAGACCCGAATACCGCCAAACCATCGCTCCTGCGCAAAATTTCGACACCCCGCCGCGCTCTTCCTGAAAAAGAGCAGCGAAATTCAACAGACTGTTAGCGCGGCGACCGGCTCGACCGGCTCGACAATTGGACGCCTGCGGGCGCCCTCTGCTTTTCCGGCCCCGTGCTGGCGCAGCGCAAGCGGAGCGCCCCTGGGTGCTCGTACACTCTAATCCAAAGAGCATCCAGCAAGGAGCACCGATGAAAATCCTCGTCCCTGTCGACGGCAGCACGCACAGCCAGTCCGCCATCAGATTCCTCGCCTCACGCAACAGGTTGATCGGCGCCAACGCGGACATCGAGGTGCTGAATGTGCAGCAGCCAGTGCCAGCGCGGGCAGCCCGCGTGGTGGGCAAGGACGTGGTGCGCTCGTACTATGACGACGAGTCGGCCAAGGCCATGAAGCCAGCGCTGGCCGCGCTGAAGAAGGCTGGAGTCGAAGCCAAGCCGCTTGTGCGTGTGGGCCACGCCGCCGAGGAGATTGCCGCCGTGGCGGAGAAGTCGGCCCCCGACCTCGTGGTCATGGGCTCGCATGGTCACGGTGCTTTTGCGGGACTGATCCTCGGCTCGGTCACCAATGGCGTGCTGGCCCGCACGACCACGCCCTTGCTCGTGCTGCGCGAGCGCGCCGGCCACAAGGCCGCTCCGGCCGACTCGCTGAAGGTCGGCATCGCGGTGGATGGCTCGAAGTTCGGCAAGGCCGCGGTGAAGTACGTCCTGAAGCACCGCGATCTCTTGGGCGCGCAGCCGCAGTTGACGCTGCTGCATGTCGTGCCCGACTTTGCCGGCGCCGTGATGCCCGACATGGCGGGCATCGCCCTGCCGGCCATGCGCCCGGAGGAAATCAAGGCGATGCAGGACAAGGCATTCGCCACCGCCGTCGACCCGATGCGCAAGCTCTTCGCGAAGGAAGGCGTTGCGATGCAGGCCATCGCACTGATCGGTAACGCAGGCGACGAGATCGCGGCCTACGCCAAGAAAAACAAGCTCGACCTGCTGGTGCTGGGCTCGCATGGCTACGGTGCGTTCAAGCAGGCGGTGCTGGGCTCGGTCGCGACGCGGGTGGCCGCCACCTGCGATACGCCGTTGCTGCTGGTGCGCTGACGTCCCCGCCGGGTAGCGCCCGCGACCGGCTCGCCGGTAGTGGTCTGCCATTAGTGGTCTGCCGTGAGTGCGGCGCTGTGCCTTGCGTGATAGCCTGCCTGCCGATCGGGCCCGCAGCTCACATTCGGGTGCGCGCCGTAGAGGCCTGACGCCACTCCAAGGAGATCTGCATGAAGCCCCTCTTCCCGCGCCTGCTGGGCGCCACGCTGCTCGCCGCCTGCGCGGCCTTGCCGCTGGTCGCCTCGGCCCAGGCCTATCCCAACAAGCCGATCCGCCTGATCGTGCCGTTTCCGGCAGGCGGCACCACCGACATCATCGCCCGCATGGTTTCGGATGAATTCGGGAAGAACCTCGGGCAGCCGGTGGTCGTCGAGAACCGCGGCGGCGGCGGCGGAGCGATCGGTGCGACCGAAGTAGCCAAGGCCGCGCCCGATGGCTACACGATCGGGGTGGCGACCGTGTCGACCAAGGCGGTCAATCCAGCCTGCAATCCGAAGCTGCCCTACCGCTCCCCAGATGACTTCGCCACGATCACCAACCTGGCGGCGGTGCCGAATATCATCGTGGTGAACCCCGGAAAGATCCAGGCCCAGAACATGGCGGACTTCGTCAAGCTCCTGAAGGCCAACCCGGGCAAGTTGTCGTACGCGTCCTCAGGCACCTGCGGCATCGGTCACATGATGGGCGAGCTGTTCAAGGCAACCAGCGGCACCTTCATCGTCCACATTCCATATCGCGGCGCCGGCCCGGCACTGAACGACGTGCTGGCCGGCCAGGTCGAGATCCTGTTCGACAACATTCCGTCGTCGCTGCCGCACGTGCAGTCAGGCAAGCTGCGCGCGCTCGCGGTGGCCGCGCCCAAGCGCGTGGCCGCGTTGCCGAACGTGCCCACACTGGCCGAACTGAACATGGCGCCGGTCAACGACCAAGTCTGGTACGGCCTGGTGGCGCCCGCCGGCACGCCGTCCGACATCATCCGCCGCCTGAACGAGGCCGCGGTCAAGGCGGTGAACTCACCCGCCGTGCGCGATCGCCTGCGCCAGCAGGCCGCCGAGCCCGTCGGCAACACGCCCGAGCAGTTCCGCGCCCAGATCATCGCCGAGCGCGACAAGATGATCGACTTGGTCAAGAAGCAAGGGATCAAGCTGGAGCAATGAAGGCCGCGCATCGCGTGCGCGCGCAACGCGCGTTGGCGGGTCGCATGCACGCGATGTGGACGGATTTGCTGCTTGCCTGCGAGCAGCAGCACGGCCCGGCCAGCCCTTGCCTGGCCGAGCGCTAGCGATCGACATCCGGCGCGATACGCGCGTGCTCTCGCTCGAGGATCAGGTAGCGCCGCTTCAGGTCCGCATGGTTGCGCGCATGCGCCAGATAGGCAGCCTCGGGGGTGGCCTGGGCAACGTCACGCACCGCTCGTGCGGCGGCGTGCAAAAGGCGATCAAGCGCAGCCACGCCACCCTGCAGCAACGATTCGATGTAGCGCGCACGCTCCATGTGCGCCTGCCGGATCAGAGGGTCGACCGACGAGGCCTGCGACCGGGACATGATGCTTCCGATGAGGATTGACGATGGTGCCAGCATGCACGCAGGGCGCCTTCGTTGCCTTGCCCTAGAGCTACGGCCTGCGTGGGAACGACGCCAACTCGGGCCCCGCTTGCACCTTGTCAAGAGGCGTATGGCCAGGAGGCTTTGCCCGAGAATCGGCCCTCGCGTGCCGGGCGCGCCTCAGTCCGAGGCGGCAGGGAGCGCTGTTGGGCGCTCCAGCGTGTCGGCCCCATGCGTGGGCTTGTCCTCGCGCCAGCGCAGGCAGGCCAGCACGCGGCAAATGAGCGGCATTGCCGTGCAATCCCCACGGCTGCCAGGGCAAGCGCAGGCCACCGCGACTTGGGCGGGCCAGAGCGCGATGCCTGCATGCCGCGGAAACATCCCGACACAGCGCTTACACGGCAAGCATTGAGCACGTCCGCGTCCTCGCAGACAATGCATCAACGCATTCGATGCGTCTCCCCCTCGACCAGCGACCCGGACCTGACCATGAAGACTCTGCCACTCACGCTAGCCACGATCGCCGCGCTCGTCCTCGCCCTGCCGGTTGGCGCCGAAGAAAAACCGAAGAAAGGCGCCGTCATGCAACTCGACAAGGACGGCGATGGCCGCATCTCGCGCGAGGAGGCCAAGGGCCGTCCGCGCCTGGAAAAGGGCTTCGACACGGTTGACACCAACAAGGACGGTTTCCTTTCGCAGGACGAACTGGCAGCCGCCCGCAAGAAGGTCGAGGACAAGAAAGCCGCCAAGGGCGCAGGCGGCGCCTGAGCGGGCATGATCGACCGAAGAACGTCGTCCGTGGGCGGCGTTCTTTGTGCTGCCCCAACGACCCAATGTCGAGCAACTGCACCGGCGTGGCCACGGTGTCCGCCGGCCCATCGCCGCTGCAAGCGCGCGTCGCATCGCGGCGCCGCACGGCTTCACGATGAGCAGGCCAGCAACGCCGCCAGATCCGCCAACGTGTTCGCCTCGCGCAGCGGCTTGTCGTGCCGCGGCCGCAGCATTCTCGGAAAGCGCACCGCGACTCCGCTCTTGTGGCGAGCGCTACGCTGGATGCCCTCGAAGCCGAGCTCAAACATGAGGCTCGGCACGACCGTGCGCACCGGTCCGAACTCTTCCAGCGTGGTCTTGCGGATCGCCGCGTCGACGCGCCGGATCTCCTCGTCGGTGAGCCCCGAATACGCCTTTGCAAACGGCACCAGCACCGGCAGGCCCGCCTGCTGCAACGCCTGCGGCGACCGGCCGGCCGCGATGCCGTCGACGTAGCGCTGCGCCTCGGCGGCGTCGGCCGGTGCCCGGTCCCACACGGCAAAGGTGTAATCGGAGTACAGGCTGGCGCGCCGGCCATGACCGCGCTGCGCGTAGACCAGTACGGCGTCGGCGCGCATGGGATCGATCTTCCATTTCCACCACAGACCCACGTCGCGTGTGCGCCCCACGCCATAGCCTGCGTCGCGCCGCTTGAGCATGAAGCCCTCGACCTGAAGCGCTCGGCTGGCTTCGCGCAGCCAGCCGTAGTCGGGCCACGCGTCGGCCAACACCAGCGCTGACAGGCGCAGTGCCGGCGAGCGGTGAGCCGTGCCCGCTGATCCGTGCTCGGCGCCTGCTGCCGGCAGCAGTGCCTCGAGTCGCGCACGCCGCTCGCCCTGCGGCAGTCCGCGGAGGTCCTCGCCGCGTTGCTCCAGGAGGTCGTAGGCGACGAACACGGCGGGCGTCGTCTGCAGAAGTTTCGACGTGACACTCTTGCGCGTGACGCGCGTCTGCAGGTGTGCAAAGGGCGCGGGATGCGCGCTACCCGCATCCCACACCAGCAACTCGCCATCGAGCACGAGACCGTCGGGCAGTTCCTGCGCGGCCTGCACCACCTCCGGAAAGCGCTCGGTGATCAGGTCCTCGCCGCGCGACCACAGCCAGGTGCATCCACATCGCCGCACCAACTGCGCGCGGATCCCGTCGTACTTCCACTCGACCAGCCAGTCCGCCGGCGGGCCGAGCGCGGCATCGAACTGCGCCAGCGGCGCCTGCAACTGATGCGCGAGAAAGAATGGGTACGGTGTGCCGCCCGCGGGTGCGGCCTGGGCGCTGTCGATCAGTGCCGCAAAGCGCTCGGCGGTGGGCAACTGCGCGATGTCGGTGTAGCCGACGAGGCGCTGCGCGATGGCCTTGGCATCGAGCCCGGCGTGCTGTGCCAGCGCGCGCGTGACCAACAGGCGGCTGACGCCGACGCGAAAGCCGCCCCCAATGAGCTTGATCAGCAGGAAGCGCTCGCCGGCGTCCAGCTCATCCACGTACTCCGACAGGCGTGCGAGCACCTCCGTCGGCGCCATATCGCGCAACGGCAGCAAGCGCTGCTCCACCCAGGCAGCCAGCCCGAGATCGTTGCGCCGTCGTGGCGGGGGCAGCAAATGCGCGATGGTCTCGGCCAGATCGCCGACCGCTTGATAGCTCTCCTCGAACAGCCACGCCGGCACGCCGCAGGCCACAACCGCGAACTCGCGCAGCGCACGCCCGTTGACCACCGCGCGCGGCTTGCCGCCCGCCAGGAAGTACGTGGCCCAGGCGGCATCGTTCGGTTCGGCCCGCGCGTAGTACCGCACCAGCGCCTCGACCTTGGCGTTGGTCGACGTGCGGGTGTCGAGGTCGTTGAACAGGGCGGCGAAATCGCGCATGGGGCAATTGTCGCGGAGCCTGCGGCGCCAGCGGGCCGCGAGGCCACCGTCAAGGCCGTGCGTTTATTGCCGCAGCAATGAACATGAACGCACGGGACAAGACGCATCGCACGTCAGCGAGCTATCTGAACACAACTTGGCGTCGCAGTAGTCCAGCGGGGCGCGCGTCGGTCGCTGCCGCGCCGAGTGAGCGTGACTAGACGGTGTAGCGTTCGGTCCAGCTGGGCGGAAACTTCAGGCCGTTCGCATATACGTAACGGATGAGCTGCCCATGGTGCTGGATTTCGTGTTCCAGCAGGTCAAGCGCGAACGCTTGTTGAGCCTCTGTCATGCGTTCAAAGTCCATCGCCGTGATGTCGTCACGCGAGCGCGTCAGTGCCGCCGCGACGTGCTCCTTGCGGCGCGGCTCGCTCACGCTGCAACTGAACCCCTGCCACTGGCCTGCACGCAGTGACCGCGCATAGCTCTCGCGCGCGCCGACCACGCACCAGAGCTGGCCTGCAAGACGGTTGGACGGCAGGCCCGCCAGATCCAGCGCCAGTGCCCGCTCATCCAGATGCGCCACCAAGTCCTCGGTCAGCGCGAACGCCCGCAAGATCCGTTGCTTGAGCAGTGTGTGCATCTGTGCCATCTCCGCGTTTCAGTCACCACCGGCACTACCGGCCGGCCCCGCAAGAACCTGCGCCTCGGCCTCGGCCTGCTCGTCGCCGAACTCGGTCTCGAACGCCTCGGCCCACAGCCCCTGCTCGCGCAGCCAGCGCACCATCACCGGCACGTAGCCGTGCGTGACGATCACGCGCTGCGCGCCGCTATCGCGGATCGCCTGCTGCAGGCCCGGCCAGTCGGCATGGTCACTGAGCACGAAGCCGCGGTCCAGCGCGCGGCGGCGCCGTGCGCCGCGTAGCTGCATCCAGCCGGAGGCGAAGGCATCCGAGTACTCGCCAAAGCGCTTCATCCAGGGTGTGCCGGCAGCGGACGGCGGCGCGAGCACGAGGGCGCGCTTGAACTGCGCCTTGTCGGTCACCTCGGACACCCGTTGCATCGGCGGCAGCGCGACACCGCTGACGCGGTAGGCGGCATTGAGCGGTTCGACCGCGCCGTGCACGACGATCGGGCCGATCGACGGATCGACGCCGGCCGCGATGCGCTGCGCCTTGCCAAAGGCATAGCAGAACAACACGCTGGCGCGCCCGGTCGCCGCGTTCTCGGCCCACCAGGCGTTGATGCCCGCCATGATTTCATCAGCGGGACGCCAGCGATAAATGGGCAGGCCAAAGGTCGACTCGGTGATGAATACATCGCAGCGCACCGGCTCGATTGGCGCGCAGGTCGGGTCCGGCTCGACCTTGTAGTCGCCGGACACCACCCACACGCCGGCACGCGTCTCGATGCGCACCTGCGCCGAGCCGAGCACATGACCCGCCGGATGAAGCGCGACCCGCGCGTCCTTGAGCGTGAGCACCTCGCCGTGACGCACGGTCTGCAGCCGGATGTCGCCCAGCCGCGCACGCAGCACATGCTGCGCGTCGTGCAGGGCCAGATAATCGCCGTGCCCCACGCGCGCATGGTCCGCGTGCGCGTGCGTGATCACCGCGCGCGGCACCGGCCGCCAGGGGTCGATGTAGAAGTCGCCCGCCGGGCAGTACAGGCCCTCGGGGCGCTGGACCACGACGTCGCTGCTGCGGACTTCATCCATCTTTCGCGCCTTTTCTTGGCCGCTTGCGGCGGGCCGGGCCGTGTCATCGTGCCGTCATGACAGCGCCATATCGTCCTGGCTACACACACCGGGCATCAAGCACCGGGTGACCGAATAAGACAAGAACAACAACAAGATAACAAGGAGGTCACATGAAGCTCTTCATTCTTATCGCGCTGGGCGCGTTCGCGCTCATTTTCTTCCTCGTTCTGCTCGGCCGGCGCCGCGACCGGGCGCGAGAAGCGGCCATTGACAACTTCACCTTCCCCGACGGCATCGCCCAGCGGGTGCGAAGGCGCTACCCACACCTGACCGATGAGGACATGACGCTGATCTTCGCGGGGCTGCGCCAGTACTTCCAGATGGCGCGGCTGGCGCGCCGGCGCATGCTTTCGATGCCCTCGCAGGTGGTCGATGCGGCCTGGCACGAGTTCATCCTGTTTACCCGCAACTACCAGGTCTTCTGCGATCGGGCACTCGGGCGCTACTTGCACCATACGCCGGCCGAAGCGATGCGCGGCCCGCAGGATGCGCAGGAAGGCATCCGCCGCGCCTGGCGCCTGGCCTGCGGGCTGGAGAACATCAGCCCGCGCACGCCACCGCGCCTGCCGCTGATCTTTGCACTGGACGACAAGCTGCGCATCCCCGACGGCTTGCGCTACTCGCTCAATTGCCTGGCCGCCGCCGCGCTGGCGCAGACCGCAAGCAGCGACGGCAGCATCACCTACTGCGCCTCGCACATTGGCTGCGGCAGCGGCGGCGGCGATGGCGGCTGCTCGAGCGACAGCGGCTGCTCCTGCGGCGACGGCGGTGGGTGCGGCGGCGACTGACTGGCTTTGAGGTGTAGGCGACGACACGGCCGCTGTGGCGCGGTCAAGCGACGCAGGAGCGCGACCGCGCGACCGTTGCCGCGAACGACCGCGACAGAGGCGACAGCGGCGACCCAGTTTTTCGCGGCGACCGGCGCCGCTGGCACCATTCAACAATCGCTTGAGCAGGCACCAGTGAGCTTGAAAGCCTGCTCGCGTCCTTCACGGTGCACCGCGAAAAAAGCGGATCCAGTTCAGCGCGATCTCACTGGATTCCCACTTGCGCGGGAGTTACACAGCACCTATGCCGGTCGAGCGCGTCGTCAGTCGCCATCAAGGCGGCAGCAGTCATGCTCCCGCATCAATCGCCGCCTTGTGTTGCGTGCACCTCAGCGCATCAACTACTCGTCCGTCCGCACCGTGACGCTGGAGCGGAGGAACACATAGGCCGCACCGAAGCCGACGCTCCAGTTGGCCGTCTTGCGGATGAGCGGACTGTCCTCGAAGGTGGCGCCGTTCAGGATGTCCGCACCCGCAAAGGCGAACAAGCGCCAGTTGCCGGTGAAGCGGACCGCGTTGACGCCGAAGTCCCAGCCCGAGTAGCCGGCGCCGGGGCGAAACGCTGGGCGGGTCGCCGTGGCGAACTCCGGCGCAACGCCGTAGTAAAAGCGGTGGTAGTCCGCGGTGGCAAAAGTGGGGCCGGTCGACACGCGGTAGGTGACGCCATGCTGCGTGCGCTGTGTCACGCGCAGGTTGGGCGAAGCAATCGCACCGATGTACTCGAACCCGCTGTCGAGCGCGAACGCGGCGCGCACCGGCAGACGCAGGTCGAGCGAGGTGAGACCGTCATTCCAGGCGGCCAGGTTCACATTCAGTGCGGGGCCGAGTTCGACCACCCAGTCGACATCCGGCATGCCGCGGCGCGCCTCGTTGTCATCGCTGTCGACAGGCAAGCCAAGGCCGCCGCTGAACGTCAGGCGCACCCGCTCGGTCCGCAAGAGGTCGGCCCGCACGCCGTCCCGATCGGCGCGGAGATACTCACCGCGGTAGACGACGTAGGGCACGAGAAAGGCGCGCGCGCGCATCTCATCGGCGCCGCGATAGTCCGGTGTGTAGAGGCCGACCGTGCTCAGGCCGAACTCCCAGCGCGGGAGTTCAACCTGCGCACGGGCTACGGTACTGCCCAGCAGAGCAAAGAGAAACAAGGCAAGGGCTCGAATAGTCACGCGGCATCTCCCCGAGAAAGACCTCAGTTTAGAGGACGGCGCGCGGCGCCAAGGCGCCAGGAAACGCGGACCGACTCCAAGCTAGCCCGCGGACGACATCGTCCGGCCCGCCCTAGTGTCCCGACCCATAAGTTTCGAAGTACCGCCGCGGGCGTGCCGAGTGGTGGCGCACAGCAATGGCGAACTCGCCACCAGACGCGAAGCCGCGCGCAGCCGGGTTGGGAACCCGGCGAGCATGGCGACAAAGGTTGGCGGCGATTCTCGCCATTGTTGTTTCGAAACTCTTGGGTTGGGACACTAGTAGTTCGGGCTGCGTGCGAGCACGACGGTGGCAAGCCGCACCACCGAGTAGGCAAGCCAATCAGCCGCCCGTCCGAGCAGGCCCCGTTGGGCATCGTCCTGCACACGGATCTGCTCCGCATCGTGCTCGATGCTGCGCACCAGCTCCGCGCGCAGTTGCTCCGCAAACGTCGCATCGAGCACGACCACGTTGGCCTCGCGCGCCAGCAGCAGGCTGTACGGGTCGATGTTGCTCGAGCCCACCGTGGCCCAGCGGCGATCGATGACGGCCACCTTGGCGTGCAGGTAGCTGGGCCGGTACTCGTGGATCTCGATGCCGGCGGCGAGCAGGCTGCCATACAGAGCGCGCTGCGCGTAGTGCTGCAGCGCGTACTCGACCTGCCCCTGCAGCAGCAGCCGCACGCGCACGCCGCGCGCCACCGCATCGCGCAGCGCGGCGCGAAAGCGCCGGCCGGGCAGGAAGTAGGCGTTGGCGAGCATGACCTCCTCGCGCGCGTCCTCGATGGCGCGCAGGTAGGCGCGCTCGATCGTGCTGCGGTTGCGCAGGTTGTCGCGCAGCAGGAGTGCCGCGCGCACGCCGTCGTCGAAGCGCGGCTGCTGCATCGTGCTCACCGGCCGCGGTCCGGGCCGGCGGCCCGGCTGCACGAGGTCGAGCGTCCACCACAACCGTCGCGCCGCCAGTGCGATGGCGGCCACGATCGGCCCTTCGCAGCGCACCGCGAAGTCGTAGCGTGCCGCGCGCCGGCCGCCTTCGGCCACGGGCACCTCGGTGTAGTCGCTGACGATGTTGATGCCGCCGAGGAAGGCGATGCGGTCGTCCACCACCACCAGCTTGCGGTGCAGGCGCCGCAGCAGCTTGCGCTCCAGGCGCCACCAGCGCTCGGGCCGGAAGATGCGCATGCGAACGCCGTGCGGGCCGAGCTCGCCCACCAGGCGGCGCGCGTGCTCGCCGCCGCCGTAGCCATCGACCAGGAGGTGCACCTGCACCCCTCTCGCGGCGGCGGTGACCAACGCGTCGGCGACGCGCAGGCCGATCACGTCGTCGGCAAAAATGTAGGTCTCAAGATGAATCGAGTCGCGCGCGCTTTCGATGGCCGCCAGGAGCTGCGGGAAGTAGCCGTCGCCGTTGACCAGCAGCTCCACGCGGTTGCCGTTGGTGACGAGCGGCCGCTCGCGGCCCGCCCGCACCAGCGCCTGCGCCCGCCCGCGCCAGCGCGTCAGGCGCGCAGGCAGCGGGGCGCTCGACGACCGAGTCGGTGCCGGCGCTTGCTGCACGCCGTCCGTCACGACAGCTCGATCTCGGCGATCAGCGGCGCGTGGTCCGAGCGACGCGCCCAGGTCAAGCCCTTGGGCACTTGTATCGACAGCACCTTGAAGCCGCGCACGTAGATGCGATCGAGCGTGAGCCAGGGAGCGAAGCTCGGAAAGGTGCGCGCCACGCTCACCTTCGCATCGCGGCCGCCACGCCACGGCAGCATGCGGTCCAGCACGCTGCGCTGCTCGGGCACCAAATCGGTGCCGACCTCGTGCAGGCTCAGGCGACCACGCAGCAGCGCATCGACGCCGCGCTGCCAGTCGTTGAAGTCGCCGGCGATGATCAGGGGCGCCCCGCGCGGCACCTCCTGTTCGACGAAGTCGATCAGGAAGCTCGCCTGCCGCAAGCGGCTGCGGTTGATGAGGCCAAAGTGCACGCAGATCAGGTGTACGTCCACCGCCGCGCCGCCGTTGCCGTTGGCGTGCGCCACGGCGTGCAGCAGCCCGCGCTTTTCGAGCGCGTGGTCCGACACGTCGTGGTTGGTGAAGTTGTGGATGGTGTGGCGCGACAGGATCGCGTTGCCATGGTGACCGTGCGGGTACACGGCGTTCATGCCGTAGGCGCGGTGCGCATAGCCACCGGCGCACAAGAAGTCGAGCTGCGTGCCCTTGTGATAGTTGGGGTGGCGCGCCAGCCGCTCATTGCGGTCCTGCACCTCCTGCAGGAACACGATGTCGGCGTCCATGCTGTTCAGCGCCACCCGCACCTCGTGAATGCGCGGCCGCCCACGGAACTGCGTCACACCCTTGTGGATGTTGTACGTGGCGACCTTCAACTTCATGGGATCTCGGGCAGGCAGGCGGGCGGCGTGGCGCGCGCGATGGCCAATGACAGGCGCGCGCAAGCGGACTGTACCGCCTCGCGGCGCGGCTGCCTGGAGCGCACTACGCCTGACCTTGCGATCACCGCTGGCCGATCACCGCCGGCGCCGCAAGCACCTCGAAGTAGCGGTCGATCAGCGTGGCGTCGTCAAAGTGGCGGCGGCCGACAAAGGCGGTGGCATGGCGGCCCCACTGGCGCATCTGCCCTGCACTATCGATACCCATCGGCCAGAAGTAGAAACGCTCGGCACGCTCGGTGCCGTCGATGAACCCTTCGGGGCCAAACACGCTGCGGCGCGCATCGGCCACCGCGCCTGCGTCGGCCGGTACACCGCTGGCATCCGGCAGCGGCAGCGAGCGCAGCTCGTCATCGTCGCGCAGCGCGTAGGCAAGCGGCTGCGCATCGGGCAGGGCGGCGTCCCGCGGCACCACCAGCACGCGTTGCAGATAGTGCGTACGGCTGGCAACCCGCAGCAGCACGCGCTCGCCCTGCCCCACGTCGACGGGGCTCGCCTGCGGCATGAACAGCGTCTCGTCGAACGTGCCTTCTGCCTCCCCGGTGGCGCTGCGGCGCGGCGCCGGCCGCGGCTGCACGCGGCTGGTGGCGAAGAACTTGTGATAGCAGCCGCAGGGGTGGATGCTGTCGTACACAAGAGCGTCGCCCCGCGCGTCCAGCGTGACGCGCCAGAGGATGCCATCCAGCGCGCCGGCCAGCGGATCGACCGCGCTCGCCGCCGGCCGCGCGTTGAACCAGAACGCATAGACGATCTGCAAATGTGGCCGACCGTCGATCAAGGTGTGGGCAAAGCGGACGTAGGCGGCGGGCCGGGTCGAATCGGCCGTCACGCGGAGCGCCTCGCCCTTCTCCTCCCAGCGCAAGCTGCCGATGCGGTCGTCGCCCGTGGCGGTGTCGACGTCGAGCAGCGGAGCATGGCGCAGCACCAGCGCCTGCAACGCGGCATCGCTGCGGATCGGCAGGCCGAGGTGCGGGGCCTGGGCAAGGGCGGGCATTGGCTGTGGCGCCGCCGGCGAGGGTGCATAGCGCACCAGCCGCCCCAACTGCGGCAACTGCCCCAGGGGCAGCGCAAAGACCTCGCTGGTCTGCTTCTGCCAGGTCTGCACCCCGGCAGCAAAGGCATGCCGCGTCAGCGGGTACAGGCCCAGTGCACGCAGGCCTGTCGAATAGTCGTCGGGCACGCGCGCGGCCGTCAGCAGCGCAGCGCGCCACTGCGGCAGATCGTCGGCATTGGCGAGCACCGTGCGGCACAGTTCGATGACAGCCATGCGCGTGCTCTCTGGCGGCGCGTTGGCGAGCTCGAAGCGCCTGGCGTTCTGATCGAGCTGCGCCAGCAGATGCGACCAGGCGACGAACTCGATCGAGCTCGTCGAGGCCGGCGCAAGCGCGGCAGTCAGCCGGTCCACGCGCAGGTACGGGAAACCCGGCACGCGGGTGGTCATCGCGTCGCGCAGCCCGGCCGCGTCGATCGCGTGATCGGCATCGCGCAGCAGGCGCGCACAGCGGCCGGTGTCATCCTGCCGCACGAGGTGCTCGGCCACCGGCGGCTGGCTGTAGACGGGGTCGGTGGTGCCCGCGGTACCGAAGGTGCCGCTGGGCACGCTGGCGCATCCCGCCAGCAGCAGCGCGGCAGCGGTCAACGCCGCGGAGCGCGGGGACAAGACAGGGGAGGCCAAGCCGATCACCGGGGCACGATAGCAATGCCGGCCGCGGTGGCCATCGGCGATCACAGCGGCGATCACAGCGGCGATCACAGCGCCGATCACCGCGAGGGTTGCAGCCCTTGCCGTGCGCGCGCGCGCCGCTCGATCTCGGCGACCAGCGCCGCGAACTGCTCGCGCAGCATCGCACGCACGGCAGCGGTGCCAAACAATGTGCCCAGCACCGGAGGCAGCGGCTGCGCCAACGCGAACTCGGCGTTGTAATCGAACCGCACGCGCGTGGCCCCGCCCCGACCGGCGCCCACGGTCGTCAGCGTGTAGCGCCCACTAAAGCGCTTGAGCGAGGACGGGCTGGTTTCCCCGGGCGGCGGCGGCCGCAGGCGCGACAGCACGTCGGTGTACGGCACGTGCTCGACATCGAGCCATACATGGGTCGGAAACGACAGGAAGAACAGGCGAAAGCTGCCGTCGAAGGCAACCGCCAAGAGCTCGCCGCTGGCCTGCGGCTGGCGCGACAACACGCGTACCCGCGTGATGTTTGGCACGAACTGCGGCAGACGCTCAAGATCGGTGATCGTGTCCCAGGCCGTGCGAGCGTCAGCCAGCAGGTCTGCATGCGCGGTCACGACGAAGGCATCGCCGTCGCGCGTCACCTCCAGGGTCAGGCCGCCGGGCGTCGGCGGCGCCGATGGCACCGACCGCGGCGTCGCGGCCGCGGCCAGCGGCAACGCGGCGTAGGCCACGAGCAGCGCGCGCCGCGCGCGCTGCGTGCCGCGCATCAGCCGGCCCCCGCGGCGCGTCGGCCCACCTCGCCCTCGATCGCGCGCAGTTGCGCGAGAAGGTTCTGTCGGACGGCGGCGCTGCCGATGGCGGGCGGAGGCGGCACGCGCAACACGATCTTCGCCGTGTAGTGCAACTCGACGCGTGCCTTGCCGCGCGTGCCGTGCGGCTTCAGTTCATAGCGGCCCTCGAACAAATCGAGCGCACGCACGTTCAGCGCGCTCACCTCGAAGCGCTGCGCGCGTGCCTCGGCCCATTGCATCGGCAACTGCTGCACATCGAGCGTGACGCGGATCGTCTGGGACAGCAGCAGCAGGCGGAACTCACCCGTCTGCTCGAGCGTGAGCCGCTCGATGCCGTCGGCGCCCGGGGCCTGCTGGCTCGTGACGCGACAGGCGCGAATTCCCGGCATGAAGTGCGCCAGCGTCTCGTACTGCGTGATGACGCCCCACACGACCGGCGCTTCGGCCGGCAGGTCGAGCCGGGCCTGCGCGTCGAAGCACTTGCCGGTGCGGCGCACATCGAGTTGGATTGGAACGGTCATGACTGCACGCCCCGCAGTGCGGGCAGGCGCCGCACTGCCTGCGCGTTGGTCCAGGAAAAGCAGGCATCCGCAGCCGCCGTCCATGGCAGCCAGCGCCAGGCGCGGTGCTCGCGCGGCGCAAGTCGTGGCGTGAACATCTGCGGCACCAGCAAGCCGAACACGTACTCGGTGTTTTCAGTCACGCCGGGAGCGTAGCGGTGGCGCCATTGCTGAAATATGTCGTAGCGGTGCGTGAGCCGCCAATTCACAAAGCGCTCCGTGGGCGCCGCAAACCCGGTTTCTTCAGCCACCTCGCGCGCGCAGGTCTGCACCAGCGGCTCGTCGAGCGAGGCACGGCTGCCGGTCACCGACTGCCAGAAGCCAGGATGATCGGCGCGCTCGAGCAACAGCACCTCGAGCGCGGGCGTGTGGATGACGACGAGGACGGACTCGGGGAGTTTGTAGGCCATCATCACGACCCCACGAACCGTGCCATCAATTCATCAAAGGCCGGACCGGCCGCTTCGCGCAGTGACCCGATCCACGACGCCGGCAGTTCGGCAGTCGGGACGGGCCGCGCGAGCAGCAATGGCATCAAGTCATCGATCCCCGCGGCGTGACCATTGGCCACAATGGCGCGGTGTACCGCCATCCAGAAGTTTGAGCCGTCGATGTACAAGCGAGCGTAGTTCTCGCCATTACCGGCGTCGATCTCTCGTTGGATCTGCAGCAGACGCACGCGCGGCGCCGCATCGAGCGGCGGGTAGCGGGCTTCCAGCACGGCGCGTGCGCCGGCATCCAAACGCGCCTCTTCCGCCGCGCGCCGGGCATAGAACTCCGCGAGGCTCTCATTGAGCCATGTGGGCAGCGGCGTCGGCGGCCGGACGAGCTGATGGAACTGTTCGTGCAACAGCACATGCAAGGTCAGTGGCGTTTCCTCAGGCAGCGGCGCGCCGTCGCGCACGACGACGTTCGCGAGAAACCCATCGCGGCCGGCAGCGCCGCCTGCCTCTCCGACTGACGCATCGACCGGCAGCCACACCACGACGATCGGTGCAGCCAGTAACGGCGTGCCCGTGACGCGCATGAAGAACTCAATTGACTCGGCATGAAGCCGCTCGATGGGCGCCAGATCGAGCTTCGTCGCATTGACATGAATCGCCCGGATGCCAGCAGCGGTCATGCGTCGCAGACTCGGAGCACCGAGCACAAAAAATCCAGGCGCCTCTGCCAGCCCAGGAACTTGGGCCGTCCGCCCATCAACAGTTCCCACCAGCGGCGGCCCGCGGACGTCCATCGGCGCCTCACCGTCAAAGCCGGATACACGCAACAGCGAGGCCGGTTCAGCGATGAGCCAGAACCCTGCATCAGCTGCGTACAGGCTGTGCTGTCGGGAGGCGTCGACGCCTCGCGCGCCCAGCTCAACGAGCGGGCTCCGCCAATTTAGCCGGCGGCACCCTCGGTCCGGCAGCCTCCACGTCGACTGGGCGACGGCAGTCAGAAGCCGTCCATCACAGCGAACACCGTCGACTTGCACCGCGGAGCCGAAGTGCTGGCCGCGCGGTGCGACCGTTTTGCCACCTCCGAAGGGCCTGCCGTCAGGTCCCTTCATCTCGAAGTTGGCGACTAGCGGATCGCGTGCATCGATATGCACGGCATAGCGCAACTCGGCGCTCGCGCTGACGCATGTGAGCACCAGAACGATAGCCAACGCACCACTATGCCGACCGGACAGCGATGCCGCGCGACCTGCATTGCGCGCCGACCCGCGGCCCATCTCACCCGAACTCGTGCCGCGCCGGCGCGGCACCCGGCGCGGCCACGCGATCCACCGCAGGGTCGCGCAGCTTGATGTGCAGCTCGCGCAGCTGCTTCTCGTCGACCTCGCTCGGCGCCTGCGTCAGCAGGCACTGGGCGCGCTGCGTCTTGGGGAAGGCGATCACGTCGCGCAGGCTGTCGGCGCCGGCCATCAACATCACGAAGCGGTCCAGACCGAGCGCGATGCCGCCATGCGGGGGCGCGCCATATTGCAGGGCGTCCAGCAGGAAGCCGAACTTCTTGCGCTGGTCCTCAGGGCCGATCTTCAGCGCGCGGAACACCTTTTCCTGTACGTCGGCGCGATGGATCCGCACGCTGCCGCCACCGAGTTCGATGCCGTTGAGCACCATGTCGTACGCCTTGGCACGGCAACGCGCGGGGTCTGACTCCAGCCAGTCCTCGTGGCCGTCCTTGGGGCTGGTGAACGGATGGTGTGCGGCGACGAAGCGATCGTCCTCCTCGTCGTACTCGAAGCTGGGGAAGTCGATCACCCACAGCGGTTGCCAGCCCGGCGTCGACAGGCCATGCCGGCGGCCGAACTCGCTGTGGCCAATTTTCACGCGCAGTGCGCCGAGCGCATCGGCCACCGCCTTGGCGCGATCGGCGCCGAAGAAAATCAGGTCGCCATCCTGCGCACCAGTGCGCTCGAGGATCGCGGCGAGCGCGGCATCGTGGATGTTCTTCACGATCGGGCTCTGCAAGCCGTCGCGCCCTTTGGCGCGCTCGTTGACCTTGATGTACGCCAGGCCCTTGGCGCCATAGATCTTCACGAATTCGGTGTAGGCGTCGATCTCGCTGCGCGGCATCCCGCCGCCCTCATCCGCTCCATGCGGCACGCGCAGCGCGGCTACGCGGCCGTCCTTCAGCTCGGTGGCGGCCTTGAACACCTTGAAGTCCACGTCGCGCATCACGTCGGTGAGCTCGGTGAACTGCATGTTCACGCGCAGGTCAGGCTTGTCCGAGCCGTACAGGCGCATCGCGTCGTCATAGGTCATGACTGGGAACTTGGGCAGCTCCACCCGCAGCACCGTGCGGAAGACGTGCCGCACCATGTCCTCGAAAGTGGCGCGGATCTCTTCTTCGCCAAGGAAGCTCGTCTCGCAGTCGATCTGCGTGAACTCGGGCTGGCGATCGGCGCGCAGGTCCTCGTCGCGGAAGCACTTGGTGATCTGGTAATAGCGATCAAAGCCCGCCACCATCAGGAGCTGCTTGAACAACTGCGGCGACTGCGGCAACGCGAAGAACATGCCGTCGTGCACGCGGCTGGGCACCAGGTAGTCACGCGCACCCTCCGGCGTGCTCTTGGTGAGCATGGGCGTCTCGATGTCGACGAAGCCCTTTTCGTCGAGGAACTTGCGCACCTCCATCGCGACCTTGTAGCGCAGCATAAGGTTCTTCTGCATCTGCGGGCGGCGCAGGTCCAGCACGCGGTGGGTCAGCCGCGTGACCTCCGACAGGTCTTCGTCATCGAGCTGGAAAGGCGGCGGCACCGACGGGTTGAGGATTTCCAGCCCCTGGCACAGCACCTCGATCTCGCCCGAGACGAGGTTGGCGTTGACGGTGCCCTCCGGGCGCTTACGCACCAGGCCCGTGACCTTGATGCAGTACTCGTTGCGGATCTTCTCGGCGGTGCCGAAGACCCCGGGACGGTCCGGGTCGCACACCACCTGCACCAGACCCTCGCGGTCACGCAGGTCGATGAAGATCACGCCGCCGTGATCGCGGCGACGGTGCACCCAGCCGAACAGGGTCACGGTCTGGCCGATGAACTTCGCGTCCACCAAGCCGGCATAGTCGGTACGCATGGGAATCCTTGTTTCGAAAAGTGGTCCGCGCGTGCGGCGTTGTTCTTGCGGGTTGTCGTTGCGATGGCGGGAAGCGAAGCCCGCCGGGCGGCGTCGGGTCGGCGCGATCGGGCTGCGTTGCCCCGCCCTCGCGGCCGACCCTAGCGGTTTCGACTGCGCGCGAACGAAGCGACCGCGCCGCAAGCGGCGACGTGCGGCCACCGGCGCTCGGGCGCCGCGGGCAGGCAGGTGCGGGCGGGCGGGGTCATCGGGCGAAACTTAGCAGGCAAAGGCGGGCCGCCTCAACTGACGGCGGCCTGGCTTGACGCGGCGGCACTGTCCGAGGTCAAGACCGCGGCGCGGCTGCGCGAGCCGCTCGGTGTGACCACCCCAAGCGAGACGATGAACCTGAGCGCGTCGTCGACGCTCATGTCGCACTCCTTCAATTCCGACGGCGGGACGATCACGGTGTAGCCCGAGGTCGGGTTGGGCGCCGTGGGCACGAAGACCGTGACGACATTGGCGCCCAGCACCTGTTCGATTGCCGCGCCCGGACTGCCCACCACCAGGCCGATGGCCCACTGGCCACGCCGCGGAAACTCAACCAGCGCGGCCTTGCGAAACGCGTTGCCCTTGGGCGAGAGCATGGTGTCGGACACCTGCTTCACGCTCGAGTAGATCGACCGCACGATCGGGATGCGCGACAGCAGGTTTTCCCACCACCGCAGCAGCCGGGCGCCGATGAAATTGGCGGCGAGCACGCCGGTGACCAGCACGATCAGCAGCGTCAGCAGCAGGCCAAAGCCGGGCAGGTGAAAGCCCAGCAGCCGGTCCGGATGCCAGGCGCCGGGCAGCAGGTCGAGCGTGCGGTCCAGCGTGCCGAGGATCGCGTGCAGCACCCACAGCGTGATGCCGAGCGGGACCCATATGAGAAGGCCGGTGATGAAGTACTTGCGCATCACGATGGGTGAGACTCAACCGGCGCCGCGGGGCGCGCCGCCAAAACAAAGGCCGCGGCGCGGGACCGCGGCTTTCGGAATCGGGCACGAGCGGATCACGGCGATGGCTGGCCGCTGCCGCCCGACGCGGGCGTCGTGCCCGAACTGCTCGTGCCGGTGCTCGCGCTGGTGCTCGTGCCAGCCGTGCTGCCGGTGCTGCTGGCAGCTTCGGTCTTAGCGTCGGCCTTCGCGTCAGTCTTGGCTGTGGCCGGGTCCGCGACTATCTCGGCCGGCTTGTCGGCGGACTTGCTGTCCCTCTTGGCGCCGTTGTCGCGAAAGTCCGTCACGTACCAGCCGCTGCCCTTCAACTGAAAACCGGCGGCCGTCACCTGCTTGGCAAAGCTCGGCTGGTTGCACTGGGGACAGACGGTGAGCGGGTCCTCGCTGATCTTCTGCAGGATGTCCTGCTGATGGCCGCAGAACCTGCATTTGTAGGCATATATGGGCATGGCTTCACATCCTGTTGCCGCACGCGCTGCAGCGGTGCGCCGAAAAGTCGGGGAAGTATAGGTGGGGCAGGCGTATGCCCCGCTCGGCAAAACTGGGGCGGGATCCAGACGTCTCAAGTCGGGCGCCTCCAGTCGGGCGCCTTAAGTCCGGCGTCCCAAGTTGTTGATGGGCGCCACGGCACGGCCGGCCGGCGCTCACCCCCGGCATCGTCCGGACCTTGGGCCACGCCGGGCAGCATGCGAGCATTGCCGCCACGCGCCTGCCGACCGAATCCCGCTCGCCCGCCGTTGCCCGGAACTCCAATGCGCCTTCTCGCCTTTCGCTTCGCCAGCCTCTTGACGCTGCTTGTCGCCTGCGCCCTCCTGGTGGCCGGGCCCGCCGACGCCAAGACGCTGCGCTTTGCCAGCGCCTTCGATCCGCAGAGCCTGGACCCGCACGCGCTGGCGCTGCTGTACCACTCGCGCGTGGTCACGCAGGTCCATGAGAGTCTGGTCAATCGCGACCGCAACTTCAGGACCGAGCCGGCGCTGGCTGTGTCCTGGGACAACCCGACGCCCACCACTTGGCGCTTCCGCCTGCGGCCGAACGTCAGGTTCCATGACGGCGCCGCATTCAGCGCCGACGACGCGGTGTTCTCGCTCCAGCGCGCGCTGATGAAGACCTCGCAGCGGGCCAACCAGTTGCGCGGCATCACCGGCGTGCGCAAGCTCGACGCGCTGACCATCGAGGTCCAACTGGCAGCGCCCGACGCGGTGCTGCCGGAGAAGCTGTGGCTGGTCGGCATGATGAGCAAAGCCTGGAGCGAGAAGCATGAGGTCACCGCGCCGCAGGACTTCAACGCCAAGCAGGAGACTTTCGCGGTTCGCAATGCCAACGGCACCGGCCCGTTCATGGTCAAGAGTTACGAGCCCGACCGGCGCGCGGTGCTGGTGCGCAACCCGGCCTGGTGGGGCTGGGCCATCAAGGGCAACGACGGCAACGTCACCGAGGCAAGCTACACGGTGATCCAGTCCGATGCCACGCGCATGGCAGCGCTGGCCTCCGGCGAGGTCGACTTCGTGATCGACCCACCGTTTCAGGACATCGCCCGGCTGCGCAACGACACGCGGCTGAGAAGCGTCAGCACCGCCGACATCGGCATGCAGTACCTGGGCTTCGACCAGGCGCGCACCGAGCTCGAGGGCTCGGGCGTCAAAGGCAATCCGTTCCGCGACTTGCGCGTGCGGCAGGCCGTGGCACACGCGATCAACGTGCCACTCATCATCGAGAAGGTGCTGCGCGGGCAAGGCACGCCGATCGGCATGCACCTGAGCCCGCTGGTCGATGGGGTGCCGACAGAACTCGATCGCCCCATGGCGCACGACCTGCAACGCGCGCGCGCCCTGCTGCGCGAGGCCGGCTACCCCAACGGCTTCAGCGTGCAGCTCGACTGCGTGAACGTGACCTTTCGCGCGGCGGTGTGCCAGTCGATCGCGGCGATGCTGGCGCAAGTGGGCATCAAAGTGAGCTTCCAGCCGCATCCGGCAGCGACCTTTTTCCCGCGCCTGACGCAGGCCACAACGGGCTTCTTCGAGTTCGGCTGGACGCCGACGACCGACGCCTGGACCGCACTGAACTCGATCGTGCGCACGCACGACGGCGTGGGCAGCGGCACCTTCAACGGCGGCCGCTATTCGAACTCCAAGCTCGATGCGCTGATCGACGCCATGCGCGTCGAGCCGAATCTCGCCAAACGCCGCGCGCTCGCCGCCGATGCGCTGCGCCTGATGCAGGCCGAGCTTCCGTTGATTCCGCTGTATCGCCGCACGCTGACCTGGGTCATGCGGCCGAACATCACGGCCGTGCCCTGGCCGAACGACATTCTCGAGTTGCGCTGGGTGACGATCAAGTGATCCGCTCGTAACATCGCCAACCGAGGAGCATGAGGACGTCCATGCCGAAGAGCAACAAGCCCGCCGAACACCCCGCGCTGGCGGCCATCCGGGCCGACGGCGGCAATCGCGTGAAGGTCGCCGTGAGCGACATCGACGGCGTGCTGCGTGGCAAGTACCTGCACAAGGACAAGTTTTTCGGGGCGGCGGAGTCGGGCTTCGGCTTCTGCGATGTCGTGTTCGGCTGGGACATGACGGACGCCTGCTACGACAACACCAAGCTCACCGGCTGGCACCACGGCTTTCCGGACGCGATGGTACGGCTCGACCTGGACACCTATCGCACCGTGCCCTGGGACGATCACGTGCCCTTCGTGCTCGGCGAGTTCGTCACGGCAGTCGGCGGGCCCCACCCGGTCTGCCCGAGACAGATCCTGCGCCGCGTACTCAAGCGGGCGGAAAAGCTCGGCCTGCAGCCGATGTGCGGCATGGAGTTCGAGTGGTTCAACTTCGCCGAGACGCCGCAGAGCTGGGCCGAGAAAAAGGGCGTCGATCCCGAGCCCATCACGCCGGGCATGTTCGGCTACTCACTGCTGCGCGCCAACCATGCGCGCGAATTTTTCAAGGCGCTGATGGAAGAACTCGCGGCGTTCCGCCTGCCGCTTGAGGGTCTGCACACAGAGACCGGACCGGGCGTGTACGAGGCGGCGATCATGTTTTCGGGCGCGCTGGAAGCCGCCGACCGCGCGCTGCTGTTCAAGGGCGCGACCAAGGAGATCGGCGCGCGCTTCGGCATCATGCCCAGCTTCATGGCCAAGTGGCACCAGGGCTACCCGGGCTGCTCGGGCCACGTGCATCAGTCGCTGTCGGACGGGAAGAAGAACCTGTTTTTCGACGACAAAGGGCGCGGCAAACACGACCCGCGGATGAGCCCGCTCTTCGAGAGCTACCTCGCCGGCCAGGTGGCGCTGCTCATGGAGTTCGCGCCGATGTTCTGGCCAACGGTGAACAGCTACAAGCGGCTGGTCGACGGCTTCTGGGCGCCGGTCAAGCCCACCTGGGGCATCGACAACCGCACCGCGAGCTTCCGCGTGATCCCCGGCTCGCCCAAGAGCACGCGGCTGGAGACGCGCTGCCCGGGGTCCGACGTCAACCCCTACCTTGCCATGGCCGCCCTGCTCGCCGCTGGCCTGCATGGCGTGGAGAAGCAACTCAAGCTCACCACGCCGCCGATCCGTGGCACCAACGTCGGCAGCGATAACATTGCTCGCGCGCCGCGCTCGCTGAAAGAGACGACCGAGATCTTCAAGCGCAGCACCCTGGCCCGCGCCTGGTTCGGCGACGACTTCGTCGACCATTTTGCCGCCACCCGCGAGTGGGAGTGGCGCCGGTGGCAGGATGCGGTCACCGACTGGGAGCGGATGCGGTACTTCGAGATCGTCTAACCGCGCGATCCCTCCAGGCGCGCGACCGATCACAGCAGACAAGCGAACGCTTTGCGAGCACGCGCTGTGCGCTTACAGCAACCCAAAGGCTGCGGTAACGCGAGCCCGGCGGTGAGCCGATTCGACGCATCGCGATCGTGAGTACTCAAACAATGTGGAAAATCGCTCCTCATGTCGATTCGGCCACTCACCCCGCACCAGCGCCAGTTCTGGGCTTGGCTTCTCCAGCGCAAGGCTGCTGGCGGTTCCATGGACGCGCTGGCCGGCACTCTGGTGGACGCGCAAGTCGACCTGAATCCGCACCAGGTAGAGGCCGCGCTTTTCGCTTGCCAGAATCCGCTTGCCAAGGGCGTGATCCTGGCTGACGAGGTGGGCCTCGGCAAGACGATCGAGGCCGGGCTCGTCATCTCCCAACGCTGGGCCGAGCGGCGCCGCCGCATCCTCATCGTCGTGCCGGCCAATCTGCGCAAGCAGTGGCATCAGGAGCTGCTCGACAAGTTCGGTCTTGAAGCCGTCATCCTGGAAGCCAGGAGCTACAACGCGCAGCGAAAGAATGGCGTCGCCAACCCCTTCGACAGCGGCCGGCCGGTGATCTGCTCGTACCCCTTCGCGCGCGGCAAGGAGCACGATATCCGGCAGGTGCCCTGGGACCTGGCGGTGCTGGACGAGGCCCACCGTCTGCGCAATGTCTACAAGCCGAACAACGTGATCGGCCGTTCGCTGCTGACGGCGCTGGCGCATGTGCCGAGCAAGGTGCTGCTGACCGCCACGCCGCTGCAGAACAGCCTGCTGGAGCTGTACGGACTCGTGAGCTTCATCGACGACCGCGTCTTTGGCGACTTGGACAGCTTCCGCAGCCAGTTCGGTCAGTTGGGGAAGACACAGACTTTCGAGAGCTTGCGCAAGCGCCTGTCGCCGATCTGCAAGCGCACCTTGCGGCGCGACGTGCAGCCTTTCGTCCAATACACGCGGCGCCGCGCGCTGGTGCAGGAGTTCACCCCCAGCGATGACGAACGGCGCCTCGCTGCCGAAGTCGGTGACTACCTGCGCCGGCCGCAGCTGGAAGCTCTGCCCTCGGGCCAGCGTCAGCTGATCTCGATGGTGTTGTGGAAGCTGCTCGCCTCGTCCAGCCATGCCATTGCCGGCGCGCTGGACACCATGGCGAACCGCCTGCAGAAGGTGGCGAGCAAGTCGGCACCGGCCGCCGATCTGGTGGACGAACTGGACGACGACTTCGAGGCACTCGAGGAGTCGGCGGAGGAGTGGAGCGATGCCTCCGAGGACGAGCCTGTCCTCGGCGAGCATGATGAGCGCGACCATGCCGTCGCCGCCGAGTTGGCCGAGCTGCGGCAGTTCGTCGCGCACGCCCGGCAGATCAGGCAGGACGCCAAGGGCCAGGCGCTGCTGAAGGGTCTGGAGAGGGCATTCGCCGAACTGCAACGCCTGGGCGCGCCGCGCAAGGCGATCGTGTTCACCGAGTCGCGCCGCACGCAGGACTACCTGCTCTCGCTTCTGGAAAGCACGCCCTACGGCGAAGGCATCGTGCTCTTCAACGGCACGAACAGCGACGCACGCGCTCAAGCCATCTATCGCGACTGGTTGACCCGCCACGCCGGCACCGACCGCGTCAGCGGCTCGAAGGCGGCCGACACCCGCGCCGCGCTGGTGGAGCACTTTCGTGACCGCGGCACCGTGATGATCGCCACCGAAGCCGGTGCAGAGGGCATCAACCTGCAGTTCTGCTCGCTGGTAATCAACTACGACCTGCCGTGGAACCCGCAACGCATCGAGCAGCGCATCGGCCGCTGCCACCGCTACGGTCAGAAGCACGACGTGGTGGTGCTGAACTTCGTCGACCGCAGCAACGAGGCTGATCGCCGCGTGTACGAGCTGCTGGAGCAGAAGTTCAAGCTCTTCGAAGGCGTGTTTGGTGCCAGCGACGAGGTGTTGGGTGCCATCGGCTCCGGCGTCGATGTGGAACGGCGTATCGCCGAGATCTACCGCACCTGCCGCACGCCCGAGGAGATTCGGGGCCGCTTCGAACAGCTGCAACTCGACCTGGCCGGTGACATCAACGAGGCCATCGTGCGCACCCGCCAGATGCTCATGGAGCACTTCGACGACGAGGTGCACCAGAAGGTGCGGATGCGGGCCAAGCAAGGGCACGAGGTGCGCAGCCGCTTCGAGCGCCTGCTGATGAACCTGACGGCAGCCGAACTCGGTGACGCGGCGACGCACGACGGCGAAGAGGCATTCGAACTGCTGCGCGTGCCCGACGGCGCGCCGGCCGACCTGCCCATCGGCCGCTACGAACTGCCCCGGCGCGCGGGCGAGGCCCACATCTACCGGCTGGCTCACCCGCTGGCGCAGTGGGTGCTGGCCCGGGCGACCGGACGCAAGCTGGCGCCAGCGCGATTGCGTTTCGATTACGCAGCCTACGACGGCGGCCAGCTCAGCACGTTGAAAGGCCTGCGCGGTCAGTGCGGACTTCTGACCGTGCGGCTGCTCACCGTGACGGCCCTGCAAGAGGAGGAGCAGCACCTCATCGTTTCGGCCATCACGGACCGTGCCGACGTCCTGCCCGAGCAGGACGCCGAAAAGCTTCTTCGCCTGCCGGCCGCCGAAGTGCCACTCGGCCTGTTCAGCGAGTTGCCGCCGGCATTGAACGCCGATATCGAGGAGCGCAAGCTCGACCTCCTGCGCACCGCGCGCGAGCGCCAGCTGCGCTTCTTCGAGCTGGAGGTGCAGAAGCTTGATGGCTGGGCCGACGATCTAAAGTACGGTCTGGAGCAGCGCATCAAGGACGTGGACAGAGAAATCAAGGACGTGCGCCGCAGCGCGACAGTGGCGGCCACCTTGGACGAGAAGCTCGCGTGGCAGAAGCGCCAGCGTGAGTTGGAAGCAGAGCGCAGCCGGCTGCGCCGCGAGCTGTTCGACCGTCAGGACGAAGTGGACCGGCAGCGCAGCGAGGTCATCGAGCAGTTGGAGCGCCAGCTTGCGCAGCGGGTCGAAGATCGGACGTTGTTCACCGTCGAGTGGCAACTACGTTGACAGGGGATGGCATGGCCGCAACCAACTTCAAGACCGAAAACAACACCTTCCGCAAGCTCATCGGCAATGGATTGACTTACCACATCCCGCGCTTTCAACGCGACTACAGCTGGACCGAGGAGGAGTGGGAGGACCTTTGGCTGGACCTCAAGGGCGCGCTCGCGCCAGGAGGCGAACCGGCCCACTACATGGGCTACCTGGTGCTGCAGTCGCCCGACGACAAGACGTTCGAGGTGATCGATGGCCAGCAGCGTCTGACCACGGTCAGCATCATCGTGCTAGCGGTGCTGAAGAACCTGCAACGGCTTGTCGACGCAGCCAATGATTCCGACTCGAACCGCCAGCGCGCCGAGCAGATCCGCCAGACCTACGTCGGCTACCTGGACCCGGTGACGCTCGTCGCACGCCCCAAGCTCACACTGAACCGCAACAACGAGAGCTACTACCAGACCTACTTGGTGCCGCTGGGCCACCTGCCCCAGCGCGGCCTGCGCGGCAGCGAGCACCTGCTACGCAAGGCCTTTGAGTGGTTCGACAAGGAGGTGGCCAAGTGGCTGGCCGCCAGCTCGGGCAACGAGGGCATGCGGCTGGCGCAACTGGTTGAGGACATGAGCGACAAGCTCTTCTTCACCGTCATCACGGTCACCGATGAATTGAATGCCTACAAGGTGTTCGAGACACTCAATGCCCGTGGTGTGCGACTCTCGGCCACCGATCTGCTCAAGAACTACCTGTTCTCGGTGCTCGATCGCGACCAGCGCATCGACCATGAATTTCGCGCGCTCGAGGAGCGCTGGGAGCGCATGGTCGGCAATTTGCAGGCAGAGAACTTTCCCGATTTCCTCCGCGTGCACTGGAACAGCCGCCGCCCGTTCGCGCGCCAGGCCGAGTTATTCAAGACCATCCGGGCGCAGGTTGCCAGCCGCGAAGACGTGTTCCGGTTACTGCGCGAAATGGAGCAGGACCTGGACACCTACCTAGCGCTCACCACACCCGAGGGCTCGGCGCTGCCACGCGAGGTGCAGATGGGCATTCGGGCGCTTCGCACGTTCAACGTGCGGCAACCCTTTCCACTGCTGCTGGCCGCGCACCGCGCCTTCGATGATGCCGATTTCGCCGGCTTGGTACGGGCGACGGTGGTGATTTCGATGCGCTTTAACGTCATCGGCGGCTACGGCACCGGCGAGCAGGAGCGCACGTACAACAGCGTGGCCGAACGCATTGCGCGCGGCGACCTCGCATCGCTGGCCCTCGCGCTGGCCGCCATGCGTGGCATCTATCCCAGTGACGACAGCTTCCGCGCCGCCTTTGCGGAGAAGGCCATTCGCACCACACAGTCGCGCAACAGCCGCGTCGTGCGCTTCATGCTGTGCGGCCTGGAGCGGCATCTGGGCGGCGCGGAGCTCGACTTCACCGACGGCAGCTTCACGATCGAGCACGTACTGCCGCAAAACCCCCAGGCCGGGTGGGAAGCGTTCAGCGACGCCGATGCCGAGGCCATGACCTACCGCCTCGGCAACCTGACCCTCGCCCCCGCGGGCACCAACCGCGACTTGGCAGCTTCCGCCTACGTCGTCAAGCAGCCGCTGCTGGCGCAGAGCCCATACGCCATCACGCGCAAACTCGCGACGGACCACGCCGAGTGGGCGCCAGAGAGCATCGACGCGCACCAGAAATGGATGGCCAAACAGGCGACTGCTATCTGGCGCGTGGCACAGTTGTCATGAGCGGCGCATGACAAGAAGTCAGAAGCTCGAACTCACCTGGATCGGCAAGGACAAGCGGCCGAAGCTGGAGCCGCGCATCCTGCTGGAAGACCCGGCGCGCAGCTATCACGCCAGGCAGCGCGTCAGCGAACAGGACCTGTTCGATAACCGGCTGATCTTTGGCGACAACCTGCTGGCGCTCAAGGCGCTGGAGGCGGAGTTCACGGGCAAGGTGAAATGCGTGTTCATCGACCCGCCCTACAACACCGGCAGTGCGTTCACGCACTACGACGACGGGCTGGAGCACTCGATCTGGCTGGGGCTGATGCGGGATCGGCTGGAGATCATTCGGCGGTTGATGAGCGAGGACGGGTCGCTGTGGATCACGATTGATGACAACGAGGCGCACTACTTGAAAGTGCTGTGCGACGAGGTGTTCGGCCGGGCGAACTTCGTGGCCAACGTCATCTGGGAAAAACGGAAGTCGCGGGAGAACCGCCGTGTGTTCTCGTTCAAGCATGATCACCTGCTGGTCTACGCCGTAAACCGAGCGAGTTTCGAGCGTATTCGAAAGGACCTCCCGCTCAGTGAGGCCGTACGTGATCGGTACAAGAATCCGGATAACGACCCGAGGGGGCCTTGGCAGTCCGTTTCAGCATTGGCCCAGGCAGGCCATGCGACGAAGAGTCAGTTTTACAGCGTGACGACACCAAGTGGTCGAGTGGTTGATCCGCCACCAGGTAATGCTTGGCGCTACACGAAGGCGCGGATGGAAGAAGCCGTGCGGGAAGGAAGGATCTGGTTTGGGATTGATGGTGGCAATGTGCCTCGTATCAAGCGATTCCTGCATGAGAACAAAGACGATGGACTAACGCCGGAGACTATTTGGTATGCGGATGACGTTGGTACGAACGACACAGCAAAACGCTCTCTCATTCAGCTTCTTCCCGAAGCTGAGGTATTCGACAATCCGAAGCCGGAGGGCGTAGTTGAGCGAGCAGTTCACATTGCAACTGACCCCGGCGATCTCGTCCTCGACTCTTTCGCCGGCTCCGGCACCACCGGCGCCGTCGCCCACAAGATGGGCCGCCGCTGGATCATGGTGGAGCTGGGCGAACACTGCCACACGCACATCATTCCGCGCCTGAAAAAGGTGATCGACGGTGACGACCCCGGCGGCATTACCGAGGCGGTGGGCTGGAAAGGCGGCGGCGGCTTTCGCTACTACCGGTTGGCGCCATCGCTGCTGGAGCGCGATCGCTGGGGCAACTGGGTCATCAGCCGCGAGTACGACGCCGCCACGCTGGCGCAGGCCCTGTGCAAGCTGCAGGGCTTCACCTACGCGCCTTCGGAGACGCACTGGTGGCAGCACGGCCACGCCAGCGAGCGCGACTTTCTGTACGTGACCACGCAGACCCTGTCGGCCGCGCAGTTGCAGGCGCTGGCCGAAGAGGTGGGCCCGCAGCGCAGCCTGGTGGTGCTGTGTGCGGCCTGGCATGGGGTCAGCACCGCACAGGCGGCTGAACGCTGGCCGAACCTCACGCTGAAGAAGATCCCCAAGACCGTGCTGGCAAGCTGCGAGTGGGGTCGCGACGACTACAGCCTGAACGTGGCCAATCTTCCGATGGCGCAACCGGATGAACCGGCGCCCGGTGCAGCACCCGCGGCTCGCGCCGCGGGGCGTGGGCGCAAGGCGACGACGCAAGCCCAGGACGATCTTTTCGACGGAGAGCCGGCCTGATGGCCACGCGCGGTGCCAATAAGGCGACCAAGCGTCGTGCCACGCAGCGGGTGACGCAGCTCGCGATGCAGCCCACTTCGCAGCCCGCGCCGCCGGCGGGCCGGGCGCGCGCTGCGGCTGCCGCGGCGCCGGTCGATGCGGCGCTGCTGGAGCGCATCCGCGGCATCTGGGAGCGTTCGCGCAACCAGGCGGCGCGTTCGGTCAACACCGCGCACGCCTGCGCAAACTGGCTGATCGGCCAGCAGATCGTGGAAGCCGAGCAACGCGGCAAGCGGCGCGCGGGTTACGGGCTGGCGCTGCTCAAGACCTTGTCGGCCCAGCTGGCGGGCGAGTTCGGCAGCGGCTTCTCCGTGAGCGCGTTGCAGTACATGCGCGGCTTCTACCTGGCCTATCCACAACTGCTGGCCGCCGGCAATCAACACGCGCCGCGTGTTGAATCTGCCGCCGCGCACATTCAACACGCGCCGCGTGACGAATCGGCCGAGTCGTCGGCAACCGCCGGCGGCGCCTGGCGCCCCGGCGTGCTGCACCCGGCCCTGTCGTGGACGCACTATCGCCTGCTCCTCAAGGTGGAGCGGCGCGAGGTGCGCGACTTCTACGAGATCGAAGCGCTGCGCAGCGGCTGGTCGGCCCGGCAACTCGAACGCCAGATCAACTCGCTGCTGTTCGAGCGGCTGCTGAAGAGCCGCGACAAGCGCGGCGTGCTGGCGCTGGCCAACGAGGGACTGCTGCCGGCGCGGCCGCGCGACGCCATCAAGGACCCGTATGTGCTGGAGTTCCTGGACCTGCCGCAGTCGCACCGGTTGGTGGAATCGCGTGTCGAGGAGGCCCTGCTCAACCAGTTGCAGGCCTTCCTGCTCGAACTGGGCAGCGGCTTTGCGTTCGTCGGCCGGCAACAGCGGCTGACGCTGGACGGCGACCATTTCTACCCCGACTTGGTCTTTTATCACGTGAAGCTCAAGTGCTACGTGGTGATCGACCTGAAGGTGGGCAAGCTGGGCCACGGCGACCTGGGCCAGATGCTGCTGTACGTGAACTACTACGACCGCGAAGTGGCCACGGCGGAGGACAACCCGACCATCGGCCTGATCCTGTGCAGCGAGAAGAACGACGCCGTGGTGCGCTACGTGCTGGCTGACCGCGCCGAGCAGGTCTTCGCCAGTCGCTACCAGCTTCACTTGCCGACCGAAGCGCAACTGCAGGACGAGCTGCGGCGCGAGCTGGCGCAGTTGGAGGGTGCGACACCCACCACCACACTGCCCGGGGAGGGGCCAGCCTGATGCAGCACCGACGCACGCTGAACGCCGTGAGCGGCCGGCTCTCGCTGCGCGCACCGCAGGCTTTGTCGCTGGAGCGGCTGGCGCAGGCGCTGGAGGCTGCACCGGCGATGCTGCAACGCGAGCGGGCGCTGGATGCAGTGCTGGCGACGTTGAAGGCCGAGTTTCCGTCGCTGCAGGACTTCGAGCGCGAATTCCCGTCGCTGTGCTTTGCACTGGCCACGGGCGTGGGCAAGACACGCCTGATGGGCGCCTTCATCAGCTACCTGCACTTGGCCTACGGCGTGCAGAACTTCTTCGTGCTGGCCCCCAACCTCACCATCTACGAGAAGCTGAAGGCCGACTTCACGCCCAACACGCCGAAGTACGTGTTCAAGGGCATCGCCGAGTTCGCCACGAATGCGCCGGTGGTGATCACCGGCGACGACTACGACCAGCGCGATGTCGCCAGCGGCAGCCTGCTGGGCCAGGTACGCATCAACGTCTTCAACATCAGCAAGATCAACGCCGAGGTGCGCGGCGGCAAGGAGCCGCGCATCAAGCGCATGCGCGAGGTGCTGGGCGACAGCTACTTCAACCACCTGGCCGGCCTTCCCGACCTGGTGCTGCTGATGGACGAATCGCACCGCTACCGCGCCAGCGCCGGTGTGCGCGCCATCAATGAGCTGCGGCCGCTGCTCGGCCTGGAGCTGACGGCCACGCCATTCGTCGAGAGCTCGCGCGGGCCGGTGCCCTTCCGCAACGTGGTGGTGGACTACCCGCTGGCGCGCGCCATGGAGGACGGCTTCGTCAAGGAACCGGCGGTCGTGACACAGCGCAACTTCGACGCGCGCAGCCACACACCCGAGGAGGTGGAGAAGGTCAAGCTCGAAGACGGCGTGCGGCTGCACGAGCTGACCAAGGTTGAGCTGATGACCTACGCGCGCGAGAACGGCGTGCGACCGGTCAAGCCGTTCATGCTGGTGATCGCCCGCGACACCACCCATGCCGCCCGCCTGAAGGAGACGATGGAAAGCGATGTCTTCCACGGCGGCCGGTACCGCGGCAAGGTGATCCAGGTCGACAGCAGCAAGACCGGCGCCGAAGAGGAAGAGATGATCCGCCGACTGCTGGCGGTGGAGAGCGTGGACGAGCCGACGGAGATCGTGGTTCACGTCAACATGCTCAAGGAGGGCTGGGACGTCACCAACCTCTACACCATCGTGCCGCTGCGCGCGGCCAATGCGCGCACGCTGATCGAGCAGTCCATCGGCCGCGGCCTGCGGTTGCCCTACGGGAAGCGCACGAACGTCGCCGCGGTGGACCGGCTGAACATCGTGGCGCACGACAGGTTCCAGGAGATCATCGACGAGGCGAACCGGTCCGACTCGCCAATCAAGCTACAGCGGCTGGAGTTGGACCCGCCGGGCAGCGACGAACGGCCGCAGAGCATCGTCGTGAGTCCTACCGCCAAGGTCATGCTGGGCCTCGAGCAGGTTCCGCTGTCGGCTACCCCGCCCACGGCGCCGGAAGCCTCGGCCGCGACGCTGCGCGTTGGGGCAGCGCCGATCTTCGCCAGCGAGGGGGAGCGTGAGATCGCCCGGTTGGCGATGGAGGTAATGGGCCGCTACGAAGTACGGCGCGATCTGGTGCCGTCGAGCCAGTCGCTCCTGCAGCCGGAGGTGCAGCAGCGCATCCTGGCTGAGGTGCGGGAACGCTGGCCCCCCAAGCAGACCAGCCTGCTGCCGGAGCCGGCGCCCATTGACATGGAGCGCGTGGTGGCAAAGACGACCGAGCTGGTCGTGCAGCAGACTATCGACATTCCCCGCATCACCGTGGTGCCAAAGGGCGAGGTGACAAGCGGCTTCGAGCCCTTCACGGTGGATGTGAGCCAGTTGCATCTGCAGCCGGGCGAGCGGCAGATCGTCGGGCAGATGTTGCGGACCAGCGAACAGTTCACCCTGGAGGCCGAGTCAGGCCGCGCCCAAGCGCGACCAGAGGACTACATCGTCCACGCCCTGGTGGACTATGAAGATATCGATTACTTCACGCAGGCAGAGCTTCTATACGACCTGGCGGGGCAGGTGGTGAAGCATCTGCGCAGCTACCTTGGAGAGCCGGAGGTACTCAATGTGCTCGACCGCCATGGCGCCCAAATTGCGAAGGAGGTGCATGCACAGATGGCGGCGCACTTCTGGCAGCGCGCCACCGAGTTAGATGTCCAGGTGAGCCGTGGCTTCACGGCGCTGCGGCCAAGCGTGTTCACCCTGGGGCCAGGCGACACGGTGCGCGACGTGCGAGCGACCGTCGAGGAGCCCTCTCGCATCAAGCAGATGCTGTTCGGCGGCTTCGAGCGCTGTCTGTACCCGGTGCAAAAGTTTGACTCGGGCACCGAGCGGCGACTGGCGTTGATCCTTGAGCGCGATGCAGCGCGCTGGTTCAGGCCAGCGAGGGGCCAATTCCAGATCTACTACCGACTTGGCCCCGAAGAGCCGGAGTACGTGCCTGACTTCGTCGCAGAGACCGCGAGCGTCGTTCTGATGATTGAGACGAAGTCGGAAGACGAATTGAAGGAGCGCAGCGTCATTGCCAAAGCCGAGGCGGCAGCCCGTTGGTGCGCGCACGCCAGCGACTACTGCAAGTCTGTTGGCCGGCCACCCTGGAAATACCTTCTTGTTCCGCACAACGCGGTCAACGAAGCCGCGCGGCTCGTGGACTTGACACGCTTCCAGCGAAGTCCCGTCTGAGGCCGCATTGCCCGAGCGCGACAGCCAACTCACTCACACCCGCAGCACGCACTTCTCGTACAGCCCCGGTAGCCGTCCCGCCGGGTCGTACTTGCGTTTGAGTCGCTCGTAGGCGTCGAGGTTGTAGGCGCGGGCGAAGGTGTCGCGGTCGAAGTAACTGTCCGAGTACAGCGACTTGATGCCGCCGAGTTCGATCACCTTGGCCTCGATCTTCCGGTTCAAGTGGCCGGCCGGCCACGGCTCGCGCGTGCGCACGGCATCCCAGAAGCCGAAGTTCAAGGTCAGCGTGTCGCGCTGGAGCGGGTAGAGCGTGAAGTCGGTGCGGCGCGGCACGGGGCCGATGGGGCAGACCCAAATCGGCAGCACGCCCACCTCGGCCAGGAGGAAGTCGAGGAACTCCGCCGCGCGCGGCAGCGGGATGTCCACGTCCTGGATCACCGATTCCGCGTGCAGGCCGCGCAGGCGGCCAAGGGTACGCGTGAGCCCGAGCCGTGCGTCCAGCCGCATGAGCCGCGTGTAGGTGCGTGAGCCCAGGCGCTTTCGGCCGTACAGCCGCCGCAGCAGCGGGTGCTGCGCGCCGACGTTCTTGGAACACCAGAACCAGTCGGTGTCCCAGCGCCACAAATAGCCGGCGGCGCTCAGGACGTCCTCGTCGCGCTGGCGCAGCGAGCGGTAGTAAATGTTCTCGAAGGTGTAGTCGCTGACCGTGGGCCGCCGCGGCGGCGGCGCGTCCCCGAAGCGCGCCACGCTCAGCACCTGCTCATGCGGGCCGAAGACAACGCCGTCGACGAAGTCAGCATCGCCCGCGCAGTGCACAGCCAGGTCGGCGAAGAAGGCCGCTGGATCGCTGTGCCGCAGGTGACGCACGTGCACGCAGGGCTTGACCGGCAGCAGGCACGCGCGCACGCGCAGAGCGTAGCCGAGCGTGCCGTACGAGTTGGGAAAGCCGTGGAACAGGTCGCGGTGCGCATTGGTGGCGCTGGCCACGACGATCTCGCCGTCGGGCAACAGCACCTCGAGCTCGGTCATGGTGTCGTGCACGAGCCCATGGCGGAACGACGTCGCCTCGATGCCCACGCCAGCCACCGCGCCGCCGACCGTGATGGTCTTCAACTGCGGCACCACCGCGGGCATGCAGCCCTGCGCCAGCGTGGCGGCCACCAGGTCCTCGTAGCTGGTCAGGCCCTCGGCGTCGAACTGCATTTGTGCGCGGTCGATGGCCAGCACGCGGCACAGGGCCGACAGGTCCAGCCGCCGCCGCACGGCCGCGCGGTCGCGGAACAGGTTGGAGGTGTGCTTGGCCAGGCGCAGCGGCGCGTCCGAGGCGGCCGCATGCAGGCCACGCAGTTGCGCCGCCGCCCGCGCGCTGCGGGCGGCATGCTCGGCAAGGATCTCGGTCTGCATCGTCAGCCGCCCTGCGCCGGTCGGCGGCGCGTCGCCATGCCGCGCGCGGACGGCCGTGTCGTCCCGCGCAGCGGCCGCGCCATCAGGGCCGGTACATGAACTCGCGCGTCATCGGGTAGTTCTCGGGCGTGGTCGCCCCGCCCTTGCTGAACACGATCTGGAACAGATGGGTGTCCGGCCGTGGCGTGCGGAACAGTTCGGCGCAGCCCACGAGGTAGGTGCGCCAGATGCGGCGGAAGCGCTCGTCGAAGCGCTGCGGGTCGAGCGCGCGGATCGTCTCCCAGTTGGCCTCGAAGCGCTCGGCCCAGACATCGAGCGTGAGCGCGTAGTGCCGCCGCAGGTTTTCGACATCGAGAACCTCGAGCCCGCAACGGTCCATCTCGCGCACCACGTCCGACAGCGCGGGGATCCAGCCGCCGGGGAAAACGTACTTGCGGATCAGCAGGCCCGTTTCCATCGGCCCCGTGTGACCGATGAAGTGCAACAGCCCGAGGCCGCGCGGTCGCAGCGCGCGTGCATGGGCCGCGATCGCTGCCGCCAGCTGATCGCGGCCGGCGTGCTCGAGCACGCCGATCGACGCCAGCTTGTCGTACTGGCCCGGCACGTCGCGAAAGTCGGCCTCGTGAACGGTCAGCGTATCGGCCCAGCCACGCTGTGCGATGGCCGCGCGCGCATGGCGTACCTGCTCGGCGGTCGTGTTGACGCCCACGCCGCGCGCGCCCGTCAGCTCATGCGCGCGCAGCAGGAAGCCGCCGAAGCCGCAGCCCATGTCGACGAAGGTCTCGCCGCGCGCCAGGCGCAGCTTGCGGCACACGTGGTCGCACTTGTTGCGCTGAGCCTGCTCCAGCGTGCGCGTGTCGTCGGTCCAGTACGCGCAGGTGTAGAGCATCAGCGGATCGTCGAGCCAGGCCCGGTAGAACGCGTTGGGCAGTGCGTAGTGCGCCTGCGCGTTGTCGCGCGCCTGGCCGCGGTCGCGATTGGAGCGGCGCAGTTCGTGCAGGTGGTTGTCGAGCCGGTTGATCAGGCGCGATTCGCCTTCGAAGCCGCTCTCCAGCGCCACCCGAGCCAGAGCGTTGAAGCTGCCCTCGACGTCGAGGGCGCCGTCGAAGTACGCCTCGGCCAGGCCCAGGTGGCCGCGCAGCGCCGCCGCGGCCAACACGCCGGGGCGGCGCAACACGATGCGGAAAGCCGGTGCCATGGCCGGCGGCCCGAAGCAGCGCAACGTGCCGTCGCTCCACCGGACCTCGAAGGCGGTGTCGACGTTGCGCGTCAGGCGCTCGAACAACGACGCGCCAGCGCCCGCTCCAATGCGACCGGATTCGTACCGCCGCATGCTCGCCCCAACTGTTCACGCTTGTGTGGGCTCGTGCCCACGAAATTATTATCGAGCAGGCAATCGCGCGCCGCGAGCCCCTATCCATGTGATGCGGGCGGGCGCGGTCCATGCAGACGCGGCACTCGGCCAGCACCGCTTGCGGGATCACGCGTCGGGACGGATATGCTTGGCGCGTTTCCTTGTTCAGACGCAAACACCACGCCGCTGCGTCCGCGGCGAGCCTGCTGGAGTCCGCCCGATGTTCACACCCGTCCGACCTTTTTCCGCCCTCGTCGGCGCTGCCGCCTTGCTGATGGCGAGCGGCAGCGCCCTGGCGAACAACCTGAACTTCCTCGGCAAGGCGCCGATCTCGCGCTACGACGAGACCGATATGGACTTGCTGCGCGGCGCCTTGGGCAAGGCCTTGACCAGCGAGACGATGGAGGTCGGCTTCGAGTTCGCCAATCCGGCGACCGGCGCCTCGGGCACCATCACGCCGCTGCGCACGCTCACCCAGAACGGACTGCCGTGCCGTGAGCTGCGCGGCGTGCTGCGTCACCCGCGCACGGTGACGGCCGATGCCGTCTACACGCTGTGCAAGCGCGAAGGTCGCTGGAAGCTGGCCGCACCGCCGCGGCCGCCGCGTTAGCAGGGCCGCTCAGCCGCACGGCGGTTCAACAGCACGGCCGTTCAACAACGCGGCCGTTCAACGGGGCACCGCCGGCCGCGTGAGGTCGAGCGACAAACGGGTCAGGCTGGCGTCCTCGGGATCAGGCGCGAGCGCGAAACCTAGCTTGCGCGCCAACCGCTTCATCGGCGTGTTGCTGCTGCGGGTCGTGCCGGTGACTTCGCGCACCCCCGCCTGTCGCGCCACGTGCAGCAGGCGCTCGAGCAGGTGCGTGCCGATCCCCATGTGCTGCCAAGCGTCGCTCACTACGAGCGCAAACTCGCCCACGCCCGCCGCGTCGTCAGAATTGCGCGGACGCGCGACGGCGATGATCTCCTCGTCGCCCGGCTCGGCGGCAGCCGCCAGCAGCGCCACCTCGCGGCGCACGTCGAAGTTCACTAGCTGGCGCGGTTCGCCCGGCCGCAGCACGCCGCGGTGCCCGAACAGTCGCTCGTAGCGCGTGTCGGTCGAGAGCGATTCGAGAAACCGCGGCTCGCGCGTCATGTCGTCGCTGAACAGCGGTCGGATCACCAGCACGCGGCCATCGGCCGCCTGCCAGCGCTCCAGCACCGCCGGCGCTTTGCGCGCGGGCTCGGTGGCGCCGTCCTCGTCGTGCGTGCCTTGCTCTTCGGCAGCTTGCTCTTCGGCACCCGGGTCGCCCACTCGACGTCCTTTGCGCGGCGCTGCGCGCTTTGGCCTGCAAGCGGACCGGCGGCCCACTGCGGCTCGCCCACTGCTCCACGGCTCAGAATAGCGGGCCCGGGGCCGGCGAGCGTGCGCACAACTGCGCACGCGGCTTCCGACTGCGCGGCTCGGATAGTCTTGCCGCTTCCATGAACCCGAACGCCGCCCAACTCTGGACCGCCCCGCGCTGGGCGCTGGCACTGCTGCTCGCCTGCCTGGGCATGCTGGGCCCGTTCGCGGTCGACACCTACCTGCCGGCCTTCGGCTCGATGGCCAGGGCGCTCGATGCGACGCCGGCCGAGATGCAGCAGACGCTCTCGGCCTATCTATTCGGCTTTGCGCTGATGAACCTGTTTCATGGCGCGCTGGCCGACAGCTTCGGTCGGCGGCCGGTGATCCTGTGGGGCGTGGCGGTGTTCACCGTTGCCTCCATCGGCTGCGCGTTGTCGCAGACGATCTGGCAGCTCATCGGGTTCCGTGCCATGCAGGGCCTGGCGACCGGCGCTGGCATCGTCGTCAGCCGCGCCGTGATCCGAGACATGTTCCCGCAGGACGAGGCGCAGCGCGTGATGTCGCAGGTGACGATCTTCTTTGGCGTCGCGCCGGCGATCGCGCCGATCATCGGCGCGCAGCTTTACGTGCACCTGAGCTGGCAGGCCGTGTTCTGGTTCCTCGCGCTGGTGGGCCTGGCGCTGTGGATCGCCAACTGGCGCCTGATGCCCGAGACGCTGCACAAGGACGCGATGCAGCCATTTAACGTGCGCAACCTGATGGCCGGCTACGCGGAGCTGCTGGGCGACAAGCGCTTCATCCCGCTTGCTCTGGCCTCGGGCGTGCCCTTCAACGGCATGTTCCTGTACGTGCTGTCGGCGCCGGCGTTCCTCGGTGATGTGCTGGGCATGGCGCCGACCGAGTTCTTCTGGTTCTTCTGCTGCGCGATCGCCGGGATCATGGGCGGCGCCTGGGTCAGCGGGCGACTGGCCGGCAAGATGAAGCCGCGCCGGCAGATCCGCCACGGCTTCGTGATCATGGTGGTCGTCTCGGTCGCCAACGTGGTGCTCAATGTGCTGTTCGCGCCGCAGCCGTGGTGGGCCTTGCCGCTGATCGGGCTGTTTGCCTTTGGATGGTCGCTGATGGTGCCGGTGGTCACGATCATGGTGCTCGATCTGGCGCCTGAACGGCGCGGCATGGCCTCATCCTTGCAGGCCGTGACCGGCAGTATGGCCAACGCCCTGGTGGCCGGCGTGCTGAGCCCGCTGGTGATGCACTCGGCGGTGGCGCTGGCCGTGACCTCGCTCGCATTGATGTCGATCGGGCTTGGCAGCTGGTGGCTGTACAAGCGGCTGGTCGGCAAGCCGCTGGAGGTGCATGCCGAGTGAAGACCGCAACGCGGGCGGCGGCAAAGGCGGCATCGCTTTGGATCGACATCGGCGAGCGCCGCGCGCGTGCACGGCTGCTAACCTCGCGCGCCGTGACCAGACCCATTGAGGAGCGGCGCGCCATGAAGATCGAGCGGTTTTCCTTTCCCACCACCATCCACTTCGGCGGCGGCGCGCGCAAACTGGTGGGCGTGCACCTGAAGGAGCATGGTTACAAGCGTCCGCTGATCGTCACCGACCGCGCGCTCGCCACCCTGCCCATCTTGCAGGAGTTCATGGGGCACCTGCACACGGGGCTGGATGTCGGCGTGTTCGAAGGCGTGTTCGGCAATCCGACCGCCGCGCAGGTCAACGCCGGTGCGGCCGCCTTCAAGGCGCATCGTGCGGATTGCGTGATCGGCTTCGGTGGCGGTGCGGCGCTCGACGTGGCCAAGGTGGTGGGCGTGGTGGCGGTGAACGAAGGCGACGCGATCGAGTACGCATGGGACCATCCCCAGGTGCGCGCCATCGACGAGGTGCCCTACTTCGTCGCGCTGCCCACCACCAGCGGCACCGGGTCTGAGGTCGGCCGCTCCAGCGTGGTGAGCGAGAACAGCAGCGTCGGCGGCGGCCATGTGAAGCGCGTGATCTTCTCGCCCAAGATCCTGGCCAAGCAGGTCTTCGCCGACCCGGAGCTGACCTACGCGCTGCCGGCCGCGGTGACCGCCGCCACCGGGATGGATGCGCTGACGCACAACGTGGAGTCCTACCTGTCGCCGGCCTACCACCCGCTGTGCGACGGCATCGCGCTCGAAGGCACGCGCATCGCCGCGCGCGCGCTCGTCGCGGCGGTGAAGGAGCCGACCAACTACCGCGCTCGCGCCGACATGATGATGGCCTCGATGATGGGGGCCATCGCGTTCCAGAAGGACCTGGGCGCCGTGCACTCCTGTGCGCATGCGCTGGGCGCCGTGTGCGACCTGCACCATGGCCTGGCCAACGCACTCATGATCGAGCCGGTCATGAAGTTCAACCTGGAGGCCGCGCCGAGAAGGTTTGCCGATCTCGCCCACGTGGTCGGCGCCGGCAGCGCCGAGGCGTTCGTGCCCTGGCTGAAGGCGCTAAAGCAGGAGATCGGCATCGCCACGGGGTTGGCCGGCGTGGGTGTGAAGCGCGAGCAGTTCGGCCACCTGGTCGAACTGGCCGAGAAGGACATCTGCCACCAGACCAACCCGCGGCCGGTCACCCGCACGGACTTCGAACGGTTTTTCGAGGCGGCGTATTGATGGTTGCTATAGGACACGGAGCGCACGAAGGGCAAGGCGGCAAGCGAAGGGCGTTCACACCACAGAGACACACAGCACGCAGAGGAGCGACTGGGACATGTCGCCCCGGCGCTGGCGGGGCCCGATTGCTTGCACGTGCTTTCCTCTTCGACGGACTTGGGTCCTGGCCCGCACCGGGGCGACAAAGGAGTCTGTGGCGTCTTTCTCTGTGGTCTATGTGTCTCCGTGGTTGAATCAGTCGTTCTCCGTGCTCTCTGCGCGCCCCGTGTGATCTAACGGCCGCTCGCACCCGTCGTATGTCGAGACCAGCAATGAACCGCCTGAAAATCGGCATCTCCGCCTGTTTCTTCCACGCGGACGCCAATCGGCCGATCTTCACCGGCAAGACACTGCAGTACGTCGAGCAGTCGATCGTGCACTGGGTGCAATCCAGCGGCGCGATTGCCTTCCTGATCCCTTCGCCCGCCGGTAACACGCAGCGGGGCGACGTGACACTGGCACATTACGCGGAGCTGCTCGACGGCCTGGTGCTCGAAGGCGGCTCGGACCTTTGGCCCGGCAGCTATGGCGAGGCGGCGCTGCGGCCAGAATGGAATGGCGACCGCGTGCGCGACGAGTACGAGATCGCGCTGACACGTGCCTTTGTCGAGGCGGGCAAGCCGGTGCTCGGCGTATGCCGCGGCCTGCAGCTGCTCAATGTCGCCTTTGGCGGGACGCTGTATCAGGACATCGCTCTGCAGAAGCCGGGTGCGCTGCGCCATCGCGACGCCAAGCTGTACGACCGCAATTTTCACGCGGTGGAGTTCGTCCCGGGTTCGCGGCTGGCCGCGCTGTATCCGAAGAGCACCGCCGCCATCGTCAACAGCGTCCATCACCAGGGCATCAAGGACCTGGCGCCGTTCATGCTCGTGGAAGCGCGCTGCCCCAACGACGGGCTGATCGAGGCGATCCGCTATGACAACGACCGCGGCCCGGTGAAAAGCTACGTGGCCGCGGTGCAATGGCACCCGGAGTTCCACGACCGCGCGCTGCTGGCGCGGTTCTACGGCGCCGAGCACAGCGGCCGGCAGCCGCCGGTCGACATGCGCGCGCTGCCCAAGCTGATCGACGATGATCCGATCTTGGCGGATTTTCTCGATGCTTGTCGCGGCAGCCAGCAGACCGATGCGGCGCACTGACGGCAGCGACGACAAACGGGAGTGGGCGGCAAAAGAATGAAGGACACAGTTGGTCTCGATCCGAGAGGACCACTGGCACGCGCCCGTACGTTCATCCTTGAAGGCCTCCTGCTGTCAGAAGGAGCGACGGCAGAAACAATGACCCGCGAGGCCGCGGATGCATGGCTGAATCGCTGGTGCGATGTCTTTGCGCCGGAGGTTCACAGGAGCACTGGGTTCCGCGTCCACCGCGGAATCCGCTGGCATGCGTTCAGCCACGACTTTTCGCCGCATGACAGTGGCGACGAGGCGCTGCGACTGTACCGGGCTCGACCGGCCACCGACCTGGTCATCGTCGATGAGCACGCCCGGACCGGCCTTTGCTTCACGGCGCCGGATCCGATCGACTTCACGTCCTGCCGCTCTGACCTTTACGTTTTTCCAAGGACAGAACTGTGGACGATGGTCTTCACCCACGAGCAAGCTTCGGGACTCGGTCCATGCTTTCGCGCGCACCGCTCCCCTGACACCTCCACCAAGAAGCGGAATTGATGCTCTCCATCACCAACCCATCCAACGGCACGGTCATCGCCGAGCTGCCCGAAGACACGCACGAGACCGTGCACGCCAAGTACAAGGGCGCGCGCGTGGCGCAGGCAGCCTGGGCGGTCACACCGCTGCGCCGCCGGGTGGGCGCGATCGAGCGGTTTCGCGCCGGCATCGTGCAGCACCTGGATCACCTGGCCGCGGTGCTGACCTCGGAGGTCGGCAAGCCCATCAAGCAGTCGCGCAACGAACTCAATGGTCTGCTGGGACGCATCGACTTCTTTCTCGCCGAAACCGAGAAGACGCTGGCGCCGCGCGAGGTGTTCAACGACGGCGGCATGGTCGAGACGATCCATCATGAGCCGCTCGGCGTGATCGCCAATATCTCGGCCTGGAACTACCCGTACTTCGTTGGCGCCAATGTGTTCGTGCCGGCGCTGCTCGCGGGCAACGCCGTGCTCTACAAGCCGAGCGAGTACGCCACCCTCACGGGACTGGAGATCGGCAAGCTGCTGCACGCCAGCGGCATCCCGCAGGACGTGTTCGCGGTGCTGGTGGGCGGCGGGCGCGTGGGCATCGAACTGCTGAAAGAACCGGTCGATGGCGTGTTCTTCACCGGCTCATATGGAACAGGCAAGCGCATCGCCGAGGCGGTGGCCGGCCGCATGATCAAGCTGCAACTGGAACTCGGCGGCAAGGATCCGACCTATGTGTGCGAGGACGTCGATGTCGCCGCGGCGGCTGCCTCGCTGGCCGATGGCGCGATGTACAACACCGGACAGAGCTGCTGCTCGGTCGAGCGCATCTACGTGCACGAGCGCATTCATGACGCCTTCGTCGACGCCTTCGTCAAGGAAGTGCAGGGCTTCAAGGTCGGCGAGCCCGCCGATGAATCCACCTACATCGGCCCGCTGACGCGCAGCCAGCAGGTCAAGCTGCTGTCGATGCACGTGGCCGACGCGGTAGCCAAGGGCGCCAAGCTCCTCGCTGGCGGCCGTCCGCTCGACCGCCCCGGCGGCCACTGGTTCGAGCCCACGGTGCTCGGCAACGTGAACCACGACATGGCCGTGATGCGCGAAGAAAGCTTCGGCCCGATCATCGGCATTCAGAAGGTGAGCGGCGATGACGAAGCGCTGCGCCTGATGAACGACACCGACTACGGGCTCACGGCCGGCGTCTACACCAAGGACGCGCTGCGCGCGCAACGGCTGCTGTCACGGGTCAACGCCGGCAGCGTCTACTGGAACTGCTGCGACCGCGTGAGCCCGCGGCTACCGTGGAGCGGGCTGAAGCATTCGGGCGTGGGGCTCACGCTGTCGACCTTCGGGATCGAGACCTTCACGCGGCCCAAGGCGTGGCACTTGCGCAGCGTCTGATCCTTCCTGGGCGCGTTGCAGTGCTGGCGGGCGCCACTGGGTTGGTCGGAGCGGCGCTGCTGTCACGCCTGCTGTCGGACCCGTACACCGCGCAGGTTTACGCGCTCGCGCGTAAACCGCTGCCGACGCACGAGAAGCTGACGCACTGCCCCGCCGACTTCAACCGGCTGAATCGCGCGCTCGCTGCCGTGCGGCCGCAGGCCGCGCCCGATGTCTACTGCGCGCTCGGCACCACAATCAAGGCGGCCGGCTCGCAGTCGACCTTCCGCCGGGTCGATCACGACTATGTACTGGCGCTCGCCCTCTGGGCCGTGCGAGCGCAGGCGCGCCGATTCTTGCTCATTAGCTCGCTTGGCGCCGACGCGCAGTCGCGCAACTTCTACAGCCGCGTCAAGGGCGAGACGGAAGCGGCGCTGCGTGCGCTGCCGCTGCGCTCCCTGGTCGTTGCGCGACCCAGTCTTCTGGATGGCCATCGGCGCGAGTGGCGCGGCGGCGAGCGGCTGGCTCTGGCGCTGACGCGGCCTGTGCGCGCGCTGATCCCGGCAGCGCTGCGGCCGATCGCCGCTGCCGATGTGGCCGCCGCGCTGTGGCTCGCAGCGCGAGAGCAAACGCCGCCGGCCGTGCTGGACTCGGGCGCAATGCAGGGGGCGGCGCGAAGGATCGCGCAGTGACTGCAGGACAGATGAGCCAGGGGGCTCGCCTGGGGCCGCTGCGCGCAGAACTTGACATCGGCGCTTGCCGCGCCGACTTGCCCGTCAAAGCGCCGGCCAGCGATTCAGCGCTCGCCGTCGCCGGCGCGCCGTTGTAGCCCCTCCTGCGCCATGCATCCGTCGCGCGCCTGCCCTGCGCCCGCCACCATCACCCAACAACGGCCTGCGCCAGCCACTGCTCGAACTGCGCACCCCGCAGTGCGCCGCTGACCCGCTGAATCAAGCGCCCGTCACGGAACACAGCCAGTATGGGAATGCTCTGAACCTAGAAACCGCAGTTGTCATTGCTGCCAAACAGCGCAGATCGAGTGTTGGCGCGGCTTTCCGGGCGATTCCCGCGACGGCGGAGCAGTTCCAAACCGGTGATCGACCGCCGCTCAAATTGTTCAGTCGCGACAGCGACTTGGTGCGTCTTGCGGCCGTCAACTGCGGTTTTTAGGCTGAATCGACCACCGGGCGCTCAATTGCGGATTGGTATCCGTGTCGATCTTCACGAACAGCAGCTCCGGGTGGCGCGCCGCGCTGGCGGCGAACACCGGTGCGAAGCCGCGGCAGGGTCCGCACCAGCTTGCCCAGAAGTCCACCACAACCGGCCGCGCGCTGGCGGTGAGCACCGCGGCGAAGCTCGACTCATCGAGTGCCACCGGTGCACCAGCCATCAGCGCCTTGACGCACTTTCCGCAAGTGGGCGCATCGTTCAAGCGCTCGCTGCGAACGCGGTTCTTGGCCGCGCAATGGGGACAGGCGAGAATCAGATCGGACATGGCTGCGGCAATGGCTCTGGTCTACGAAGGCCGCCAGACAGGGCCAGTACGGCGCCAGGCAAGGGCGCCTCGGCACCTCCCAATCGCGGGGACGGTGCCGCGGCGCGCCGCCTTCAGGCTGACGGCGCAGCACCGATGCGAAACGGCGCGGCATGCGCATCCGACCCCGGCGGCCCATAGGCCGCGCCGAAGCTGAAGGCCCATGGGCTCGGCCCCGCCGCGCGCAAGCGCTGCAAACGATCGATCGCTTCGTCGACGGTGGGGATATGGCCTGCTTCGATCCACCACAGCACCATGTGCCCCGCGTCCATGCGGTCGAACCACTCGCGCCGCCGCCGCATGATCTCCACGTGCCCGCCGCGGTAGACGTAGTTGGCGAGCGAGCCGACATCGGCCCACACCGACAAGTTGACGAGCACCTGATCGCCAAGCGGCCGAAAGTCGGTGGCATCGCCGCTGTCGGACTTCAATCGCCACACAAATCCGGGCGCCTGCTCGGCCAGCGCGTTGATGCGTTCGAGCGCGGCGACGAAATCGGCCATGACAGGTGATTCAAGCGGCGCCTTCATCGTCGCCACGTTGAGCTGCGCAAGCTGATGCATCTTGGGTATACCTCGGCAATCGAAACGATGGCAGCGACATGGACACGGCGCGGCCGTGCAAAGCACCGGCATGCGACTGAAGCCAGCGCCAGAGCGAAAGCCGCCGGCGCGAGCTCCCAGAAGCGCGGGCGATTCACGCCACGCTCGCGATGCACGCCGCGGACCGGCGCGGGCTGCCGCCCGCAGTCGGCCCCAAGTCGCCGGCGCGGCGGTCAGTCTTCCTCGTCGCCGTGTCGCTTGGCCTTGAACTCCTGCGCCAACTGCTGCTGCACGCCAGGCGGCACCGCCTCGTAGTGCGCGAGCTCCATCGCGTAGCTGCCATGGCCCTGGGTAAGGGCCTTCAGACGGCCGGCGTAGCCGTCAAGCTCGGCGAGCGGGACGATGCCCTGCACGACCATCATGCCGCCAGCAAGGTTACCGGTGCCGGTCACCTGGCCGCGGCGTGACGACAGGTCCCCGGTGATGTCCCCCATGTGGGCGTCGGGCGTGACGATCTCGATGCTGACGATCGGCTCCAGCACCGTTGGCCGCGCTTTCTCGAGCGCATCGAGCATCGCCTTGCGGCCGGCGCTGACGAACGCGACCTCCTTGCTGTCCACGGGATGGTGCTTGCCGTCGTACACCACCACGCGCAGGTCTTGCAGCGGGTAGCCGGCGATGTAGCCGGTGGCGAGCACCTCGCGCACGCCTCTTTCCACCGCCGGAATCAGGTTGTGCGGAATGACGCCGCCCTTGACCTGGTCGACGAACTCGAAGCCCGCGCCGCGCGGCAGCGGCTCCACGCGCAGGAACACCTCGCCGAACTGGCCGGCGCCACCGGTCTGTTTCTTGTGGCGCGCATGACCCTCGGCACCGGCCGCGATCGTCTCGCGGTACGGCACGCGCGGCGGACGCGTGCTGATCTCCAGCTTGTACTGCGTGCTCATGCGCTCCAGCACGCTGCGCAGGTGCAGGTCGGACAGGCCGCGGATCACGGTCTCGTTCTGCACGGCGTCGTGCTCGATGGCGAGCGTGGGGTCTTCGGCGGCGATCTTGTTCAGTACATCGGAAATGCGCCCTTCGTCGCCACGCCGCTTGGGCTCGATGGCCAGGCCGAACATCGGCTGCGGGAATTCCAGCGGCGCCATGCGCACGAAATCTTCGTCGTGCGAGTCGTGCAGCACGCAGTCGAACTCGATCTCCTCGACCTTGGCGACCGCGCCGATGTCGCCGGGGACCAAGGCAGGCACCTCGGCCGTGTCCTTGCCCTGCAGCGCCAGCGGATGCGCGACCTTGAAGGGCTTCTTGCCTTCGTCCCTGCGCGTGCCGACATAGAGCTGCGTGTCGCGCGTGATGGTGCCCTGGTGCACGCGGAAGATGCCGATCTTGCCGACGTAGGGATCGTTGACCACCTTGAAGACATGCGCCAGCACGTGCTTCTTGGCATCGGGTTCGGACTTGAAGGGCTGATTGTCGTCACCCGCGCCATCCTTCTGAAACAGCGGCGGATTGCCCTCGGCCGGGTTGGGCAGGTGCCGCACCATGACGTCCAGCAGGTCCTGCACGCCGGCGCCGGTCTTGGCGGAGACGAAGCACACCGGAACGATATGGCCCTCGCGAAGCGCCTTTTCCAGCGGCCCATGCAGCGTGGTCGGGTCCACGGCGCCGTCTTCCAGATACTTCTCCATCGCCGCGTCGTCGACCTCGACGATCTGTTCCATCACCTGGCGGTGCACATCGGCCACACTGAGAAAGTCGGCCTCGCCCTCGTCCTTGTCGAAGCAGTCGATCACGCGGGCGCCATTGTCGGCCGGCAGGTTGATCGGCAGCACTTCGGAGCCAAAGGCCTCGCGCAGCTCCTCGAGCAACTGCGGCAGCTTGATATTGTCGTGGTCGATCTTGTTCACCACGATCATGCGGCACAGCTTGCGCTTCTTGGCCCAGTCCATCATGCGGCGGGTGACGAGCTCGATCCCGCCGGTGGCGCTGACCACCACCATCACGGTCTCCACCGCATCGAGCGCGCCGATGCTCTGGCCGATGAAGTCCGGGTAGCCCGGCGTGTCGATCAGGTGAATGCGCGCATTGATGGTGCCCACGGCGTGGTCGCAGTGCACGACGCTGGCGCGCAGCGAGTGCAGCGCCGCCTTCTCCTGCGGGTCGTAGTCGCTGACCGTGGTGCCTTTTTCCACCGCGCCGGCCGCGCCGATCATCCTGCTCTTGGCGAGCAGCTGTTCGACCAGCGTGGTCTTGCCTGCCGCCCCGTGGCCGACAACGGCCACGGTCCTCAATGCCTCCGTTGCAAACTGTTGGTTAGCCAACATCACTCCCTCCTGCGCTGTGCGCGCGCTTTCTGTTCACTGCATTCCGAGCACTGCGTTGCGACCCACTGCGTCGCTGCATGTTATGCCCTGCACCCAGCCACGGGACACCGCAACCAGTGCGCACGGATTGAGCGGGCGCAAAGCCTGTGTGCGGGCGGTTGCGGCAGCGCAAAGGCGCGTGGCCGGTGTCCGCCCGGACGGTTGCGCGGAGTACGATCACGGGATCCCTGAGGATCAAACCGGAGCCGCGGGCGGGGTGGCGGGAATCCGGCATGCCTTGACTTGATTACGACGCCCGAGTCCACCGACACCCACGCGCCGTCGCCGCCCCTGCCGCCCAGGAACGCACGGGTGGTCATCGTGGGCGGCGGCATCATGGGCTGCTCGGTCGCCTACCACCTGGCGCAGCAGGGCGTGACCGACGTCGTGCTGTTCGAGCAAGGGCGGCTGACGTCCGGCACCACCTGGCACGCCGCCGGACTCGTCGGCCAGTTGCGCGCGCACGAGAGCATGACGCGGCTGATCCGCTACTCCACCGACCTGTACGCGCGGCTGGAAAGCGAGACGGGTCTGTCCACCGGCTGGAAGCAGTGCGGCTCGCTCGCCGTGGCGCGCACGGCCGAGCGCATGGTGCAGCTCAAGCGCACTGCAGCCGTGGCCCGCGCCTATGGCGTGGTCTGCGACGTGATCGGCGCCGCCGAGGCGGGGGCGAAGGTCCCGATCATGGAAACCGCCGACCTGCAGGGCGCGGTGTGGCTGCCCGGTGACGGCAAGGCCAACCCGGCCGACCTCACCATCGCGCTGGCCAAGGGCGCGCGCAACCGCGGCGTGAAGATCTTCGAGGGGGTGAAGGCGAGCGCCTGCGAGGTCGCCACGACCGACAGCGGACGCGCGCTGCGCGCCCTGCAATGGCGCAACAAGGCCGGCGCCGAAGGTCGGATCGAGGCCGAGATCGTCGTGCTGTGCGGTGGCCAGTGGTCGCGCGAGTTTGCGCGCCGGATCGGCGTGGCGGTCCCGCTGTTCTCCTGCGAGCACTACTACATCGTCACCGACCGCGTGCCCGGCGTGTTCCCGGACCTGCCAGTGCTGCGCGACCCGGACGGCTACGTCTACTTCAAGGAAGAGGTGGGCGGGCTGCTCATGGGCGGCTTCGAGCCCGATGCGACGCCCTGGCTGCAAACCGCGACGCACAGCGGCGGCATCCCGGAGAACTTCGAGTTCCAGCTGCTGCCCGACAACTGGGACGCGTTCGAGATCCTGATGGAAAACGCCATCGTGCGCGTGCCGTCGCTTGCCAACGCGCAGGTCAAGCAGTTCTACAACGGACCCGAGTCGTTCACCGCGGACAACAACTTCATCCTTGGTCCGGCGCCGGGCTTCACCAACTTCTTCGTCGGCTGCGGCTTCAACTCGATGGGCATTGCCTCCAGCGGCGGCGCCGGCAAGGCGCTGGCTGAATGGATCGTGCAGGGCGAGCCCACGCTGGACCTGTGGCCGGTGGACATCCGCCGCTTTGCACGCTTCAACGCGAACGAAAGCTGGCTGCCCGACCGCATCAAGGAAGTGCTGGGCCTGCATTACAAGATGCCCTGGCCGAATCGCGAGCTGGAGAGCGCGCGACCGTTCCGTCGCTCGCCGCTGTACGCGCACCTGAAGGCCGCTCACGCCTGCTTCGGCTCCAAGATGGGCTGGGAGCGCGCCAACTTCTTCGCGCCATCTGCGTCAGAGGCGACGATCGAGTACGGCTGGGGCCACCAGAACTGGCATCCGTGGGTGGCCGCCGAGCACGGCGCCTGCCGCGAGGCGGTGGCGGTGTTCGACATGAGCTCCTTTGCCAAGCTCGTGCTCAAGGGGCCGGATGCCGAGCGCGCGCTCGGTTGGCTGATCGCCAACGAGGTGCCGAAGACCGTCGGGCAGACCGTGTACACGGCGATGCTCAACGACCGCGGCGGCTACGAGAGCGACTTCACGGTCACGCGCATCGATGCGCGGGAGTTCTTGATCGTCACGGGCAGCGCGCAGGCGGTGCGCGATCGTGACGTGATCGAACGCGCGTTGGCGGCCATGCAGCCACGCCCGCGCTGCGAGCTGTTCGACGTCACGCCGATGTTCGCGATGCTGGCCGTCATGGGCCCACGCTCGCGCGAGCTGCTCCAGCGGGTGTCGACCGCGCGCTTCGACGACGCCGCGTTCCCGTTCAGTACCTCGCGGGAGATCGATCTCGGTTACGCCACGGTGCGCGCCACGCGGCTGACGTACGTGGGTGAACTCGGCTGGGAGTTGTATGTGCCGGTGGAGTCTGCCGTCGGCGTGTACGAGACGCTCATGGCGGCAGGCGCGGACCTTGGCGCGCGCAACGCCGGCTACTACGCCATCGACAGTCTGCGGCTGGAAAAAGGCTACCGTGCCTGGGGCCGTGAACTCAGTCCCGATATCAACCCGATCGAAGCCGGGCTGGGCTTCGCCCTGCGCAAGAGCGAGGCGCCGTTCCGCGGGCACGACGCCGTGCAACGCGCGAAAGCCGAAGGCGTGAAGCGCCGCGTGGTGTCGGCGGTGGTCGACGCGCCGCACACCAACCTCTGGGGCGGCGAGCTCATCCTGCGCGATGGGGAGCCCGTGGGCTTCGTGACCTCGGCCGCCTTTGGTCACACGATCGGCAGGCCGGTGGCGCTGGGCATCGTGACGCGCAACGATGGGTTGGCCGATGCAGCGTGGATCGACGGTGGTCGCTGGGAAATCGACCTGGCCGCAGAGCGCTACGCGGCGCAGGTGTCGCTGAAGGCGCCGTATGACCCGCAAGGCTTGCGCGTGAAAATTTTGAATCTTCCACCTGACCGCGGTTGATCGTCATTGAGTCGATGGTCGACGGCGGTGGGCAAGTGGGCAGAGGGTCGTGCGGTGGACAATGCGAAGCGTTGTCCAGGGCCAGCGGCCCGGTTCGAGCGAGAGCTCGAATTGTCCACTTGCCCACGGCTGTGCGCTGCGGTGAGCGTTCGCGGTCGGCTCGCCAAACCCGATAAGCCCATGAGCTCGCAGCTCGCGGGTTAGCCCAAGGTCAACGCACCGGCCCGTCCCGTTGCAACCGTGTAGCCCGAACCGTTGTCGATCATGAACATGCATCTGCAAGATGGGGTAGCGGTGCGCGTGCGGCCCAACGCCGGCATCAATGTCAGCAAGCAGCACCTGGATGCTTGCGTGGGCAACGAAGCGCGTCGCGTGGCCAACGAGGCCCAAGGCTGGGACGAGTTCATCCTAGAAACCGCAGTTGTCATTGCTGCCAAACAGCGCAGATCGAGTGCTGGCGCGGCTTTCCGCGCGATTCTCGCGACTGCGGAGCAGTTCCAAACCGGTGATCGACCGCCGCTCAAATTGTTCAGTCGCGACAGCGACTTGGTGCGTCTTGCCGCCGTCAACTGCGGTCTTTAGGTTTACGCATTGATCAAAGCTCCAATTCGCTGTGCCCCGGCACTGAAGCTTTTGCCTTGCTTGGCGGCCGCCCGCGCGGGCGCGCTTCGCGTCGTTCGCCCAGCCTGCGCGCGATGGACGCAAGAAAGCGCGCGTTGCCCAGCGGTTGATTCTGGTTTAGTGCCCGGCGAATGTCATCGATGGCTGGCGCGTCGAGTTGCGCCCGGAGCAAGCCACGGTACGCCGCCTGCCGCTGCGTTGGCCCAGCCGCCAGCGCAAGGTACAGCGGGTGCGGCGTGAGGATCGTGCTGGCCTGGCCCAGCGCATGGCTGCGGTAGCTGCTCCAGCGATAGTGCGCTGGGTCCTCCACCATCGCTGCCCGCACCGGGTTCATCTCGATGTAGCGCTGGCAGGCGAGCAGATACTAACGCTTGCATAAGTAATGCCAGTTGAGTATGCTTCGCGCATGCGATGCAAACGCGATACCGACGGCCGGTCGTTCGATCATCACTCGCTACAGTTGATGCGCCAGCAGGCGGT
>JADCGX010000047.1 GCA_020248785.1 Burkholderiales bacterium | reverse complement strand
TTCTTCGTCGGCTGCGGCTTCAACTCGATGGGCATTGCCTCCAGCGGCGGCGCCGGCAAGGCGCTCGCGGAGTGGATCGTGCAGGGCGAGCCGACGCTGGACCTGTGGCCGGTGGACATCCGCCGCTTTGGCCGCTTCAACGCCAACGAGAGCTGGCTGCCGGACCGCATCAAGGAAGTGCTGGGCCTGCACTACAAGATGCCCTGGCCCAACCGCGAGCTGGAGAGCGCGCGGCCATTCCGCCGCTCGCCGCTGTTCGCACACCTGAAGGCGGCGCACGCCTGCTTCGGCTCAAAGATGGGTTGGGAGCGCGCCAACTTCTTCGCGCCGTCGGCGGCGCAGGCCCGGATCGAGTACGGCTGGGCGCACCAGAACTGGCATCCGTGGGTGGCCGCCGAGCATCGCGCCTGTCGCGAAGCGGTGGCGGTGTTCGACATGAGCTCGTTCGCCAAGCTGGTGCTCAAGGGACCGGATGCCGAGCGCGCGCTGCAGTGGCTGGTCGCCAACGAGGTGCCGCAGCATCCGGGGCAGACCGTCTACACCGGCCTGCTCAATACGCGCGGCGGCTACGAGAGCGATCTGACCGTCACGCGCACCGGCGCGCAGGAGTTCCTGATCGTGACCGGCAGCGCGCAGGCGGTGCGCGACGCCGACACGATCGAGCGGGCGCTCGCCGCCATGCAGCCGCGGCCGCGCTGCGAGATCTTCGACGCGACCTCGATGTTCGCGCTGCTGGCGGTCATGGGACCCCGTTCGCGCGAGCTGCTGCAGCGGGTCTCCACGGCGCGCTTCGACAACGCCTCGTTCCCCTTCGGCACCAGCCAGGAGATCGACCTCGGCTACGCCACGGTGCGCGCCACGCGCCTGACCTACGTCGGCGAGCTCGGCTGGGAGCTGCTCGTCCCGGTCGAATTCGCGGTGGGCGTGTACGAGACGCTGATGGCGGCGGGCGCAGACCTGGGCGTGCGCAACGCCGGCTACTACGCGATCGACTCGCTGCGCCTGGAGAAGGGCTACCGCGCCTGGGGCCGCGAGCTCAGTCCGGACATCAACCCGATCGAAGCCGGACTCGGCTTCGCGGTGCGCAAGAGCGACGCACCCTACCGCGGCCGCGAGGCCGTGCTGCGCGCCCGCGCCGAGGGCGTCAAGCGGCGCGTGGTGTCGCTGGTGGTCGCTGCGCCCCACACCAACCTGTGGGGCAACGAGCTCATCCTGCGCGACGGCCAGCCCGTGGGTTTCGTGACCTCGGCCGCGTTCGGCCACACGGTCGGCCAGCCCGTGGCGCTGGGCCTGATCACGCGCACCGACGGTCTGGCCGATGCGGCCTGGATCGAGGCCGGCCGCTACGAGGTCGACCTGGCCGGCGAGCGCTACGCGGCCGCAGTGTCCCTGCGCGCGCCCCATGATCCGACCGGCGCAAAGGTGCGCGGGTGAATCTCCCCCGCTCGGCCCCGCGATCCGGCTGGACAACTGGCCCGGACCGGTGTGCATGAACGCGAGAAGCCCGTCGCGTTTCTGGCAGCGCTGGCTGCTTGCCGCCAGCGCCCTGGTACTGGTGTTCGGGCTGCTGCTGCTGGTCGCGCCGGCCGCGGGCTTGGCCCTGTTTGGCGTGGTCGCCTACCAGTCGACTACCGCCCTCACGCAACTCGACGCCAATGTGCAGACGTACCTGCGGCTGTCGCATGCGGTGATCGGTGCCGTGATGATTGGCTGGTCGGTCACCTTGCTCGTGCTGGTGGCCGGCCCGTTTCGGCGCGGCGAGCGCTACGCGTGGTGGGCCGTCGCCGGCTCAATGGCGGCCTGGTTCGTGCCCGATACCCTGTATTCGTTGACCAGCGGCTTCGTGGGCAACGCAGTGCTCAACGTCGGCTTCGCGCTGTTGTTTGCGGTACCGCTGGCCGCCACGTTCCGCGATTTCGCCGCGCGCGACTGAGCGCCGCGCACGGGCCCCTCTGACCTTGCCGTCCCGAGGTCGCCTTCCTGTCGGAGATTGCAGTCCATGCTGATCGGAGTCCCGAAAGAGATCAAGGTCCACGAATACCGCGTCGGCATGACGCCCTCTTCCGTACGCGAAGCCGTTGCACACGGCCATCAGGTTCTGGTGGAGACCAATGCCGGCGCGGGCATCGGCGCGTCCGACGAGGACTACCGCCGCGCGGGCGCGCGCGTCGCCGCTGGCGCCGACGAGGTGTTCGCGCGCGCCGAGCTGATCGTCAAGGTCAAGGAGCCGCAGGCGGGCGAGCGGGCGCGGCTGCGCGAAGGCCAGGTGCTGTTCACCTACCTGCACCTGGCGCCCGACCCCGAGCAGACGGCCGATCTCATCAAGAGCGGTGCGATCTGCATCGCCTACGAGACGGTGACCTCGCCCACCGGCGGCCTGCCGCTGCTGGCGCCGATGAGCGAGGTGGCCGGTCGCCTGGCCATCCAGGCCGGCGCCCACTGCCTGGAGAAGAGCACCGGCGGCAGCGGCATCCTGCTGGGCGGGGTGGCCGGCGTGGCGCCGGCGCGCATCGTGATCCTCGGCGCGGGCATGGTCGGCACCAATGCGGCGCAGATGGCAGTGGGCACCGGCGCGCAGGTCGTAGTGATCGACCAGTCGATCGACGCGCTGCGCCGCATCGATGCCATGTTCGACGGCCGCGCGCAGACCGTGTTCTCCAACCGCGACAACGTCGAGCGCGAGGTGCTGCGCGCCGACCTCGTGGTGAGCGGCGTGCTGATCCCGGGCGACGCCGCGCCCAAGCTCATCACCAGGGACATGCTCGGCCGCATGAAGCCCGGCAGCGTGATCGTGGACGTGGCGATCGACCAGGGCGGCAGCGTGGAGACCAGCCGGCCGACCACGCACGCCGAGCCGACCTACGTGATCGACAACGTCGTGCACTACATGGTGGCCAACATGCCCGGCGCCGTGCCGCGCACCTCGACCTACGCGCTGAACAACGCCACGCTGCCCTTCACGCTGCAACTGGCCGACAAGGGCTGGCGCCGCGCGCTG
>JADCGX010000046.1 GCA_020248785.1 Burkholderiales bacterium | reverse complement strand
GCGCCACCCGCAGCAGGTGCGGCACCAGCGCCAGCGAGTCGAGCAGATGGTGCGTGAGCACCGTCTCGTCGCGTTCGATGGCGGTCAGGTTGTGGGTGCGGTTCCACTTCAGCAGAAGCTGCGCGTGGTGCAGCAGCCGTGCGGCTTGGCCCTCGTCGAGCGCCACGCCCAGCAGGCGGGCTTGCGCGATCAGACGGGTGGAGTCGAGCGGCATGTCGCCATTCTAGGAAGTGCCGCGGCGGCGGTCCGGCGCGCCACCGCGCACACGAAAGAGACGGCTCGCCCTAGACTTGGTGCGCATGGATTCGAATAGCTCCCTCGCGCAGCGCCAGCTGATTACCCGCGTGCTCGCGCTGGTGGTGGTGGCCGCACTCATCCTCGGCGCGCTCGTCGTGCTGCGCCCCTTCTTTGCGGCAGGGCTGTTTGCCGTCGTCTTCGTGCTCGCCACCTGGCCGCTGTTCGAGCTGCTGCGGCGGCGCCTGAAGCTGTCCAACGGCTGGGCGGCGCTGCTGATCACGCTCGGCCTGCTGGTGCTCGTGGTTCTGCCGTTTGCCTGGCTGGTGCAGACCCTGCTCGAGCAAGGGCCCGGCTGGGTCGCGCAGGCGAAGGCGGCGTTCGCCGGTGGCGTACCGGCGCCGCCCGGCTGGGTTGCGCGGATCCCGGTGTTTGGCGGGACGCTGGACACTTACTGGCGCGAGGTGGCCGCCGACCCCGGTGCGCTGCGCGCGCTGGTCTTGCGCGCCGCGGACATCAGCCGCGAACCGTTGGTGGGAGCCGCGCGCGTGGTTGGCGAGGGCCTGCTGCAATTGCTGCTGGCGACCTTCCTCGCCTTCTTCCTGTACCGCGATGGCGAGGCGTTGGTCGCCAGCCTGCGGACCGGCCTGGCGCGCCTGGCGGGCTCCTTGTCGGACCAGATGCTCCGGATCTCGCACTCCACCATCCAGAGCGTGGTGCTGGGCCTGGTGGGGACAGCCATCGCGCAAGGGGCGGTTGCCGTCATCGGCTTCCTGATCGCCGGCGTGCCGAACGCCTTCCTGCTGGGCGGCCTGACCGCGCTGCTGTCGATCCTGCCGGGCGGCACGGTGTTGGTGTGGCTGGGCGCGACCATCTGGCTGCTCAGCGAGCAGCAGACCGGCTGGGCGATCTTCATGGCGGCCTGGGGCGTCGGCCTTATCAGCTCAGTGGACAACGTGCTGCGCCCGCTGCTGATGAGCCGCGGCAGCGACCTGCCCTTCGCGCTGGTGTTCGTCGGCGTGATCGGCGGGGCGATCGCCTTTGGTTTCGTCGGCGTCTTCCTGGGGCCGACGCTGCTGGCGCTGGCAATGGCGCTGTGGCGCGCGTGGACGGCGCCGCCGGCGGCCGCGGACGAAGCGCCCGCCGCACCGCCCGCCGAGCCCACAGGGACCGCAACCGGCGCCAGCGCCGACCAGACCGGCGTCTAGGCGGCGCTGCGCTCGGCGCCGCCGCCGGCGCGGTTCAGGCGCTTCACATGCACGATCAGCAGCGAGATCGCCGCCGGCGTGATGCCGGAGATGCGTGACGCCTGGCCGATGGTCTCGGGCCGCTGCCGCGCCAGTTTCTGACGCACCTCATGGGACAGGCCGCGCACCTGCGCGTAATCGAGGTCGGCCGGGATGCGGGTGGTCTCGGCTGACTCGTGCCGCGCCACTTCGTCCTGCTGGCGCGCGATGTAGCCGGCGTACTTGACGCGGATCTCCACCTGCCCGGCGGCCTGGGGATCATCGGCACCGTCGGCCGGCGGCCCGCCGAGCGCCGCACCGTCTGGCGCCCGCAGCGTGAGCAGCTGGTCGTAGCTCACTTCGGGCCGCTTCAACAGGTCCAGGAGTGTGTACTCGCGCTCGATCGGCTTGCCGAAAACCCGCGCCGATTCGTCATATCCGAGAATGCGAGGATTCACCCATATAGTCTTGAGGCGCTCCAGCTCGCGTGCAACGGCGTCGCGCTTGCGATTGAACGCATCCCAGCGCGTGTCGTCGACCAGGCCCAGCTCGCGTCCGGTCTCGGTCAATCGCTCGTCGGCGTTGTCTTCGCGCAGGCTGAGCCGGTACTCGGCGCGGCTCGTGAACATCCGGTAGGGCTCGGCCACCCCGCGCGTGACGAGGTCGTCCACCAGCACGCCCAGGTAGGCCTGGTCGCGGCGCGGACACCAGGCGGCGCGTCCCCGTACCCTCAGCGCCGCGTTGATGCCGGCCAGCAGGCCCTGCGCCGCCGCTTCCTCGTAGCCGGTCGTGCCGTTGATCTGACCGGCAAAGAACAGGTTCTCGATCCCCTTGGTCTCGAGCGAGGACTTCAGCGCGCGCGGGTCGAAGTAGTCGTACTCGATCGCATAGCCGGGCCGCAGGATGTGGGCCTGCTCCAGGCCCTTCATCGAGCGGACGATCTGCAACTGCACGTCGAATGGCAGACTGGTCGAGATCCCGTTCGGATAGACCTCGTGCGTCGTCAGTCCCTCGGGCTCCAGGAAAATCTGATGGCTCGCCTTGTCGGCAAAGCGGTGGATCTTGTCCTCGATCGACGGGCAAT
>JADCGX010000045.1 GCA_020248785.1 Burkholderiales bacterium | reverse complement strand
GGCGAGTTCGGCCGCGGCTTGATCGACCTCGGCTTGCAGCAGCGTGGGCTCCAGGCGCAGCAACACGTCGCCCGGCTTCACGCGTGAGTTGTAGTCCACGTGCCGACTGGCCACGGTGCCGGAGACCTGCGCGCCGACCAGCACCGTCGTCACCGGGTTCAGCGCGCCCGTGGCGCCGACCACCTGCGACACCGGGCCCGTGCCGATGTCCTCGGTCACATGGCGCTCCGTCGTGCTCGACGGGCCGCGCAGCAGAAGCGGCGCCAGCACGGCCAGCGCCGCGAGCAGCGCGAGCAGGGACAGCACCCGTCCGCGGCGCCAGCGGCCGCGCGCCAGCCGCGCGCGATCGGGCGTCGAAGCGACGACGGGAGGGGACGCGTCCGACGACGACGCGATCGCGGCGGTGGCGTGGCTTGACGTGGCCTAGTGCGACGGAGCGGGCTTCATGCGGTCATTGGACTCCACACATGACTCGGCGCCGTTGCGGGCGCGTCGGCGGCCGTTTGCAGTGCGTAACGGACTGTCACGCGCGCATTGCCGGTGCGCCGGCGGGCTCAAATTCGCGTGCGTCAAGACAAAGATGCGCATCCAATGAGCCGCGACCCTTGCATCGCCGTCGTCGACAACGACCGCGACCTGCGTGGCTTTGGCATGCGCGTGCGCGGGTTTGCCGACGGCGAATCGTTTCTGCGCGAAGTCGCCGCCGGCTTGCGGATGGACGCGGCGGTGCTCGATCTGATGTTGCCGGGCAGCGACGGCTTGCAGGTCTGCCAGCGGCTCCGTTTGAGCTCCAGCGTGCCAGTGCTGATGCTCACCGCGCGCGGCGACCTTGTGGATCGCGTGCTCGGCCTGCAACTCGGCGCCGACGACTACCTGGTCAAGCCCTTCGAGCCGCGCGAACTGGTCGCGCGCCTGCGGGCCATGCTGCGGCGCGCCTGGAGCGGGGCCGAAGGACCGGTGGTGGCACCGGGCGGGCCGCCGCGCGCCGCTCGCTTCGGACCATGGCGGCTGGACTTCGAGCGGCGCGAACTCGCCGGCAGCGACGGGCCGGTCTCGCTGGACGGCCGCGAGTACAAGCTGCTGCGCATCCTGCTGGAGCGGCCCGGCCGCGTGGTCAGCCGCGACGCGCTGCTCGATGCGATTCATGGCCGCGCCGCCGGCCCCTACGACCGCGCGGTGGACCTGCTGGTGAGCCGCCTGCGCGCGCGCCTGGGCGACTCCGCGCAGGAGCCGCGGCTGATCAAGACGGTGCGCGGTGAAGGCTGTCTGCTCGCCGCCCAGGTCGAGTTCGAACGATGCGGATCGTGCTGCGCACGCTGCCGCAGGGTCTGTTCTGGCGGCTTGCCGCGATCCTGCTCGGCGCGGTTGCGCTGGTGGTGGCCATTGCCGCGTTGTTCTTCGGCATCGAGCGCGAGTGCCTGCGGCGCGACGAGAGCGCCCTGAACTCGGCCGAGCGCATCATCAACGCGCAGCGCATGCTCGATCACGCGGCCCCGCAGGCCCGGCGCGCGCTGGCGGCCGCCAACGCAGGGGATGCGAAGCTGACGGCCGCCTTCGACGCGGGGCTGCGCCAGCGGCTCGATGGCGGGCACGTGGTCGGCGTTGCCGCGGCTGCCGAGGATGCGACGCGCGTGCGCTTCAGCGCGCAGTTGCACGCAGTCGATGGCGCCGTTCATCGGTGGACCGTGTACGAGTCGCGCGAGCGCGATCTGCCGCCGCCTCACTTTCTGCTGCCCGCCCTGGTCGCCCTGCTGCTCGCTGTCGGCGGGGTCGCGCTCGTGGCCGTGCGCTGGCTGACACGGCCGCTGTCGTCGCTGGCCACGGCGGCGCGCAAGCTCGGCACGCCGGCCGAGGGTCAGGCGCTGGCCGAGGTCGGGCCAGCCGAGGTGCGGCAGGTGGCACGCGCCTTCAACGACATGCGCCAGCGCATCAGCGCGATGGTCGACGAAAAGCCCCGCATGTTGACCGCCATATCGGAGGACCTGCGCGCGCCGATCACGCGGATGCGGCGGCGGGTTGAACTGTTCGACGATGCCGATGCGCGCGCTCGCCAGATCGGCGATCTCGACGAACTGCGTCGCCTCACCGACGAAGCGCTGGACTTCCTGCGCGGCACGAGCGGCGGCAGGCCCGTGGTGTCTTGCGACCTTGCGCGAGTGGCCCGGTCCATCGCCCAGGAGGCACGTGAGGTCGGCCAGACGGTCATCGTCGTTGGCCTGGCGTCGTTGCCCCTCGATGCGCGGGCCGGCGCTATCCGCCGCTGCTTGCAGAACTTGATCGGCAACGCGCTCACGCACGCCGGGGCTGCCGAGGTGGAGCTCGCCCTGGGCGGACCCGACGCGTGGATCTGGATGCGCGACCGCGGGCCCGGCATGACCGACGAGGATCTCAGGCACGCCTTCGAGCCGTTTTGTTAATCCGGCAACATTGTTCTTGAATTTTCAGAGGTTGCCATCATCTTGGTCGGATGGAAGCCACCGACATGAGAAGTTTGTCGCGCCAAGCGCGACATGAGAGGCGGGTGCAGGTGATCCGGCTGCGCAAGGCGGGCTTGAG
>JADCGX010000044.1 GCA_020248785.1 Burkholderiales bacterium | reverse complement strand
TGCCGCGCGCCAGGTACGCCTCCACGAAGGTGAAGCCGTTGCTCAGCGTGAAGGCAAGCTGGCTGATGGGGTTGGCGCCGGCCTCGGCGATGTGATAGCCGCTGATGCTCACCGAGTAGAAGTTGCGCACGTTGTGGTGGACGAAGTACTCCTGGATGTCGCCCATCACCTTCAGCGAGAACTCGGTCGAGAAGATGCAGGTGTTCTGGCCCTGGTCTTCCTTGAGGATGTCGGCCTGCACGGTGCCGCGCACGTTCTCCAGCACCCAGGCGCGGATCTTGGCCGCCTCGTCGTCGGTGGGCTCGCGCCGGTTCTCGGCGCGGAACCTGTCCAGCGCCTGGTCGACGGCGGTGTTCATGAACATTGCGAGGATCGTGGGCGCCGGGCCGTTGATCGTCATGCTCACGCTGGTGTTGGGCGCGGTCAGATCGAAGCCCGAGTACAGCACCTTCATGTCGTCCAGCGTGGCGATGGACACCCCGCTGTTGCCGACCTTGCCATAGATGTCGGGGCGCAGGTCGGGGTCGTTGCCGTACAGCGTCACGCTGTCGAAGGCGGTGGACAGCCGCTTGGCCGGCATGCCTTCGCTCAGGAGCTTGAACCGCTTGTTGGTGCGGAAGGGGTCGCCCTCGCCGGCAAACATGCGCGTCGGGTCCTCGTTCTCGCGTTTGAACGCAAACACGCCCGCGGTGTAGGGGAAGCTGCCCGGCACGTTCTCCAGCAGCAGCCACTTGAGGATCTCGCCGTGGTCTTCGTACCGGGGCAGGGCGACCTTGCGGATCTTGCTGCCGCTCAGGCTGGTGTGGGTGAGCTTGGTGCGGATCTCCTTGTCGCGGATCTTGACCACGTACTCGTCGCCGCTGTAGGCCTGCTGCATCTGCGGCCACATGGCGAGGAGTTTTTGGCTGCGGGGGTCGAGTTGCTCGGTGCGCTCGGCGGCGAGGTTCTCGATTTCGGCGAGGGTTTCGTCATCCCGGCGAAGAGCCGGCCCCGGACCCGATCCGGGGCCGGGATCCAAGTTCGCGTTCACCAAGTTGGTGTCCAAATTGGGCCCCGGCCTGCGCCGGGGCGACGTAGCAAGGAGCTCCCTGGTCGTCTGCAGCGCCTGCCGCTCGCGCGCGATGCGCGACTGCTCGATGGCCCGCTTCTTGTACCCGCGCACCGTGTCCGCGATCTCCGCGAGGTAGCGCGTGCGCTGCGGCGGGACGATCGGGGTCTGGTTGGTGGAGTGGCGCGTGAAGGCGTGCGGCAGTTGGCTTTCGCCCGCCTTGAGGCCCAAGTCCTTCAGCCTGGGCAGGATGGCGTGGTACAGCGCGGTCACGCCGTCGTCGTTGAAGCGCGCGGCCATGGTGCCGAACACGGGCATCTCGTCCGGCTTCTTGGCAAAGTCGCCCTTGTTGCGCTGGACCTGCTTGCTCACGTCGCGCAGGGCATCGAGCGCGCCCTTGCGGTCGAACTTGTTGATCGCCACAAAGTCCGCAAAGTCCAGCATGTCGATCTTCTCGAGCTGGCTGGCCGCGCCGTACTCGGGCGTCATCACGTACAGCGTGGCGTCCACCTGCGGCACGATCGCGGCATCGCCCTGACCGATGCCGGAGGTCTCCACCAGGATGAGGTCAAAGCCGGCGCACTTGCACGCGGCAATCGCATCGGGCAGCGCCTGGCTGATCTCGCTGCCGGCCTCGCGCGTGGCGAGGCTTCGCATGTAGACACGTGGGACCCCCACGCTTGCCGCTGACGCGGCGGCGCCGCCCCCCGAGGGGGCTGACTGCCCTTGGGGCGGCCCGGCGGGCAGTCGCGGCCCCCTGCTCCACGGATTGATCGCGTTCATGCGAATGCGGTCGCCCAGCAGCGCGCCGCCGCTCTTGCGGCGCGAGGGGTCGATGCTGATCACCGCGATGCTCAGTTGATCGTCCTGGTCCAGCCGAAAGCGGCGCACCAGTTCATCGGTCAGCGAGCTCTTGCCCGCGCCGCCGGTGCCGGTGATGCCCAGCGTTGGGATCTTGGCTGTGTCGGCCTGCTTGTGAATCGCCTCACGCAGTTTGCTGTCGGCGCTGCCGAGTTCGAGCGCGGTGATGAGCTGAGCCAGCGCGCGCCAGCGCTGGTTGACGTCGGCCGCTTTCAGCGCGTCGAGCGACTTGGGCGCGTGCTTGGACAGGTCCTCGTCGCAGGCCGCGACCATCGCGCCGATCATCCCCTGCAGGCCGAGCTTCTGGCCGTCCTCGGGCGAGAAGATGCGCGCCACGCCGTAGTCGTGCAGTTCCTTGATCTCGCTGGGCACGATCACGCCGCCGCCGCCGCCATACACCCTGATGTTCTGGCCGCCGCGGCTCCGCAGCAGGTCGATCATGTACTTGAAGAACTCGACGTGCCCGCCCTGGTAGCTGCTGACGGCGATGCCCTGCACGTCTTCCTGCAGCGCGGCGGTGACGATCTCCTCCACCGAGCGGTTGTGGCCCAGGTGGATCACCTCGGCACCCATGCCCTGCAGGATGCGCCGCATGATGTTGATGCTGGCGTCGTGCCCGTCGAACAGGCTGGCGGCTGTGACAAAGCGCACCTTGTGGGTGGGCTTGTAGCTCGCGAATTTCTTGGCTTCGGACAAGTCGGTCATAGCACCACTTTCGTAGCGGGCGCCAATGGCGGCCGGAGGGTGAATGGCGGGTTTGGCGGTAGCAGGGCAGCTTAGCGGCGCGGCCGTGAGCGTCAACCTGGCGGCGGGGCTTGGCAGGAGCCGCGGTTGCCCTAG
>JADCGX010000043.1 GCA_020248785.1 Burkholderiales bacterium | reverse complement strand
GTGTGGATTTCTGCCGCCCAGCCCGCGGCGTTTCTCGGGTCGGTCGAAGTGAGTCCTGAGAAGACCGGGGCGACACCGTAGCTCGACCGAAACCCGCACCACCAAGCCTGGGCTCGGCTCGATACGGCACCCTTGCATAGCAGGTCATGCCCCGCGGATGCCGATACATCAACATCGACCGGATCACAGGGGCGCCACTGCCATACAAGCGCAGGTTTGTCGCCGAGCGAGTAGTCCTCAGCGAAGGCGGTCAGGCGCTGGTGCAACTCCGGATGCGTCTGTTCAAGGAAGGTTGAGAGCTTGTGGTTGGCTACCATGAGTGCACTTGCCTCCCTATCAATATCCTGTGCGACGAGGTCCGCACGTCAAAGATGAGGACAACCCGTGGCGCGAATATTCATCTCCTACAGCCACAAAGACGATTCCCTGCGCGCTGAGCTGGACAAGCATCTTGCCTTGTTGCGGCGTGAGGGCGCCATCGAGCTGTGGAGCGACCATAGAATTTTGCCTGGCTCGGAGTTCGACAAGGACATCGCCGAGGCGCTTGAGGCGGCACAGATCATCCTGCTCCTGGTCAGTGCGGACTTCCTTGCCTCGGACTACTGCTTCGGCATCGAGATGCGCAGAGCGATGGAGCGGCATGATACGGGCGAGGCCGTCGTGGTTCCTGTCATCCTGCGTGCTTGCGACTGGCACCATTCGCCATTCAAACACCTCAATGCATTGCCATCGGGTGGCAAAGAGATCGCCAAGTGGCTTCACCAGACGATGCATTCCTGGACGTGGTTCAGGGCTTGCGCAAGCTCTTGGCGGCCGGCAAGGTGCGTGGCAGCAGTTCAACTCCGGCCGGCCGGCCCGCTGCAACTCGATCTACGGGCATGCAAGCGCCTGTTCGCCCCGATAGCCCCGTGGCTTCGCGTTCCAGCAATCTGGCGCTCCCAAGCGAGTTCAGCGATGAGGCAAAGCACGCGTTCGCGGAGCTGACCTTCGACTACGTGAAGGAGTACTTTCGCGGCTCCCTTGAAGAGTTGCAGCGCCGCAACCCCGGCTATTCGGGAAAGTTGCGCGACAAGACGGCAGTGGCGTTTACGGCCGTGGTCTTCAAGAACGGTCAACGGGTCGCCGGTTGCTACATCAGGTTGGGTGGAATGATGTCTTCCAACGGCATCGCCTACTCGGGCAACGAGAATAGCTCGGACAACAGCTACAACGAGATCCTCGACATCCAGACCGACAAGCACAGCCTGCTCTGGCGGGCCCAGATGGGATCGTTCAGCGGACGTGACCCGGCGAAGGGATTGAGCCAGGAGGGAGCTGCCGAGCATCTTTGGTCGATGCTCATCGCACCGCTTCAGTAGGTGCCGCGCCGCGGATCAGTCTCGCGTGCGGCGCCGATGCAACATAGGGGAAGTCTCTTCCAACGAGGTTTGATCCTGAACTGGGTGCCGTGATTCCAACGAGGTTTGATCCCGAAGGGCCGCGTGAGTGGCTTGTTCGGGTGGGTCCGGGGAGTCGATCATCAAGCGATGGTGATCGACATGAACGACAGCAGGATCGGCACGCTGGAGCAGTTGCGGCGGTTTCTGGACGGCACGCTGGACGTGCAGTTCGCCCCGGCCAGCGATGCAGCCAGCCGCTACGGGCACATCGCGCGGGTCGTGCGGCGCTTCGGTTACGCGCATCTGGCGCGCGCCGATAAACAGGTCGTACTGCGCTACCTCGGGGCCACCAGCGGCTACGGCCCGGCGCAGGTCAAGCGGCTGGTGGCGCGGGCCCTGGCGGGCGAGCCGCTGGTGCGCCGCTACCGCGCGCCACCGCAGGCCTATGCCCGCCGCTACAGCGAGGCCGACGTGCGGCTGCTGGCCGCGGTGGACACCGCCTTTGGCACCCTGTCGGGGCCGGCCACCGTGCATGTGCTGCGGCGCGCCCTCGATCGGTACGCGGACCGCCGCTTCGAGCGCCTGGCGCGGCTGTCGGTATCGCACCTCTATAACCTGCGTGCCAGCCGCACCTACGAGCGGCAGCGGGTGATCCGCACCGCCACCCGACCGAGCACCAACGCGATCGGCACCCGCCGCGCTCCGGCCCCGGCCGGCCGCGCCGGCTTCATCCGCATCGACAGCGTCCACCAAGGCGATCTGGACGCCGCCAAGGGCGTGTACTACGTCAACGCGGTGGACTGCGTGACCCAGTGGCAGGCCGTGGCCTGCTGCGAGCGCATCAGCGAGGCTTACCTCTTGCCGGTGCTCGAACAACTGCTGGCCTCGTTTCCCTTCGCGATCCGGGGCTTTCATGCCGACAACGGCTCCGAGTACATCAACGGCCGGGTCGCCGATCTGCTCGACAAGCTGCACGCCGAGTTCACCAAGTCGCGCCCACGCCGCAGTAACGACAACGCGCTGGCCGAGACCAAGAACGGCGCGGTGGTGCGCAAGACCTTCGGCTATGGCCGATCCCGCTGCGGGTGCTGCTGGCCGCGCAGCCGCAGCTCGTCACGCCGGTGCTGCAGGTGGTGCAGCGCGTGATCACGCGCCACCTGCTGGACGCCGCCGAGCTCCCCGCCGACGAAGGACAGGGCGGCGCCGTCACGCTGATCCAGCGCTTCGGATCTGCTGGCAACCTCAACATCCACCTGCACTGCCTGGTGCTGGATGGGGTGTACCGCTGCGGTGCCGATGGCGCGCCGACCTTCGTCGAGAAGGAGGCACCCACCGACGACGAACTGCATGCGCTGCTGCAGACCGTCATCACGCGGCTGATGAAGATGCTCACGCGCCGGGGCGTGCTGGTCGAGGATATGGGCCAGACCTGGCTGGCCGAGCCGGATGCCGACGGCGAGGAGTCGCGCACGCTGCGGCCGCTTCAGGCGGCGGCCATCACTTACCGCATCGCCTTCGGTCCCCGTGCCGGGCAGAAGGTGCTGACGCTGCGTGGCGCGATGCCGCGGAAGGCCACGGCGCGCCAACCCCTGTGCGCCGACATCGACGGGTTCAGTCTGCACGCCGCGGTACGAGTCGAGGCACACGACCGCAAGCGGCTGGAGCAGTTGTGCCGCTACATCACGCGGCCAGCGCTGTCGGACGAGAGGATCCAGCTCAACGCCGCCGGTCAGGTGGAGCTGAAGCTCAAGACGCCGTGGCGCGATGGAACGACGCACCTGGTCATGAGCCCGCTGGAGTTCATGCAGCGGCTGGCCGCGCTGGTGCCGCGGCCGCGGTTGCACCTGATCCGGTACCACGGCGTGCTGGCACCCAACGCCAGGCTGCGCCCGCTGGTGGTGCCGCAGGAGCCGTCCGCACAGGCACAGGCGGCCACCGAAGCTGCGGTCGCCGCCGCATGCGAAGCCGAGACGGTTCAGGCGCAACCGCGCCGCATCAGCTGGGCACGGTTGCTCAAGCGGGTCTTTGACATCGATATGCAGCACTGCCCGAACTGCGGCGGCGGGGAACTGAAGATCATCGCGGCCATCCTGGAGCGGCCGGTGATCGAGAAGATCCTGAGCCACCTCGGACTGGATCCGCAGCCGCCGCCTCGGGGACGGGGGCGCGAGGCGGGGCAAGACTTCGCTACCTGAGCCGCGCTGACCGTCAAAGACACCTCGCCCCAGGCTGCGCTGACAACGGCAGCCAGGATGGTGCTGCGCCGCATTTCGGCTCGATGCCGACGTACCCAGGGTCAACCCTGATGTTCAGACGCGGCGAGCCCCAATCGAGCCGACCGGGCCGGCCGAATCACGACAAGACAGCCGTGCAGATGCCAGTTCCAAGCCGTCCAGGACGGCATCTATCAGCCACCCATGCGTCAGTCGGACTTCCCACAGGCTTTCAGAGACCGTTTGAAATTCCTTTGTGC
>JADCGX010000042.1 GCA_020248785.1 Burkholderiales bacterium | reverse complement strand
GCAATCAGCTCGTAGCTCAAGCCCGCCTTGCGCAGCCGGATCACCTGCACACGCCTCTGATGTCGCGCTTGGCGCGACAAACTTCTCATGCCGGTGGCTTCCATCCGACCAAGATGATGGCAACCTCTGAAAATTCAAGAACAATGTTGCCGGATCAATAGAAGGCTAGTTGATGATTGAGTGGGAGTGAGGGTACTAGGCGACCCGTCGGCGCTGCAGCCAGGTTCGCTTGGCGATGGGGCGTCAGTGGTTGCGTCGGGGCGACGCGACCGAACCGAAGTGCCCCATGCGGCAAAAGCGAACGTGCTCGATCCTTCGAATGGCAACCAAACGGGCATCGAGAGCTACGCCATCATCGTCACTCAGGCCAAGGCGCAGATCGCGCCGATCCTCGATCGCACGCTGGTGACCGTCCTGAAAAACCGACGCGCCGCGTCGCAGGACTTCGCGACCGGATCGCTTCTTATCGCTGCCCACCTAAGACGGCGAGCGACTTCATGACGGTCGACTGCAGGCATGCGGCCTTCCTTGGACAACACTGCTTCGCCGAGTCAGCGGAATGGCACTGGCTCATCCAGCAGGCAAGTCTGTCAGCAGCGTCAGCGAGCCGGCCAGTGCCGGGCGCGCGCGGGCAGCCTGGAGCAATGCGCGGTTGACCGGATTGCGGTTCAGGAAGGAGTCTCGGAACTCCGGCGGCACGTTGGGCAGCGCCTTGAACATGATCCATTCTGAGCCGCTACGCAGCGCGGCGTCGGCCTCGTCGCCACGCCCAGCAGCGCGGTAGGCGCGCACGGCGCCCAACCACAGGGCGGCCTCGTACAGGCCTTCAGGCACGTGCTGGGGCGATAGCGCCAGCGCGCGTTCAATCGCACGGACCGCTGTTTCGCCCCGACCCAGCACGGTCGCCGCCTCTGCCTGCCTGATCCATGCGTGCATGGCGACACCAAAGCGTTCACGCGCAAGCGCGGTCTCAGCCAGCCGGCCAGCAGCCTCGACTGCATCGGCCGGCGCAGCGACCTTGAGTGAGGCGACGCGCGCCGGCAGGCCGGGTCCTGATTCATCGGGATAAAGAGGCTGCGCACGCTCGATCCACTCGGCCGCTTGCTGACCGGTTGCCAAAGCGATATCGGCACGCAACATCATGCGCCCGCCGCGCACAAAGCCAGCCATTTCGTCGTCGGTGTCGCCGAGGATGTGCAATGCGCGTGCGTGCTGGCCCAGCGTGAAGTACGTGATGGCGATCCACAAGGCGCAGACATCGGCCCAGAAATGCGTGCCCGAGCGCGTCAGTCCGGCGTAGGCCTCATCGAGAAGATGCAGCGCCTCGCCGTAGCGCGCGCTGTCGCGATAGTGGCGTCCGAGTACGGCCAGTGCGGTCAGCGGCTGGCCTAGCGCGTCGGGGTCGGCGCGCAACAACTGGCAGGCTTGCTCCGAGAATGCCGTCGCATCGTGCGAGCGGCCGAGCTTGTTGTAGGTCACCGCCAGATTCGACAGCCCGGTGGACAGGGCACCGTTGCGGCCCAGCGCTCGCGCGGCCTCGATCGACTCGAGGCCGACGCGCTCGGCCTCGCGCAACCGCTCGGCGTTGTCGAGCGCGATCGCCAAGTAGGCAAGATAGTCCTGACGATCCGTCGGCTCCGCCTGCGCGTCGACCCACTCCTTCAGCGGCCACAACTCCTCCAGTGCCTCCTGCGGCCGCCGTAGCATGCACAGGCTGCCCGACAGCGGGCAGACGATGCGCACCATCTCGTCGCGCTCGCTCATCCGGCGCGCCAGCGCTAGCGCCGGCAGCCCGGCAGCAACTGCGGCGTCGTGCTCGCCGCGCGAGTTGAACAGGCCCACCTGCACCCGTGCCGCGCGCACCCGCTGGACATCAGTGCGGGCCAGCTGATGCAGCCGGTCGGCATCTGCAACAGCTGCATCGCCAAAATCGGCCTGCATCAACGCAGTGACGCGGTCGACCAGGGCCTCGAACTGCGCTGTGTGGTCACCGGCGCGCTCGAAGCACGCAGTGGCTCGCGCCAGCAGTGCGGCACTCTCGTTCCAGCGCGCGGCGTTGCGTGCCAGTGCCGCCGCCTGCCGGAACTTCGCACCCGCGGCGGGCCAGACTCGCGCTGCTTCCCAGTGCGCGCCCAACCGCGCCGGCGCACTGGCATGCGACTCGAGAAACGCTGCCGTGGCTCCGTGCAGATGGTGCGCGATCGCGTTGGGGATCGATCGCAGCACGGCGTCGTAGACCAGATCGTGCGCAAACGCGCTTTCGCGCAGCACCTGCGCGGCTTCCAACTCGCCCCACGCATCGGCAAGTTCCACCGCGCGTGCGCCCATCACCTCCTCGGCCAGCGCGATGCTGAAGTCGACTCCTGCAATCGCAGCCACGCGCGCCAGGCTCAGTGCCCGGTCCGTCAACTGCTTCAATCGCCGCTCGATCAGCGCGCCGACATTCACTGGCGTGGGTAGCCGGCCCTGCTGCAGGGTGCCGGTGGCCAGACCCTGCTTGAGTGTCTCCAGCGCGTACAAAGGATTGCCGCCGGTATGGCGTACCAATTGCGGTGCGAGCGGCGTGGCATCAAGTTCAGGCAGGCCGAGCGAGTCAATCAACTCGGCCATGTCGGCCTCGGTCAGCGGCGCCAGCGCAATCGGCACCAGCGCCTGTGCTTCTTCGAGCGTGGCGCGCAAGGTGGCGGCCGCAGCACTGCCTTCGCCGGGCCGCTGCGCCAGCACCCAGCGCAGGCCCTGCAGCGCTTCGGCATTGATCAACGACTGCAGCATTTCCACGCTTGCATCGTCGGCGAAGTGCAGGTCGTCCACGAGCACGCCCTCGATGGGCCCGCCGTCGATGCTGGCCTGCGCCAGCACGCCCTCCACGGCGCCCTGCAGCAGCAAGCGCTGGCCGTCCGCCGGCAGCGGCACGCTGGGCGCAAGCTCCGGCAGCAGGCGAGCCAGCTCGGTGCGGCGCGGTGCCGGCAGCTCGATGGTGGCCCGCTCGAGCACCGAGCGCAGCAACCGTGTCAGTGTGGCGTAGGGCACGCCTGCATCCCCCGGCCGGCCTTGAACGCTGAACACGCGCCGGCCAGCGGCAAACTCGCCCTGCAGCCGGCTCTTGCCCAGGCCGGGCTCGCCCAGCAGCAGGGCGGCGCGGTCCACTTGCCAAGTGTCGATCAGGGCGGCCAGCTCACGACTGCGGCCAATCATGCGGGGCGGGCGAAGAATGGTGACGGGGATGGGCCGGCGTGATGAGGTACTGCTGCGCACGATCGGCACTCCGGGCTGGCGCGCAGCACGTAGCGCCAGCGCCAGTTGCTCGGTGTCGGCACTGGGCTGCGCGCCGAAGCGGGTCTTCAGGTGCCGTAGCAGGCGCTCATAAACGACCTGCGCCTGCGCGATGTCGCCGCGCAGGTAGTGGAGCCGCATCAGCGTGCGGTGATGCGCCTCGCTGTCGTTGTCGGACTGAAGCAACTGCTCGGCAAGCCGGGTCGCGGATTCGAGGTCGCCTCGGGCTTCGGCCTCGGCGATCTGCTGAGCCAGCGCAGCTGTTACGCCACCGTGGCGCTGCGCACGCTGCTGCGACAACCAAGTGTTGAAGTCCTCGCAATCGTCGAAGCTCTGGTTGCCTAGCAGAGCCCCGCCACCCGCTTGCAGCGCATCGACGGCGACGCCCTCGGCGATGGCCAGCGCATCGGTTCCGTCGATCAGCTCGGCGCCGTAGTTGCGCTTGAAGCGCCCGATTTGCTGGCGCAGCGCCCGGCGCGCGTTGTCGGAGTCAGGCCAAAGCAGCGCCGCCGCCCGCGCGCGAGTGACCCCGGGTTCGAGCGCCACCAAGGCAAGCAGGCCGGCGGCGCGACGCTCGAGGGCCTTGACCGTGCCATCGGCGGCCAACAGCGCGGGATCACCGAGCAGGCGAACCTGCGCGGCAGGCGCCGGGGCGCGAGCAGCAGCGCGGGAGGTGGTACGTGGTGGCGGCATGGTCGAATAGTCGCGGAACATCACCGGTCAGCGCAAGGACCGACGGTGCTCCTGCCACGCGCGGTGCTATCGCCGCTGACGCCGCTGGTGCGGCGCGACCTGGCGAGGGAATGCACACGCGACAGCGCCGCAAACTGCGCTTCGCCAAGGGCCGGGCGGGTGTTGTCAGCGTCGGCCACGTCTGGCGCAAGCAGCAAGACCAGGTGCGACCATGCCTGGTTGGCAACGGCCGCCGTCGGCGGATGGCCCGTGTTCATCAGAAGTTGAACCGTCGCACGAGAATATCGACGCACGGGCCGACGTAGGGCGGCTCGCAGGCCACCGACGTGGCGCTGCCGAGCGTGCCGCGCAGGTCGCCGATGTACGTCAGGGTCCCTGACGGGTTGATCGACAGCCCGTTGACGGACGAACTCGCGAACGGTGCGCCGACGGTGACCACGCCGGTCTGCTGGCCGTTCGCGTCCAGGCGGTAGACAATGCCCTTCTCGGCCGTGCCGACGAACACCTCGCCCGTGCTGTTGACCGCAATCTCGCCGATCTCCTGGTTCAGTGAGTTCGACAGGCGTGTACCCCAGCCACCCGTGCCGTTGCCCGCGAACCGTCTGACCAGAATGTTGGCGCTGTTGGACGAACTGGACTCGACCGACGCCTGCGCCGTATAGGCATTCCCGGCAGCATCGAGCGTGAGCGCGATGCGACGATCAAACCGACGACGCAGAACGCCGCCCAGGATGTGCTGCTGCAAAACGGCACCATTCGCGCCGCTGACCTTGACCAGGGCCGGGCACGAGATGCCGCCGAAGCCGTCACCAGTAGGGCACTTGCCGAAGGCGACGCTAGTCAGCAGCCCCGCGGCCCAGATGTCGCCAGCCGCATCGACCGCCAAGCGCACGATGGAGATGCTGCCGTTGAAGTCCACCGTGGTCAGCGGTGTAGCCACGCCGGTGCTGCTGTAGCGAATGAGCTTGCTGCCGTCGGCTACAACCCAGCCGCCACCTGGTGTGGGTGCCGCCGCGCTGATCTGTGCGTCGCATAGATTGAATGGCGGAACGACAGTCAGTTGCGCCGTCCACGTTGGCGTGGTGGAGATAAACGAGCCCAGCAACGAGCTGACGCGCTGGCCGAACGCGGCCAGCCGGCAGTCCGATAGCGTCGCCAGCACCTGGCCATTGCCGTCAAAGCCCACCAGCCCGGCGCCACCGCCGGCCGGTATGCCGGACGAGATGACGCCGTTGGCAGCGACGATCCCCAGGCCGTAGACGAAGCTGCCCGACGTGTTGCCCTCGAAGCCGAAGGCGCTGCGGCCGTTGTTGAAGCTGATCACGCTCAGCAGCTTGTCGTCGCCCGGGCGGGCAAGCGTTCTTTCACCAAGCGGCGCCGACGGCGGCGAGATCACGATGGCCGGCCCCACAGTCACGTTGTTCGATGGGTCGCCGCCGCAAAGGACGGCGCGAACCGTGTCGTAGTCCGGGCCAGGGGTGCCCATGTACACCTGAGTGGTGCCATCGCTGCAACGGATCACCCCGGCCCGCGGCGCGTTGGCCGGCTGCGGCGACAGCCGACGAACCTGCTGTGCCGACCGCTGCACGGCGAGCCCCGCCGAACGCAAGCCGTATTCGACCTCTAAATCGGACTTGAGCAGACCGCCGGCAAAGTCGAGGCGGTAGAAGCCGCCCGCTACCGGCTGAAACGAGGCGAAGTCTTCGGCGAACGGCGCGCTGCCGCTTGGCAGCGTTGGTGCAGGCACGGGTGTGAAGGTGACGACCGTGTCCGCCGTGAAGGCATTCGGCGGGAAGACGGCGCGGAACTTGCCGTCGGGGCTGGTGGCCGTGCCGCCCGCAGCCGCGCTGATGGCAATGCCAGCCGAGTTGACCGTGAGCGCCGCACTGCCGCTCGTGGCCGAGCCCGCGCTGTTGGTGGCACGCGCAGCCAGCAGCACGCCGTTGGCGCTTTGCGGCACATTGGTGAGCGTCAGCGTGGTGGTGGTGGCGCCGGCGATGGTCGCACCTGCCAGCGCACCGCTGCCGGCACCGTCGGCGAGATCGGCACCGCCGACGATCAGCCATTGCACCACAGGCATCGGCGTGCCGCTGGCAGCCACGGTGAAGGTGGCGGTGGCGCCGGCGGTGAGCGTGACCGCAGCGGGCGGGCTGGTGATGCTGGGCGCGACGGTGGCGGCGTTGACGGTCAACGCTGCAGGGCTGGACTCGGCGGTGCCAGCGGTGTTGGTGGCGCGCAGCCGCACCTGCAGGCCATTCGCGGATTGCGGCACGGCGGTGAGCGTGAGCGTGCTGCTGCCGGCGCCGGTCACGGTAGCACCGGCCAGCGGCCCCGTGCCGGCACCGTCGGCGAGGTCGGCACCGTCGACGATGAACCAGCGCAGCGTGGGCGCCGGCGTACCGCTGGCGGTGGCGCTGAAGCTGGCGTTGCCGCCCGCCGTGAGTACCAGGGGCGCTGGCTGCACGGTAATGGTCGGAATCACGGCCAGCGGATTGACCGTGAGCATGGCCGCCGCGCTCGTGACGCTGCCGGCGCTGTTGCTCACCACCACGCTGAAAGCGGCCGCGTTATCGGCCAGGGTGGCCGCTGCCAGCGTGTAGGTCGCGGCGCTGGCGCCGGCAATGGTGCTGCCGTTCCGGCGCCACTGGTAAGCCAGCGGCGCGCTGCCGGTGGCCACCACGGTGAAGCTTGCGCTCTGGCCTTCGGTCACGGCGGCTGCGGCCGGTGGCGTGGTGATCGTCGGGATCACCGCCGCCGGCGGGTCGTCGCTGCCGCCGCAGGCGGCGAGCAGGCCCGCCAGCGCGGCAATGGCTGCGAACAGAGTAGGGCGGAGAACGAGGCCAAGGGTCTGGTGAGGCCGTGCGGGGGTCATGGTGCTTCCTCTCGTGATGCGCAGATTCAAGTGGGTGCTGGCGTTGTGGCCGCGCTCAGTTGGCCGGCGGTGGCGGCGGTAGCGGGGGCTCGGTGAACGGCTGCGGCGCGTGGATCACCTTGATCACGGTGTTCTCCTGCACGTTGCCCACGGTGCGGTTCCAGGTCTTGGTCAGAAGCGTGGGGCCATTGAGCGGCAAGTCGGCCTGGCCGAACTCGAAGTTGGCGCCGCGTGACAGCCCTTCGACCTCGAATTTGCTTTCGGCGTGTGCCTGCAGGAACGCGTCGGTCCATACGGGCTTCGGGCCGTAGCGCAGCGAGCCAACGCCGCAACCGTCCACCGTCCAGGCTTCGCCGGTGTTGCCCAGCGTGAGGCCGAGCTTCGCGAAGTTGGGCCGGCCGCTGGCTCCGGGTGCGAAGCCGAATGTCGCGCTCAGGGTGGAGCCGCCGCGCGCGGTGTTGCTGGCGCTGCCGCACGAGGGCGGGGTGACGGTGAAGGAATCGTTGACCAGCGGCGCGCTGCCTCCCGCTGGCAGGGCCGGTGCGTCATCCACGGCCTGCCCGAGGTACACGCCCGGGCTGTAGTCGTTGATGCGCGCGCTGACCTTGCTGGTGGCATTCACGGCACCAGGGATGCCGGTGACGGTAAGGGTCGAGTCGAACTCGATCTTGAAGCGGTAGCAGGCGCGGATGCGCTCGTCCACCTTGAGGTAAGTCGTGTCGCTCAGCGGGCCTTGCCCCGGCGGCACACCCAGGAGCTGCGCCTGTCGCTCGAGCCCGAGCGCCACGATGAACAAGTCAAAGAACCCGAAGTCCTTGCAGCGCTGGCTGGACTCCTTGATGCAGGTGTACTGGCCCGCCAGGTAGACGTTGCCGAAAGGAACCGTATTGCGCACCAGCGTGGCGACTTCCGGGCTGATGTTCGAAAGGCTGCTGGTCGACTCGCCGAAACTGTTGTCTTCGCCAACGCCCAGCAACTGACGTTGCCGCTCGAGACCGAGCGACAACCGGATGATGTTCTTGTAGTCCTCGCAGAACTTGGCGCTGGCGATCAGCGGCTTGACGACGTTGTCGACCCAGCTCTTGTAGATCGAATTGCTGCCCAGCGTGGCACCGATGTCGCCCGCGCCGCAGTCATCGCCACCGAGCAACTGGCATTGCCGAGCCACCGCGAGCATGGCCGCGACCTGTTGCTCCAGCGCCAGCGACGTCAGTGTCGGCGAGCGCAGCCGCTGCGCGTCGAGCTGCGCACGCGTCATGCGCGCGAACCAGTAGTCGGTGAAGTGCAGCACCTTGATGCGCGGCGTGGCGCTGCGGTCGGGTGTTGCGATGAAGAGCTCACCGGCCTCGGCGCCCATCATCACCTGCTCGTCGATCGGCACCTGCAAGTCCGCGGGCGGCTCGATCTGCAAATTGGCGTAGCGATAGAACTGCAGGCCGGCGGGCGCGAAGCGCACGCCGCGCGCCACGGTCCATGGCGCACCGGTGGTGCTGGCGATCGGCGTCATGGTGATCGCCGTGTTCTCGGGCAGCGCGTTGGGCGGCACGGTGAAGGTGTACTTGGTGCCGTCGGCACCAGTGGCGCTGAAGGCGCCACCAGCGCGGCCGATGGTGGCGCTGGCGGCACGCGCGTCCTCCAGCGTGCTGGTGACGAGCGTCGGGCTGGCCGGGCGCGTGAAGGTGTCGGCGGCTGGCACGGACAGCGGCCGCGGCGCCGGCGGCAACGGCACGGGGGTCGGCGTGGGGACCGGCACAGGCGTGGGCACCGGCACGGGTGTGGGTACCGCCACCGGCGTGGGCACGGGGACCGGCGTGGGCACGGGACTGTCGCTGCCGCCGCAGGCGGCGAGCGCCGCGCCCACCACGAGGAGCGTGGCGGCGCGGAACAGCGGATGGGTGCGGTTCATGGTTGTGTATCTCCAGGGTCGATGCGGTCGGTGCAGCGGATGCGGCCTAAGGGATCGCCAGCCGCGGCAGGCGCGGCACGGCCTTGGTACGCACGACCTCGCCCCGGTTGCTCTGGATCTTTCCGCGCGCGCTGAGCTTCAGCCAGAAGGCATCGCGCTCACCAAAGGTGCCCGTCAGACCGGCGCCGAAGCCGCCTGTAGTGTTGCCGTAGACGAAGACGTTGCCGTAGGTGTCGATATCGACGCCGTGCGCGCGCTCATCACCACCCGAGCCGTACTGCACGCCCCACTGCTCGGTGCCGTCGGGCGCGAGCTTCAGAACGATCACATCGGTGCCGCCGCTGCTGGGGGCGTACAGCGAGCCGGTGGCAGCAAACGTGGCGTAGAAGCCGCCGTCTTCTGCGCGCACCAGGCCGCGCACCGCGTTCAGCGTGCGCACGGTGGCCGGGTCGCCGTAAGCGCGGACCCAGGTGGACGCGCCGGTGTTGTTCAACCCCGCCAGAAAGTACGGGTTGGCATTGGTTCCGGGCACAAAGCCTGGTTCGGCCCGCCGCAGTTGTCCGGCCACGATCGGGTTACCGGCGTTATCCAGCACCAGTGTGAACGCACTGAGGCTCATCTTCACCTCGGGTGCACCGGGCACCACTGGCCCCGCATTGATGGCCTTGATGCTCTTCAGGCGCGTGAACGTACCGCCGCCGGCGCCGATGCGGGAGACGCCGATCATCTGCATCGGGTAGGTCTTCTGGTCTTCCGGGTTGGTCCAGTCGTTGGTGACGCAGGGCCCGCGCGCCCCGGTGACGCTGGCGTCCTCGATCTCGCAGTGGGTGTTGCTGATCACATAGACGGTGTCACCACGCACCGCGATCGAGGGCTCGCGCTGCCAGCCGGGCCGCGCATCGACCGCGCGCCACATCACGTCACCATCGGCCGTCATGCGCGTCACGACCACGTTGCCGCAATCGCTCTGGTCATCGGCGCCCGCGCCGCCCGCCAGCACGTCGCCGCACTCCTGAGCAAACGCGGTGCCGCCGACATTGGCCTGCGCGCCGGAGACGGTGCTCACGGTGTAGATCGAACCGTCGGCGCCGAAGTCGAAGCCGAACGCGAACTCGTTGCGCACGCCGATCTGGCGCCGCCAGAGCAGGCGCGGCGCCACGCCGCTGACGTCGACGCGCGCGATCCACGCCGACAGGAAACCACCCGTGGTGCCGCCGGTCTGGCTGGCGGTGGAGGTGCCGATGGCGTAGAGCGTGCCGTCGGCCGCGCGCCGCATCTGGATCGGCACGTCGTCCCCGGGGCCGCCGAAACTCAGCGCGCTGGTGAGAGAACCGATCGCGTTGTAGCGCAGGATCTGCGTGTCGAAGCCGCCGTACTGCGGCAGGTTGATGAGGGCGCCGGTGGCCGGGTCAAAGTAGCTTCCGGGCGAGGCGGTGGTCACCGCCATGTAGACGCGCCCCTTGTCGTCCCAGCCGAAGCCACGCGCGTCGTCGCGCGCATTACCGCCCACTTGGACGATGCCCTGCCAGCCACGCACCTCGCCCAGCAGCAGCGGGAACGACTGGCCCACCACCGGCACCACGAAGGCGTAGTACTTGCTGTTCAGCTCGCCGGCCTGATCGGCAGTCCAGTTGTTGGTGAAGCTGGTCTGGCCGGAGGTCGCGTCGATGGTGGCCACCTTGGTGGCCCCGCCGCCCGTCTCCTTGCGCCACACCTCCACGCGCTTGACGTTGTAGGGCAGAATTTCAAAGCCGAGGAAGCTTGCCTTGACCGTCGCGGGGGCCAGGTTCACGCCCAGCCCGACTTTGTCGCCGACCTCGAACTTGCGCAGCGATGCCACCCCGCCGCCCTGCGGTGAACCAATCAGCGTGGGCTCCCAGCGGATCTCGGGATTGGCGATGCTGCTCGTGCCCACCGCGGCGCCGATCAACGCCAGCGCCTGGTTGACCGTGTCACTGGTGCCCACGCTGGCGCGGAACTTGATGTTGTACAGCGCCGGCTCCAACGGATTGGCAAGCTGCGCCGCCACCGGCTTCAGCCGGGCGACAGTGTTGAAGCCCGCAAAGCCTTCGAGCAGGCGCAGGTTGGGGTCGATGCCTAGCGTCGGCGCCGCCAGGGCAAGGAACGGGTTGGTCAACGCTGCATCGGCAAACAGACCCGCGCGCGCCTCTGCCTGGAAGCTGAAGCCCGGCGATGCGGTGTCGGCAGTGATGTCCCAGTTGAAGCTGGTTTCGAGCTGAGTCGAATCGACTGACGAAAGATTCTCGAGCGATCCGTCTGGCAGCAGCTCGAAGCCGGCGCGTATCGACTGGCGCACGCTGCTGTCGACCTTGACTTCTACGCCGGGCGAGTTGAGCTGCCCATTGACCGCAAAGCGAAAGCCCAGCGGCACGACCGGCTGCACGATCAGCGCAATCTGCGGCGGTACCGGGATCGCGACCGTTACCAGGGTGGCTGCGCACTTCACATCGCCGCTCAGTTGACCGCTCACGCGCAGGCTGCCCTGCAGCTGCACGCCGAAGCTTCCTTCCGCCAGCACCTTGGCGTAGGCGGCGCCGCCGTCGACGATGAGGGTCGATTCCACGACGCCGAGCGTGCCGGTGGGCGTCACGTTGACGCTGGTGCCGCCGAAGTTGGGCGTCGCGCTTCCGCTGGACTTGCAGCGCAGCGGACCCACGTTGAAGTCGGCCAACGCCCGCACCTGGTCGCTGCCCGAGGCGCTGCCCGGTGCCTTGGCGCGGGTGACGCGCGCCGCGGCAGCCGCGGGAACGCTGATGGTGAACAGACGCGCCACCTCACCATTCGGCTGCACGGTCTCCGACACTGGACTGCCGCTGGGAAACTGCACCGGCAGGCTCGCGCCCTCGAAGCGCGTGACGATCTTGGCCTGGTCGAAGATCTCCGCCAGGCCCGCAGTGGCAAAGACCACGTCGTTGCCGCCGCCGCTGGCTGGCGCCGTGGACACCACGCGCCCGGCGATCGTCTTGCCGCCACTGGCGAGCACCACCTGACCTATCGTCGGCGCCACGCCTGCCAAGCGCACCGCGTAGCGCGATCCGGGCAAACCGGTCTGCGCGTTGTTGATGGGTGCTGGATCGACCAGCACGTCGCTATCGGGGATCAGCCGAACGCCAGCCACCGGCTGCGCCACCATCGCGGTGACCGGCAGCGAGGTCGCGGTGCTGACCACGGCGGTGATCTGCGAGGACTCGACGTTGGCATTCGCGGTGACGCGACCATCGGCGCCAATGGTCACGGCGGCACTGCTGCTGCGCCAGCGTACGGTCTGCCCGGTCATCGGCTGGCCGGTCTGGTCGTACACCTGTGCAGTCAATGTTGCCGACTCACCTGGTCGCAGCACCAGGCCGGCGGGCGCCACCACGACGCGCGCTGCAGACGGCGGCAGCGGTGTCGGTACGGGAACTGGTACCGGTGTGGGCACGGGCGTGGGCGTCGGCACTGGCACGGGTGTGGGAACAGCAACCGGTGTGGGCACCGGCGTAGGCGTATCGCTGCTTCCGCCGCAGCCGGCGAGTGCGCTGCCGGCAAGCGCGGCGCACATGAACAGTCGGTGCAGATGAGTGGCTTGGGTCTTGGCGGTACCGCGGGCCAACCGGATACGAGCATTCATCACGAGCCTCCGACCAATCTGCTTGAGTACCCTGCGGTTGCAGGAACAGGCGCGATTGGATACGGGTAGGCGCTACGCAAGCGTCGTTTCAGGCTGCCGGCGCGGTTTGAACAGAAAGTTCACATGCGGTCAGTCGCTTTCGCGGCTCCGTGTCATCACGCCGTCGAAGCTGTCTCACGGCGGAAACCACAGCGGCCGTCGGGCTGCTGCGACGCGCCGATCACATCTTCATTGGGGAGAGCTGCGGCGCGCGGTCGACGACAACACCGGAAAAACCTGGTACGACCTGACCAGTCAGGCGTTTGCGGTGTTCCTGCCGGTGAAGAGCGTGGGCGTGATGGGCGATGGCCGCACCTACGAGTGGGTGGTCAGCCTGCGGCGCGTGTCAAGGTAGTTGTCGCCTCAGTCATGCAGCCATCTGCTGAGTATGCAGCGCGCTGGCAGCCGTCGTGTTGGCCACCGAGTCGCGCTCAGGATTGAGGCTGACCACGCCGATGTGCGACCAGTCGGCGCGTGTTGCCGGACCAGCGCCTGGGGTTGCACTGTCGTGCTTGGATGTACAGCGCATGTCGGGCCGCCAGG
>JADCGX010000041.1 GCA_020248785.1 Burkholderiales bacterium | reverse complement strand
GGCAGCTGAAGATCATCGCGGCTATCCTGGAGCGGCCGGTGATCGAGAAGATCCTCACCCACCTGGGGCTGGACCCGCAGCCGCCGCATCGGGGACGGGCGCGCGAGGTCGGGCGAGACTGACGCCGAGACTGACGCCCCCCGAGCCGCGCCAGCCGACATCGACACCACATCCGCAGGCTGCAGCGCCGCAGCGCAGCCGGGGCGACGCTGCGCGCCGAGTGGGTGCGGCGTTGCCGAATCTGGGTCAACCCTGAGATCAGGCCCGGGGATCAAGGCCGGAGCAGCCCCGGGCGTTTCGTCAAGGCGGGCCGAATCGGCGCTGGGCCACGGCTCAACCGCCAGATTCAAGCCATCGTGGCTGGCATTGGCCCTGCATCGGCTGGCTCTGGCCGAAATTGGGGCCGCGCGCAGCGCCGTCCGAGCCCGGGTGTCTACGGCAGTGCGGGTAGGCCCCTCACGAAGATGGGGGTGCGAGTCGTCGTCCAGCTGGGCCAATAGGCGCGCCCGTACGCGGTGACGCGGCAGCCTTCGGGCGCGCTGCTGCCGTAGAAGGAGATCGAGGTGTAGCGCCCGGAAACGCACCGAACTTCGCCGTCCTGCCCCTCCGTGCAGGCTGCGGCGATGTTCAGTACCACCAAGTCCCGTTCACGCCAGCGCGTGGTGACGTAGCCGCTCGGCACGCGCTCTTCGCCGAGTTGCCAGGTCTCGAAGCTGGCATCCACCACCGGCACCGCATGGCGCCCCGCAGAGCCCAGATACACGTGCTCCGGGCCCCCCACCGTCTCGTCATCCACCACTTCGAAGTTCCGACCGGCCATCAGGTCGCCCAGAACTTGTTCGCACCATGCGACCGGCGCTCCGCCCAACGGTGTAGCCAGGATGTCGCCGGCCCGGGAGGCCCCGCGGAAGTATTCGATGACGGCGCGGCGCAACAGCGCCAAGCGCGCCACGGCGATCTGGCGCACCTCTGCACGTCGGGCCGCATGCAGACAGGCGCGTTGGGCGGTCGGGTTGTGCGGCTGAGGCTGGCAGGCGGCCGCCGCGATGGCGGCCAGCTGCGGGCTCGGGTCGGGTGCGCGGCCTGTGCGCCGGGCGTCTGTCATCGGGCCTGGCGGGGCTGACCGCTGCCTCGCCGCATCGTCGCCTTGGCGGTGTACCGCGCCTTCGGGGCAGCGGTGCGGCGAGTCGACAAAGGCCGTCACGCCCCCGATCTGGCAGCGGTAGACCTGTGCCGTCACGGGCGGCACGCCGAGCAGCGCGCCCAGAAGGATGGCGCTGGCCGGCCGCGCACCGGCCCAGGCGCGCACAGCGTGCGGACAGCCGCGAAGGCTCATCGCCCGCCGACGCTGAAGTCGGCGCCGCTGTAGCTGCCCTGGAACGATCGAATCTCGCGCGGGCCGGTGTAGCGGGTCACGGCCCGGCGGAGGTTTTCGTACTCCGCGCTGCCGGCCGAGTAGGCATACGCCGAACCGATGCGCAGCACGGGCTGTGCGCCGATGCCGGCTACGGCGGACGGGTGGTAGCCGCTGAGCAGCACGGCGGAGATCTGGGCCCCGGCGTTCACCACGATCCAGTTCACGGACTCATAGGAGGACAGCACCAACACCATCGGGCGCGCCGAGGGCCGCACCACCACGCGCACGTTCCGCGGCTCGCGGGGACCCACGCCAGGCCTGGAAGGGCCTTGGCCTTCGTAGACACCCACCATATGCACCTGGGCATCAGCCGGCACTCCGCTCATGCCGGGTGCGCTCTGCCAAGGTGAGAGCTCCGCCGCGGGGCGGCCAGCGGCCATGCCCTGCTCGCCGCTTTCTCGCAGCAGTGCTTGAAGCTTGGCCAGCTGCAACTCCAGTTCAAAGGCAGCCACTGGCTTGTCCAGCGGCTGCGCTTCGCCCGTGGAGGCCTTGTCGCCGAACCAGGCCTCGTTGCCACGGAGCAGGAACCCGACACGGTCTCCGATGTCGACGATGAGACCCCGGGGTCCACCGAGATCGACAGGCGCCACCGTGCCGTTGGTGATGTCGAGGGCCCAGGGCGTTAGCCCCATGCCCTGGAGGTCGGTGGCGTGGAACATGATCCGGTTCTCGTCCAGTTTCGCGAACGGGATGCCGAACAGAGGCGCGCTGCGCCAGGTACCGCTCTCGCCGCTTTCGAGGTCGAGCCAGCCGATGTCGCGCATGGAGGCGTAAATGACCCGCCGGCCGGCCTGCATCGGCACCGGTTGGCCCGAGGTGATGCCCGGCCCGCTGGCGATGGTGTAGCGCTTGAGCGCTGTGGCGGTGATGCCCTGCGGCGAGCGCTTGTGCTCCACCAGCACCAGCTCTCGCGCCGTGCCCAACAAGAGCCGGCTCGGCGTGCCGGGCAGGTGGGCCGCATAGGAACTGTTCTTCAGCGATACCGGGTGCACCTCGAAGCGGCCGCTCGATCCATCTGCCAGCAACACCTCGCCATCGCCCCCGGCCAGTGCGAAGCCCTGGACCTCGGGCAGCCAGGCCAGCAAACGCACCCCGTGGTTGCCGCTCATGCTCCAGATCTTGCTGCCGCTCTCGGCTTCGACGAAGGTCGGTGCCTGTCCGGATGGGTTGAAGACCAGGACGCGGCCGTTGGGCGAAAGGCGCATGCCGACTTCGCTGGCGCCGGCAGTGCCTGGCAGCTGCGCGATCAACTTTCCGCCCGGGATCTCAACCACGGCGCCTTCACCACGACCGTCGCGCAACACGCCAACCCCGGCATCGCGCGCCAGCACGCCCGAGGAGATGTGGCTCAGCTTGCCCTTCGGCAAAGCAGCGATGGGACCGGCCTCCGCCAAGGGCCTCAGGGGCGGCTTCGCCAGCAACACGCCCACCGTACGGACACCGTAGAACTTCAACAGCTCCGCGTCCTGCTCCTGGAAGCAGGCTGCTGCCAGCGGCAGCACCCGCACGGCGGCCACCGAATCGAAACGGCCGACGGTCGCATCCTTCGAGCACGCCAGGGCACGCAGTGCCATGCGCGGCTCGAGCTGTGCCTGCAGGGCTTCCGCCGCCGGCGCATCGTCAGCCAGCAGTTTCGACAAGCGCTCCTGGGCCACCTTGACTTCGGGTGATGGCGGAAAGGCAGCGTTGATCTTGTCGACCACCGGCATGGCGGCCTCTTGAACGCGGGTACAGCCGCCCAGGCTGGAGCACAAGGCCAAGACCGCCAGCGCCATCAGGAATCGCATGAATCACTCCCTGGCGCCACGAACCGGCCGCAGGCGCCTCTGCTGCCTCGTGATGTTGCCGGGTCCGAGTCGCGTCGGGCCGTACGAGACCGTGAATGATGCCTGACCGCGCGGGATGCGCCCGCCACGCCGACATGGAGAGCCGCCAGCCGCCGCAGCCTGGCCGGTCACCAGCTTGCTGATGCAGGGCCTGCCAGGTCCAACGCCGGCATGGGGTACAAACCCTGCTCCCATGCCCCCGTCCACCCTTCCCCGCATCGCCATCATCGGCGGTGGCCCTGCAGGTCTGGCCGCTGCCGAGGTGCTGGCTGCGGGCGGCGCGCAGGTCGAACTGTTCGATGCCATGCCATCGGTGGGCCGCAAGTTCCTGCTCGCCGGACGCGGCGGGCTGAACCTCACGCATGCCGAGCCGCTGGAGCCCTTCCTGGCTCGCTACGGTGCGGCGCGTGAATGGCTCGAGCCCATCGTCCGTGCCTTCGACCCGCAGGCCTTGCGCGACTGGGCGCGGGGCCTGGGCATCGCCACCTTCGTCGGCACGTCGGGCCGCGTCTTCCCCGCCGACATGAAGGCCGCGCCGCTGCTGCGCGCCTGGCTGCACCGGCTGCGGGCCGCCGGCGTGGTGCTGCGTGCGCGGCACCGCTGGCTGGGCTGGGCCGACGATGGCCGCCTTCGCTTTGCGGCGCCGGCCGGCGAGTGGCTGCACCGGGCCGATGCCACGGTGCTGGCCCTGGGCGGCGCCAGCTGGGCACGCCTGGGCTCCGATGGCGCCTGGGTGCCCTGGCTGCGGGCCCGCGGCGTCGCGGTGAGTGAGCTGCAACCGTCCAACTGCGGCTTCGACGTGGTCGGCGGATGGAGCGACCACCTGCGCCAGCGCTTCGCCGGCCAGCCGGTGAAACCGGTGGTCGCCAGCGTGAGGTTGGAGGACGGCACGGTGCTGCGCCGGCAGGGCGAGTTCGTCCTCACCGACACCGGTGTCGAAGGCAGCCTCGTCTACGCCTTCTCCTCACCGCTGCGCGAGGCCATCGCCCGCCACGGCCAGGCGACGCTGACGCTGGACCTGCTGCCTTCGCATGGCGCCGAGCAGGTGCGCGCCGAGGTCGGGCGCCCGCGCGGCTCGCGCAGCGTGGCCACGCACCTGAAGAGCCGACTGAACGTCCACGGCCTGAAGCTCGCGCTGCTGCACGAGGTGCTCGGCCCCCGAGGCATCGGCGATGCGGTCCGTCTGGCCGAGGCGCTGAAGGCCCTGCCCTTGACCCTGGCTGCTCCGCGCCCGATCGACGAGGCGATCAGCACCGCCGGCGGCGTCGCCTGGTCGGCGCTGGACCCGGGGTTGATGCTGCACCGGCAGCCGGGCGTGTTCTGCGCCGGCGAGATGCTCGACTGGGAAGCCCCCACGGGCGGCTACCTGCTCACCGCCTGCATCGCCACGGGCCGCGCCGCGGGGCAAGGCGTGCTGCGATGGTGGGCGTCCGCCCGATGAGCGCCGCCCCCGTCCCGCTGGAGTGGGCCGAGGACGGCCGGCCGCACCGCGCGCTCTGGCGCAGCGCATCCGGTGTGCAGCCGCCCAGGCGCGTGCGCGTGGCCGACGACACGATGAGTGCCGACACCGCCTACCGCCTGGTCTGCGAGGGCACCGCGCTGCTGTGGCGTGGCGACTACCACCAGGCGCGTCAGCTTCTGCAGGCGCTGGCGCGGCGCATCGAGCGTCGCCCGCGCAAGCCGTCGCCGGAGCCGGCGCCCTCGCCCGCCGCGGCCTTCCACCTGCACCGCAAGGCCCAGGCCGAGCGCGCGCGCATCCTGGGCATGGTGCTGATCCCGTTCGACGCCGACCACCACGTGCCGCTGCGCCGGGCACCCGACGTCAAGTCCGCCTGCGACGAGGTCTGGGGCCCGTCCGGCGAGCCCTGCGTCGCCTCGCTGCGTGATCTGCTGGGGCTGATCGGCGCACACGAGTGGCGCCGCAAGGGCGTGCCCATCGCGGCGCTGGGTGGCGCACATGTCCATCCCCACCACGGCGTGTTCAGCCCCGTGCGCGGCGAATACGTCGACCTGGTGGCGCAGGCGCCGCTGCCCGCGGCCTTGAAGGCCCAGAGCCTGGCCTTCGACATCGGCACCGGTTGCGGCGTGCTGGCCGCGGTGCTGGCGCGGCGCGGCGTGCAACGCGTCGTGGCCACCGACATCGACGAGCGCGCGCTGGCCTGCGCCCGTGAGAACCTGGCGCTTCTGCACTGCGAGCGCGCCGTGCAGGTCATCGCGGCCGATCTGCACCCCGAAGGTCGCGCGCCGCTGGTGGTGTGCAACCCGCCGTGGCTGCCGGCCAAGCCCGGCTCGCCCATCGAGCGCGCCGTCTACGACCCGGACAGCCGCATGCTCAGGGGCTTCCTCGCGGGCCTGGCCGCCCATCTGGCGCCGGGCGGCGAGGGCTGGCTGATTCTGTCGGACCTGGCCGAGCACCTGGGCCTGCGCACGCGCGACGATCTCGAAGGCTGGATCGCGGCCGCCGGATTGCGCGTCGCCGGCCGACTGGACATCCGCCCGCGCCACGGCAAGGCCTTCGATCGGTCCGACCCCTTGCATGCGGCGCGGGCAAGGGAGCTGACGTCGCTGTGGCGGCTCGTGGCGGCGTGACGGCCGACGTTCCGCCACGGGCGGCGGAGACCTGCTCGGGCGGCCTCCCTCCCCAGTGTCCCACCGGACCTTGTCCGGCCGCGGCTTCGGGGCGACGCGCCCGGTGCCGCAGACGCCTACGACAGCAGCGACGAGGTCATCGAGCAGTTCCGCCGCATCTTCGGCGAGCGCTACCGCGAACTGCGGGTCGGCGAGGCCCTGCGCATCGCCACCGGCCCGTGAGCGGCAGCCGGGCGGCAGCCCGGCCTAACCCTGTGGTGGAGACGCCGCCCGTGGCCTAGATTCATGTCACGCCGGCCGTCGGCCGGAGCCACGCACCCAGGAGGCAGACATGGACTTGAAGCAGCGCGCGGACTCGGTCCTGAGCGGCGCGGTGGCCCGCGGCGCCGTGCCGGGCGTGGTGGCGATGGCCACCAACCGGGAGGGCACCCTCTACGAGGGCGCGTTCGGCGAGCGCCTGCTCGGCGGCGGTGTGCCGATGAGCCTCGACACGGTCGGCTGGATCGCCTCCATGACCAAGGCACTGACCTCGGTGGCCGCGGTGCAGCAGGTCGAACGCGGCCGTCTCGACCTCGACGCGCCGGCGTCCGCGGTGGTGCCGGCGATCGCCGAGATCCAGGTGCTCACTGGCTTCGATGCCGCCGGCCAGCCCCAGCTGCGGCCGCCGCGCCGGCCGATCACGCTGCGTCACCTGCTGACGCACAGCTCAGGGCTGAGCTACGAGATCTGGAACCCCGACATGCAGAAGGCACAGGCCGCGCTGGGCATCCCGAGCGTCACCGAGTGCCGTAACAAGGCTCTGACGCTGCCGATGGTGGCCGACCCGGGCGAGCGCTGGGAGTACGGCATCGGCATCGACTGGGCCGGCAAGATGGTGGAGGCCGTCACCGGCAAGCCGCTGGGCGAGGCGATGACCGAGACATTGCTCGGGCCGCTGGGCATGCGCGACACGGCCTTCCGCATCCGGCCCGACATGCGCGAGCGCCTGGCCGGCGTCCACCTGCGCGGGCCCGACGGCGTGCTGGCGCCGTTCCCGTTCGAGATCCCGCAGGAGCCCGAGTTCGAGATGGGTGGCGGCGGGCTGTACGGCACGGTGGGCGACTACCTGCGGTTCGTGCGCATGATCCTCAACGGCGGACAGCTCGACGGCGAGCGCGTGCTCAGGCCCGAGACGGTGGCCTCGCTCGGCCTGAACCACATGGGGAACTGCCGCGTCAGCGAGCTCGTGGCGGCAATGCCCCTCACGAACAACGCCGAGTTCTTCCCCGGCGTGCCCAAGAGCTGGAGCCTGGCCTTCCAGATCAACCACGCAGCGACGTTCACCGGCCGGCCCGCGGGCGGCCTGATGTGGGCGGGCCTGGCGAACTCCTACTACTGGATCGATCCGGCCAGCGGCGTGGGCGGCGTGTACATGACGCAGATCTTCCCGTTCGCCGACACCGGCTCGGTGCCGACCTACTACGCCTTCGAGACCGCCGTCTACGACAGCCTGCGCTGAGCGGCCGGTCCGCGCTGCAACCCCACTCACGACGACACAGGAGACCTCCGATGAGCACACCCACCGCAGCCATCCAGGGCTGGCTCGACGCGTTCGGCGCCGCCGTCGCCCGCGGCGACCATGCCGCCGCCGCCGCGATGTTCGGCGACGACTCCTACTGGCGCGACCTCGTCTCGTTCACCTGGAACCTCAAGACCGCCGAGGGCCCCGACGCGATCCGCGCGATGCTCGAAGGCACGATGGGCCAGGCGCAGCCCTCGAACTGGAAGATCCAGGGCGAAGGTGCCGAGGCCGGTGGCGTCACCGAGGGCTGGTTCACCTTCGAGACCGGCACCGGCCGCGGCCGCGGCCACCTGCGGCTGATCGGCGGCAAGGCCTGGACGCTGCTGACCACGCTGCAGGAGCTCAAGGGCTTCGAGGAGCACCGCGGCGAACGCCGGGACCGGGGCGTCGAGCACGGCGTGCACCCCGGCCGCCGGACCTGGCTGGAGCAGCGCGAGGACGAGCAACGCACCCTCGGCTTCGAGCGGCAGCCCTACGTGGTGGTGCTCGGCGGCGGGCAGGCCGGCATCATCCTAGGCGCGCGGCTGCGCAAGCTCGGGGTGCCGGCCATCATCGTCGAGAAGAACGGTCGCCCCGGCGACAGCTGGCGCAACCGCTACAAGAGCCTGTGCCTGCACGACCCCGTCTGGTACGACCACCTGCCGTACCTGCCGTTCCCGGCCGACTGGCCGGTCTTCAGCCCGAAGGACAAGATCGGCGACTGGCTGGAGAGCTACACCAAGCTGATGGAGCTCAACTACTGGGCCTCCACCGAGTGCAAGGGCGCGCGCTGGAACGACGAGCGGCAGGAGTGGGAGGTCACCGTCGAGCACAAGGGCGAGACGGTGGTGCTGCGGCCGCGACACCTCGTCTTCGCCACCGGCATGAGCGGCGTGCCCAACCTGCCCAGCTACCCGGGCATGGACCAGTTCCGGGGAGTGCAGATGCACTCCAGCCGCTTCGGCAGCGGCGAGGACTGGAAGGGCCGCAAGGCGGTCGTCGTCGGCTCCAACAACTCCGCCCACGACATCTGCGCCAACCTGTGGGAGTGCGGCGCCGACGTGACGATGGTGCAGCGCTCGTCCACCCACGTGGCCCGCAGCGACACGCTGATGGACCTGGCGCTGGGCGGCCTGTACAGCGAGCAGGCCGTGAAGAGCGGCATCGACGTCGACACTGCCGACCTGATCTTCGCCAGCCTGCCGTACAAGGCGCTGCCGGCCCTGCAGGTGCCGGTGTACCAGCAGATGAAGGAGCGCGACGCGGACTTCTACCAGCGGCTGGAGAAGGCCGGTTTCGAGCTCGACTTCGGGGACGACGGCTCCGGCCTGTTCCTGAAGTACCTGCGCCGCGGCTCGGGCTACTACATCGACGTCGGCGCCAGCGAACTGGTCGCCGACGGGCGCGTCAAGGTGCGCCGCGGCGCGATCGAGCGCGTCACGCCCACCGGCCTGAAGATGGCCGACGGCGGCACGCTGGACGCCGACCTGATCGTCTGGGCCACCGGCTACGGTTCGATGAACGGCTGGGTGGCGAAGCTGGTCGACCAGGCCACCGCCGACCGCCTGGGCAAGTGCTGGGGTCTCGGCTCCGGCACCCGCAAGGACCCGGGCCCCTGGGAAGGCGAGTTGCGCAACATGTGGAAGCCGACGCAGGTGCCCAACCTGTGGATGCAGGGCGGCAACCTGCACCAGAACCGGCACTACTCGCTGTGCGTGGCGCTGCAGCTGAAGGCCCGGATGGAAGGCCTCCCGACGCCCGTGTACGGGTTGGCGCCGGTGCACCACAAGAGCTGACCCGGGCGACGGGGGTCACGGTCCGCGCGGCGCCTTGCCCGCGCTGGACTTGGCCCCGTCACCGAGTCTCGTGCTTGGGCGCCGCCGTCAGCCGTAGATGTTCCGCAGGGTGCCCAGGCCGTCGACGACGACCTCCACCACCGTGCCCGCGCGCATCGGCATGGCGCCGAGCGAGGTGCCGCACAGGATCACGTCGCCGGGCGCCAGCAGCAGGTCCTGCGCGAGGCGGAACACCAGCTCCTCGGGGCCGAAGAACATGTCGTCGAAGGCGTAGTTCTGACGCTCGCGGCCGCCCACCAGCGTGCGCAGGCCCGCACCCTGCGGCACGAACGCGGTGTCGAGCCACGGGCCCAGCGCGCCGAAGCCGGGCATGCTCTTGGCCCGCACCCACTGCTGGAAGCTGGCGTCGCGCCGCAGCAGCTCCGGGGCCGTCACGTCGTTGGCCGCCGTGTAGCCGAGGATGTGCGCGGCGGCCTTCTCGCGCGCGATGCGGTACGCCGGCTGGCCGATGACGATGGCCAACTCGCCCTCGTACACCACGCGGCCCACGTCATCGGGAGCGGCGGGAATGGTGCTGCCGTGCGCGGTGACGCAGTGCGGCGACTTCAGGAAGTACAGCGGCTCGGGCGGCTCGCCCAGGCCGTTCTTCTGCGCCGCGGCGCGGAAGTTGTTCCACAGGCCGATCACCTGCGCCGGCTGCACGGGCGGCAGCCAGGTCGTGATGTCGGCCAGCGCCACGCGCTCGCCCGTGGCGTTGCCGGGCGCGAGCGGCGAACCGCCCTCGTGGACCCGCACCGCGTCGCCGTCCGCCTGCCCGCAGGCGGGCCGGCCGGCGTGCATCCATCGCATCCAGCGCATGCCTGTCCTTTCGTCGTCACCTGCCCGCGTCGTCCGGCGGGACCCCGTCCACCGGCGTCCAGCCCGCGTCGATGTTACGGCGCACGTCGGCCGGGCCGACGGCGCACCACGCCCGGCTCGGCCGCCGCCGCGCCGTGTGCGCAGGTCGAAGGCGCGCATGCGACAAAGTTGGGTGACGGCACCCGGCCACGAGCGGCCGCCAATGACCCACGGCTCCTGGGCGGGCTGCGAGTGCAACTGTAGGCCGACCCAGGGCCTGCCTTCAGTGGAAGTCCTCTTCGCGCTGATGCCGCGCACCGATGACGAGGACCAATTCCGGCGTACGAATGTCGAACCGCAGGATGTAACCCGTGGAGCCAAACGGGACGATCAGTTCGCGAAGTGTCGGGCGTAGGCCTACCTTGTGGTAGCTGTAGGGCGTCAACGCAAGATGACTGTTGGCAGCGGTGCGAATGGCCTCGACCGCCTCGTAGGCACGCATGGCGTCTTCCAGCGTCTCGGCGCGGTCCAGGAGGAAGTCGAACAGGCGATCCAGATCGGCTTCAGCCTCGGGCGTGAACTCAACCCTGAACGTCATTTGCGCAGTTGCTTCACCCGCGCTGCGACTTTGGCCTCGAGCTTCGTCAGAACCGCGTCCGACGGGACGGAAATCCCGGTGCGCTCGTACGCTGCCAACGACGCTTCGCAGCGCGCGGCGAAGTCGGTTTGCACGCGTCGATACTCGACGGCGCGACGTACCGATGCCTCGACGAATTCGGTCAGGGTCTCACCAGGCAGGAGCACCGAATCAAGATCAGCTCGCAACTCTGGCTCGACTCGGACTTGTGGGATGACAGCGGTCTTCATGGCGACAATGTAGTGCAAGCGCACTACATGAGCAAGCGCTGCGCATGAACGCTGGTAGCAGCGGTCGCGCGCGCCACCGTCAGGAATCTGGTCAGGCCGCAATACTGTTCGGATAGTGTCTAGAGGAATCCACCAGAGGGGTTCTCAGGCGCCCATGGCGCAGCCGGTGACGGCTGGCGCTTTCGTACCGACAGAGGCAGTGGAGTCAGCATGCTGGGCGTGCAGTCGATCGGCAACCGG
>JADCGX010000040.1 GCA_020248785.1 Burkholderiales bacterium | reverse complement strand
TCCGCGTGGTGAACAAGCTTTCTTGCGTCACGTCGGCTCCGCGCATCGCTGTCGTTCCTCGTTCCTTTGCTCCGTCCGACATCAACGCTTTCGCCTGCCTTCGGATGACCAATCCGAGCGGAGAATTTCAACAGACTGCTAGCGCGCCAACCGGCATCGGCCCCGCCGAGAGCGAGGAGTCGGATGTCTGCCATGTGCATGAGTGTGCGTGGCCGCGCGTGTGGTTCGCTCGGCATGGCCCGTTGGCCTCGCCGGCCGCCTCGCCGCCGCAACCCTGGGTGGGGAGCGTGCATCTTTCGCGATGACGTGCGCGCAAGCGCGCGCACCAGCATGAGCCCAGCGCTTTGAAGCTGGCTGTACCGCGAAGGGCGGCGCGAACTCGGCATCTGCAGGAACGGCAGCGGCCACCGCGCTGCTTCGCGATTGCTCGGGATTCGCCTCGTCGACGGCCCACATGCACGACGCTTGCGCCGCTGGTAGCGATGGGCTGGCCGCCGCACGTCGAAGCACAGCGTCGTGACGCCGGTCGTCGGCGAAGGCCGCGCTAGGCAGCGCGACCTTCGTCGTGAGGGACTGTGAGCCGGCGTCGCGGCGCTCGATCAACGGGCATTTGATCCGTGTGCCTGACCGCGCGCGACGCGCCCTTGCGTGATCCTTCGTCGCGGGATCGATTCCCAAGAGCCTTCTGCTTAACGTCCAACGCGCGATCTTGACGAGGGTACCAATGACGCTATTGCGCCTGTTCAGCACGCCGATGAGTGAACTGTTTGGCAAGAAGGCGGGTTCGCGCCGCCCCGAAGGCCGAGCCCGCCCGCTGGTCGGCACGACGATTTGCCACGGGGAGTTCCGCATTTCGGTGCCCGTCGGATTCAACGACGACCTTTGGCCTAGGCTGGCCGCGCGGGGCTGGCGGCCGATGGGCAAGAAGCAAAGCCGTTATCGCTATCGCGCGCTACCGTCCAATGTGGTGGCGGCGCTGGCCGATGCGCCCAAAGAGCAGCGGGAGCGACTCTTGTCGCTTGCCCTGCGTCGCGCGGCGGGCGAAAGCCAGCCGGTCGCGGCCTAGAGACGTCGCGCGGCCACCCGCGCTGCTCTAATGTCGGCATGCTGCCGCCATCGACTCCCAAGACCTTCTCCAATACGCGCCTGGGCGAGAAGTTCGTTCGCCGGGAGGCAATCACCGCGCGGCATGTCGACGACGGGGCGCGGCTGATTCGCGACTTCAACCCCCTGCATGTCGACGCAGACTTTGCCGGACGCTCGCGCTTCGGCGGGCGCATCCTGCATGGCGTGCTGACCTCGGCGCTCATGGGCGCCGAACTCGGCATGGTCTACGCGGGCACTGCGATCGCCTACCTTGAGCACAACGCGCGTTTCCTGGCGCCGGTGCGCATCGGTGACACGCTCACCGTCACATGGACCGTGGTGGAACTGGTGCCCAAGCCGCAGCATGGCGGTGGCATCGTCGCCGCGGAGGGGGGGGCCGTGAACCAGGACGGCGTAGCCGTGTGCAAGGCGAGCGGCAAGATGCTCGTGAGCGACGGCCGGGTTGCCTGAGCGCTAGCCTCGCTGGTCGGCGTCCTTGGCCCGCTGTGCTTCGAGTTCGCGCAGCACGCGGCGCTGCACCTTGCCCGTGGTGGTCATCGGCAACTCGCCGATGAACTCGATCTCCTTGGGGTACTCATAGGGCGCGAGCTTGCCGCGCACATGTGCCTGCAATTCCGCCACGAGCGCCTCATTGCCTCGCATACCGGGCGCAAGGACGACGAAGGCCTTGACCACGGCGCCGCGCTCGGCATCCGGCTTGGGCACGGCAGCGGCGTTCACGACCGCAGGATGTTTGATCAGGCAGTTTTCGATCTCACCTGGGCCAATGCGGTAACCGGCGGCCTTGAACACATCGTCTGCGCGCCCCTGGTACCAGAGGTCGCCCGTGGCATCCATGGTGGCCAGATCGCCGGTGCGGCACCACGAGTTGTCCGGCGTGCCTGTGAACTTGGCCAAGGTAGCGCGCTCGTTGCGCCAGTAGCCAAGGAAGAAGATGGGATCACGTGTGCCGTGGATGTCGCGGCGATGGATCGCCACGTCGCCCACTTCGCCGCGCGGCAGTTCGCGGCCTGCGTCGTCGATGACGGCCACGCGATGACCGGGGTAGGGCCGGCCCATGGCGCCGGGCCGCGCGGGCCAGCGCTCGTGCGAGTTGCCGACGATGTAGTTGACCTCGGTCTGGCCGAACATCTCGTTGACCGTGATGCCGAGCGCGCTGCGCGTCCAATCGAACACGGCCGTGCCCACCGATTCGCCCGCGCTCATGATCGCCCGCAGCTTCAGGCCCGACGGCGCGCTCCACGCGGACGAACGCATCATCAGCTTGAGCGCGGTCGGGAACAGAAAGCTGTTGGTGATCCAGTATCGCTGCATGAGCTCCAGCGCCTTGTCGGCGCTGAAGCGGCCACGGTAGCTCACGATCGGAAAGCCGAAGTACAGCGTGGGCAGCAGCGCGTCCATCAGACCACCGGTCCAGGCCCAGTCGGCGGGTGACCAGAACACATCGCCGGCACGCGGAAACCAGTTCTGCGATGCGACGAAGCCCGGCAGGTTGCCGATCAGCGCCGCGTGCGGGATCAGTGCGCCCTTCGGTGGACCGGTGGTGCCGCTGGTGTAAATGAGCACAGCCGGATCTTCGGCCAGCGTGGACACCGGCTCGAAGCGGTCCGGCTGCTTGGACAGCAGCCGGCTCCAGTCCTGCGCGCCGTCGACGTCGGCGCCCACCGTGATGACGTGCTTGAGCGCCGGGCAGTTGGCGCGAACGCCGGCGATCGCCTGCGCGCCGCCGTCGTCGCAGATGGCGACGATCGCCTCGCTGTTCTGCAGGCGATACTCCAACGCGTCGGGACCGAACAGGACCGACAGCGGCATGGCGATCGCGCCCAACTGGTAGATCGCCAGGTGCGCGATGGCCGTCTCAGGCCGCTGCGGCAGCACGATCGCCACGCGGTCGCCCCGCTCCACGCCCAGCGCGCGCAGCGCGTGCGACAGGCGCTGCGCATCGCTCACGAGCGCGGCATAGGTGTGGGTCGAGCGGCGGCCGCTGTCATCCTCGTGGTGGATGGCAACGCGCGAGGACTCGGCCGCCCAGCGCTGGCCACACACCGTCGCAATGTTGAACTCGCGCGGCACATGCCAGCGGAACTGGCGGTACAGCGTCGCGTACTGGTCGGCCCTGGCCGTCTTGGTCATCGCAGCAACGATCCTGGACTTGCTAGATTGCCTCGATCATCCTCCAAAGACCAAGTCTGGTTCAAATGGCCGTTCTGTCCGCCGCTGTCCGGTATGCACCGCAGCGCCCGTTCCGTTCGCTCACGGTGCCATTGCGCGGCCTGCAGTACCACGTGTGCGAGTGGGGCGATGCCGACGCGCCGCCGCTGGTCATGCTGCACGGCTGGATGGACGTGGGTGCGTCGTTCCAGTTCGTCGTCGACGCCTTGCCGGGCCGCTGGCGTGTCCTGGCGCCGGACTGGCGCGGCTTTGGGCGCAGCAGCTGGCCAGCGGCCGACTGCTACTGGTTCCCCGACTACCTGGCCGATCTCGATGCGCTGCTCGATGCACTCGTCGGCGAGGCGCCGCTGGCCTTGCTCGGCCACAGCATGGGCGGCAACGTGGCGATGCTGTATGCGGGCGTACGGCCAGCGCGCGTGCGCCGGCTGATCAACCTCGAGGGCTTTGGCCTGCGCGCCGCGCCGCCCGAAGAGGCACCGGCGCGCTACGCGCAGTGGCTGGACGAGCTGAAGGCGAGGCCGGGCCTGCGTGACTACGCATCGGTCGACGAGGTCATCGCCCGCCTGCGCAAGACCAATCAGCGCCTGACGCCGGCGCGCGCTGCCTTTCTCGCGCAACACTGGGCCACACGCAATGCGGCCGGGCGGTGGGAGATCGCCGGCGATCCGGCGCATCGCATCGTCAACCCGGTGCTGTATCGCTGGGCCGAGGTGCAGGCGTGCTGGGCGCGCATCACCGCCCCGGTGCTGTGGGTGGAGGGCGCACATACCGATGCCCACAAGTGGGCCGGCAGCGCCGAGGAACTGGCCAGTCGCCGTGCCGTTCTGCCGAACCTGCAGTTCGAGATCGTGCAGGACGCCGGCCACATGATCCACCATGACCAGCCCGAGGAACTGGCGCGCTTGCTCGCGGCCTTTCTGCGCTAAGCCACAACGGCGCGGCGCCTACAATGGGGCCATGCGTTTGTTGCCGATGGACTTGAATGCCGACCTGCACGCGCACTCGACCGTGTCCGACGGGACGTTGGACCCGGCGGCGCTGGTCGAGCGTGCCAAGGCGCAGGGCGTTGAGCTGTTCGCGCTGACCGACCACGACGAGGTCCGCGGCCTCGCTGCCGCGCGCGCTGCCGCGGATCGCCTTGGACTGGCCTTCGTGGCCGGCGTCGAGGTCTCGGTCACCTTTGCGAACCACACTGTGCATATCCTCGGTCTCGGCGTCGACGAGACTTCGGCGCAGCTGCGCGACGGGCTGGCCCGCGTGCGGGCCGGGCGCATGCGGCGCGCGCAGGAGATGGCCGACGGACTGGCCAAGGCGGGCATCGATGGTGCGCTCGACGGTGCACTGAAGTACGCCGGCAACCTCGATCTCGTCTCGCGCACGCACTTTGCGCGCTACATCGTCGAACGCGGCTTTGCCTCGGAGACCCGCGAGGTGTTCGGCCGCTACCTGACCGAGGGCAAGCCCGGCTACGTGCCGCACAAGTGGGCCGGGTTGCGTGATGCGGTGGCTTGGATCACGGCCGCCGGTGGCGTGCCCATCATTGCGCACCCCGGCCGCTACAAGCTGACGCCGACCGAGCTGTGGGCGCTGTTTTCCGAGTTCCGCGAGGCTGGCGGTGTTGCGCTCGAAGTGGCCACTAGCGCGCATACGCGCGAGCAGATCCGACGCTTCACGGAGCATGCGCTGGAGTTCGGCTTCGAAGGCTCGCGCGGCAGCGACTTCCATGGGCCGAAGGAGTCGCATGCGGAGCTGGGCCAGGTCCATGCGGTGCCCGACGGCCTGACGCCCGTGTGGCATCGCTTTGTTTGAGCCGGGACAATGGCGCAGCTGCTCAGCGTTCATCCGGTCAACCCGCAGCTGCGCCTGCTACGGCAGGCCGCGCAGATCATCGATCACGGCGGTCTGGCGGCGATCCCAACCGATTCTTGCTACGCGCTCGTCTGTCACCTGGATGACAAGCCGGCGGTGGACCGGCTGCGGCGCATCCGCCAGATCGACGAGCGGCACAACCTCACGCTGCTGTGTCGCGATCTGTCGGAGATCGCCAACTATGCCCGCGTGGACAACCTGCAGTACCGCCTGCTGAAAAACGCCACGCCGGGCCCGTACACCTTCATCCTCGAGGCGACCAAGGAAGTGCCGCGCCGCTTGTCGCATCCGTCGCGCAAGACGATCGGGATCCGCGTTCCCGAGCATCCGGCAGCCAACGGCCTGCTGCAGGTGTTCGGCCAGCCGGTCATTTCCACCACGCTGCAGTTGCCGGGCGATGAGATTCCCCTCAACGATGGAGCGCACATCCTTGAGCGCATCGGCCATGAGCTGGATGTGGTGATCGACGCCGGCTCCTGCGGTATCGAGCCCACCACGATCGTCGATCTGACCGGCAAGGAAGCAGTGGTCCTGCGGCGCGGCCGCGGTAGCGTGGAAGCGCTGGGACTGACCTGAGCGCCGCAGCCACGGCAAGGCATCGACCGCAGGCCCAGGCGAGCCCGCGCGTGCTGCGCCGTTAGACTGCCGGCAATGGACTCACTCATCCAGACCATCACGGTCTATGCACTTCCGGTGCTCTTTGCCATCACCTTGCACGAAGCCGCCCACGGCTACGTCGCACGGATGTTCGGCGACAAGACCGCGTGGCTGGCCGGTCGCATCACGCTGAATCCAATCAAGCACGTGGACCTGGTCGGCACCATCGCCGTCCCGCTCCTTATCCTCGCCGCTGCCAAGCTCATGGGCGCGCCCGGCCTGCTGTTCGGCTGGGCCAAGCCGGTGCCGGTGAACTTTGCCAATCTGCGCCGCCCCAAGCGCGACATGATCTGGGTCGCCGCGGCCGGCCCGGGTTCGAATCTGTTCATGGCTATTTTGTGGGCGATCAGTCTCACGGTGCAGGACAGCCTCGGGCTGCGCGAGGAGTTCTTCCAGGCCATGGCCGTGGCCGGCGTGCAGGTGAATCTGGTTCTCATGGCGCTGAACCTGCTGCCGGTGCCGCCGCTCGATGGCGGGCGCATCGTCACCGGTATCCTGCCCAACAAGCTGGCCTATCGTTTTGCGCAGCTTGAGCCTTATGGCCTGATCATCCTGGTCGTGTTGCTGGTCACGGGCACGCTCGGGTTCTTCATCCGGCCCTTCCTCGACTTTGGCGCCGCGGTCGTCGGACTGTTCACCTAGCGGCCGCTGGTCCAACGCAGCTGCGGTTAGAAGAACAGATAATCCACTCGCGCGGCGGCAGGGTGCCCTCGCACTTTTTCAACGTTGTTCGGCTTGCCTTCGCACAAAGACCAACCAATGAGTCAGCAGGAACGCATTCTCTCGGGCATGCGGCCCACCGGGTCGCTGCATATTGGTCACTACCACGGCGCGCTGAAGAACTGGGTGCGACTTCAGGACGAGTTCCGCTGCTTCTACTTCGTGGCCGACTGGCACGCGCTGACCACCCACTACGAGGATCCGTCCGTCATGGGTGCCAGCGTGTGGGACATGCTGGTTGACTGGTTTGGCGCCGGGCTCGATCCGAACAGGTCCACGGTGTTCATCCAGTCTCGCGTGCCGGAGCACGCCGAGCTCTTCTTGTTGCTCGCGATGAGCGCGCCGCTCGGCTGGCTCGAGCGCGTGCCGACCTACAAGGACCAGATCGAGAAGCTCAAGGACAAGGACCTGTCGACCTATGGCTTCCTCGGCTATCCGCTGATGCAGGCCGCCGACATCCTCATCTATCGGGCCCGGTACGTGCCGGTCGGCGAAGACCAGGTGCCGCACATCGAGATGACGCGCGAGATCGCGCGCCGCTTCAACCACCTGTACGGCCGTGAGCCGGGCTTCGAGGACAAGGCACTGGCGGCCACCAAGAAACTCGGTGGCAAGGCAGCAAAGCGGTTCGCCGAATTGCGCACCCGCTGGCAGCAGGAGGGCGATGCGGCCGCGATCGAGGCCGGGCGCGCGCTGCTTGCCAGCGCCAGCATCCCGCGCGAGGATCGCGAGCGTCTGGCGGGCTACCTCGAAGGCACCAGCCGCGCCATTTTGGTCGAGCCGGCGGCGCGCCTGACCGAGACCCCCAAGCTGCCCGGCCTGGACGGCAACAAGATGTCCAAGAGCTATGGCAACGCGGTGCTGATGCGCGAGGAGCCGAAGGCGCTCACCGACAAGGTACGCAAGATGACCACCGATCCGGCGCGCGTGAAGCGCACCGATCCCGGCGAGCCCGAGCGCTGCCCCGTCTGGCAATTGCACAAGGTCTACTCGAACGAGGACACCAAGGTCTGGGTGCAGCAGGGATGCCGCAGCGCTGGCATCGGTTGCCTCGAGTGCAAGCAGCCCGTGATCGACGCCATGCTCGCCGAGCAGGTGCCGTGGCGCGAGCGCGCACAGCCCTATCTCGACCGGCCGCAACTGCTGCGCGAGATCGTCGACGACGGCTGTGCCCGTGCGCGCCAAGTCGCCGAGGAGACCATGCGCGACGTGCGCGAGGCCATGGGCCTGGGGTATCGATGATTGGTGTCTGGTGACCGCGCAGGCTGCGTGAGGCAATGATGCACGCCAGCGACGCGATTTCGCCCTGGGTGCGGCGCTGGGGCGCGCTCGTGGCGCCGGGGGCGCAGGTGCTCGATGTGGCCTGCGGCGCAGGGCGCCACGCCCGCTGGTTTACGCAGCGGGGCTGCGTGGTTGACGCGGTCGACCGCGACGCCACGCTGGCCGCGCGGTTCGTTGGCAGCGCCCGCATCCACTTTGTCGCCGCCGACATCGAGGGCGCGCCGTGGCCGTATGCCGGCCGGCAGTTCGATGCGATCGTCGTCACCAACTATCTGCATCGGCCGCTCTGGCCGGGGCTGCTCGCTGCCCTGGCGCCGGGGGGCTTGTTGATCTACGAGACGTTCGCGCAGGGCAATGAAGCCTTCGGCAAACCGTCCAACCCGGACTTCCTGCTGGCGCCTGGTGAACTGTTGCAGGTCTGTGCAACGTTACACGTTCTCGGCTTCGAGGACGGGGTGGTCAACGTTCCCAAGCCTGCCCGCGTTCAGCGCATCTGCGCGCGTCGCATCGCGCCCGCGTCGCTCGCTGGCCTTTGCCTGCCGCCATGAGCTGGCGCAGGGCGGTGCCCGCGCGGACCGGCATGTAGAATTTTGGGCTTCTCTGCGGCGTTTTGCTCTCGCGGTACCGGAGAGCGCTTCGCACCCGTCGCCGTCGGACAACGGCTCAGCACAAGGATCCGCAATGATCACCGGCAGTCTGGTCGCCATTGTCACGCCGATGCACGAGGACGGTTCACTCGATCTGGACGCGTACAAGCGGCTGATCGAATGGCACATCGCCGAGGGCACCAACGGCATCGTGGCGGTCGGCACCACCGGCGAGTCCCCGACCGTGAACCACGAGGAGCATTGTGAGCTCATCAAGGTCGCGGTCGAGACGGTCCAGGGCCGAGTCCCGGTGATCGCCGGTACCGGCGGCAACTCGACGGCCGAGGCCATTGAGCTCACCCACTTTGCCAAGTCGTGCGGCGCGGCCGCCACCTTGCAGGTGGTGCCGTACTACAACAAGCCAACCCAGGACGGGCTGTACCAGCACTTCCGCAAGGTCGCCGAGACCTGCGGGCTGCCGGTCATCCTGTACAACGTGCCGGGTCGTACGGTGGCCGATCTGGCCAATGACACGACGGTGCGGCTCGCGCAGGTGCCGGGCATTGTCGGTCTGAAGGACGCCACCGGCGACATGGCGCGCGCGGCCGACCTCATCAAGCGTCTGCCCAAGGACTTCGCGGTCTACAGTGGCAACGACGACAGCGCTTTGTCGCTCCTGCTGCTCGGCGGGCATGGCGTGATCTCCGTGGTGGCCAACGTGGCACCCAAGCTCTTCAGCCGGATGTGTCGCGCGGCGCTCGATGGCGATTTGCCGGCGGCGCGTCGCCTCAACGATCAGCAGCTCGTGCTGGCGCAAAAGTTGTTCGTCGAGCCAAACCCGATCCCGGTCAAATGGGCGCTCGCGCGTATGGGCCGTATCACTCCGGGCCTGCGACTGCCGCTCGTGCCGTTGTCGGCGGCCGCGCGACCGGTGGTCGAGTCCGCGCTCAGCGACGTCGGACTGGTCTAGGAGAGATGATGCTCGTCCAACAATTGCCGCGCCGCGTGGCTCCCGCAGCCCTGTTTCTGGCCGCCGCCGTGCTGCTTGCGGGTTGCACGGTGACGAATCCGATCTCGGACAAGATCGACTATCGCAGTGCCCAGCCCACGCGGCCTGCTCTGGACGTGCCTCCGGAACTGACTGCATTGCCGCCGAGCGATCGCTTTGCGGTGCCCGGCGCCGCCACCTCTGCGAGCCAGGTGGCGACGCAACGCGCAGCCTCCGGCGCGCCCAGTGGCGCGGCCGTCGTGGCCGGCGCCACGGCCGTCGTGGCCACCTCGCAGATCGCGCGCATTGAGCGCGAAGGTCAGCAGCGCTGGCTTGCAGTCGACCTGCCGCCCGAGCAGGTGTATCCGGTGGTGCGCGACTTCTGGCCCAGCGTCGGCCTGGCGCTCGAGCGCGACGATCCAACGCTTGGCATTTTCGAGACGGTCTGGAGCGAGAACCGAGCCAAGATTCCTCAAGACATCGTTCGCCGCACGATTGGCCGGGTGTTCGACAGCTTGTGGTCGACCGGAGAACGGGACCGCTTCCGCACCCGACTGGAGCGCACGCCCAAGAACACCACCGAGATCTTCATCAGCCATCGCGGCATGGAGGAGGTCTACACCACGTCAGCGAAGGATTCGACGACCTGGCAGCCGCGCGCCAGCAACCCCGAGCTGGAAGCCGAGATGCTGCAGCGCTTGCTGGTGCGCTTTGCGCCCGCTCCTGGGAAGACCACCGCCGTTGCCGCCAACGCGCCGACGGGCGCCGGCCGCCCTGTCGGCAGCGCGTCGGCGGGGGCAGCGCCCGCAGCCGCAGGCGCCGTGGCAGCGCCGGCTGCGACGGGTGCTGCTGCCGCTTCGGCCGCGGGGCAGACGCAGACCGTGCGCCTTGTGCGCGGCGAGGGTGGCCGAGCGCAGCGCGTGGAGATCGATGAGCCGTTCGACCGCGCCTGGCGGCGCGTGGGCCTGGGGCTCGATCGTGGCGCGTTCACCGTCGAGGACCGCGACCGCGCCAATGGCGTGTTCTTCGTGCGCTATCTCGACCCGGAGGTCGAGGCCAGGCAACGCGGTCAGCAGGGCATGTTCTCCAAGCTCTTCGGCTCGGACCCGAAAATCGTGGCGCCGCAGTACCGCGTCGTGGTCAGCAGCAGCGGCAGCGGCAGTGCCGTCACGGTGCTCGATCAGTTTGGCAAGCCCGAGAGCTCGCCCACGGGCGATCGCATCCTGACGCTGCTCAGCCAGCAGCTGCGGTAGGGCGGTGCAGGGTGGAGCGACGCGCGTCGAGCGCGCTCCAGAACGCCGGCCGCTCAACGATCGACGACTGAATGCTTCGCTTCTGCAGCCTCGGCTCGGGAAGTGAAGGCAATGCGCTGCTGATCGAGGCCAGCGAGGGGTTGTTCGCGACCCGCATGCTGGTGGACAACGGCTTCGGCCCGCGCCAGCTCGATGAGCGCCTGGGTCGCCTCGGGCTCACTGTCGACGACCTCGATGCCATCTTCGTCACCCACGAACACTCGGACCATGTGGGCGGTGTGAGCGCGCTGCTCAAGCGCCGGTCCCTTGCCCTGCTGTGTTCCGCGGGCACGCGCAACGCCGCGGGTCTGATTGGCGCTGAAGTCGACTGGCGTCGGGTGCGCGATGGCGCGGCGATCACCGTCGGCGCCATGCAAGTCCTGCCGCTGGCCGTACCGCACGATGCGGCAGAGCCGCTTCAACTCGTCGTCACTGACGGCGACCGGCGCCTGGGCGTGTTGACGGACATCGGCGTGCCGACGACTGCGGTGGCGCGTGCCTTTGATGGCCTGAATGCGATGCTGATCGAGTGCAACCATGATCCCGAGCTTCTGCGCAACGGCGCCTATCCGCCGTTCCTCAAGGCCCGCATTGCCGGCGACCGGGGTCACCTGTCCAATGCGCAGGCCGCGCAGCTTCTGGACTCGATCGACCGATCACGCTTGAACCGAGTGGTGGCGGCGCACCTGAGCCGCCAGAACAATCGTCCCGCACTCGCGCGCGCCGCGTTGGCGAGCGTGCTCGGCTGCGCCGACGAGCATGTGATCGTCGCCGATCAGTCCCAGGGCTGCCGCTGGATCAGCGTATGAGCGGCTCGCTCGCGCGGCTCTCGGTCAGTTCGGCGGTGCCAGGGGTCGCAAGGGCAGGCGGCGGCACGGTCCGGTTGACGGCACGCGGCGAGATCTTCAACTGCTGCGGCGGCGCGCCGCGCGCGGCACGTCGGGTTGCTTTCTCGGTGCCGCGAAATCGATGTCGCGCGGACAGCGATCTTCGACCGATCGCGCAAGCATGCCGTGCAAACAGGCGCGCGTCGCGCGCGCCGCGCCGATGGTGAGCGCTGGTGCGCAGGGCCGAACTAGCGGCAATCCAACTCGTAGCGCGCGCGTGCGCCGTTGCGCGCCTTCTCGGCTGCGTCGCGCTTGTTCAAGGCGGCCTTGGACAGGGTGTCCTCGGCCTGTTGCAGCTGCAGCGCCAGCTTGCGGCAACTGCGCTCACGCTCCTGCGCCTTTTTCGCCTCGGCGGCGCGTGCCTTTTCGCGCTGCTGCGCCTCGGCGCGTTCGGCCTGTTCGAGCTGGCGCGCGCGGTTGGCCTCGGCCTTGGCTTGGCTTTCGGCGCGCTTGCGGTCAGCCTCGGACAAGGGTGGCGCGGGTGGGATTTGGCTTTTGAGCGTGGTGCCGGGCGGGCAGCTGCCGTTGGCGTAGGTCACGGCGCCCATGGGCGATTCACAACGCAGCAGTTGCGCATGCGCGTGGCCGGTGAGCAGTGCGGCAAGCGGCAGGGCCGCGAGCCAGGCGCGAGCCGGATCCGGACGCATCAGCGCTGCATGGGGCACTGTAGGCGATAGTCTTCCTGCAAGCGACGCAGCTGCAGTTCCGCCGAGGCGCGCTGGCCGCCCGTGGCCGCATCGAGGTCACGACGAGCGAAGGCAAGCTGGCGATCGAGATCATCGCAGGCGCGGCGTTGACGGGCCCGCTCGAGGTCGAGTTGCTCCATTTGTTGCGCGGGCGAAAGGTTATTTGCGGCGCGAAGCTGGCTGGGCGTTGCACCAGACGCGGTGGCACGCGCAGGCTTGGCGTCGTCCTTGGCTGCTTCGGCCTTGGTATCGGGCTTGATTGGCTCTGGCCGTGCTGCTTCAGGCTTGGCCACGTCTGCCTTGGCAGACTCGGCCTTGGGGTCGGCCTCGGTCTTCGCGACCGTCTCGTTCGCCTTGCTTGCGGTCTTCTCGCCGGGCCGGTCGCGCCGCGCCTGCACTGGCGGAGAGTCGTCCACCGCGCGGCCGCGCCGCGCCGTGCTTGGGCAGGGCTCGTTGGTGTAGGTGACGCGGCCGTCGAGAAATTCGCAACGGAAGATCTGCGCGCTAACGGGCGTGGCGAGTAGCAGGCCGAGCGCCACGAGACTCGCGGCCGGGACGGATACGGCGGGGACAGCAATTGAGACTGATGAAGTGCGCATGGACGCTCCGCAGGCCAGTGCCGAGCCGAACGATGCCGGCAGTGTAGTCAAGTAAGGCAGCGGCGTGCGCGCCCGCGCCTGCCGTTCGTCAGAGCAGCTTGCCCGGGTTCATCAGACCGCGCGGATCGAGCGCGGTCTTGATGGCCCGCATGAGATCGAGCTCGACGGTCGGCTTATAGCGCCGATTTTCCTCGCGCTTGAGCTGGCCCAGGCCGTGCTCGGCGCTGATGGAACCGCCGTACGCGGCCACCGCCGGATGGACCACGGCGTTGATCGCCGCTTCTTGCTCGAATACGCGCACCAGCGGCGTGCCGTCCACGGCACCCATGTTGTAGTGCAGGTTGCCGTCGCCAAGATGGCCGAAGACCACGGGCTGGATCCACGGGAACTGCGCCTTGAGCGCGGCATCGGTGCCCGCCACGAACTCGGCGACGCGCGACACGGGCACGGCGATGTCGTGCTTGACGTTGCCGCCGAGCTTGGCCTGCGCCTCGGGGATCGACTCGCGCACGCGCCACAGTGCCTGCGCCTCGGCCACCGATTGCGCGACAACGGCGTCGGTTGCCTCACCGTCCTCAAGGGCGGCGCCGAGCGTGCGTTCGAGCATGGCCGTGGCGTGCTCCTCGCCCTCGACGTCCGACAGCTCCAGCAGCGCAAACCAGGCGGACGACTCCGGCGCCAGCGGCAGCCTGACGCCGGGCAGCTCGCGCGCCACGCTACGCAGGCACACAGCGGACATCACCTCGAAGGCGGTGAGCGCGGCGCCGGCGGCGGCGCGAATGCGGTTGAGCAGCTGCGCGGCAGCGGTCAGCGAAGCCACGGCCGCAAGCGCGGTGCGTTGTGCGCGGGGCAGCGGGTACAGCTTGAGCGTCGCTGCTGTGATCAGTCCCAGCGTGCCTTCGGCGCCAACGAAGAGCTGCTTGAGGTCGTAGCCGGTGTTGTCCTTGCGCAGGCCGCGCAATCCGTCCCACACCCGGCCGTCGGGCAGCACGACTTCGAGCCCGAGCGTGAGATCGCGCGCATTGCCATAGCGCAACACCTGGGTGCCGCCCGCGTTAGTCGACAGATTGCCGCCGATGGTCGCGCTACCTTCGGCCGCCAGGCTCAGCGGAAACAGCCGGCCGGCGGCGCGCGCTGCCTGCTGCACCCCCTGCAGCACGCAGCCCGCCTCGACCGTGATGGTGTCGTTGTCGGTGTCGATGGCGCGCACCCGCGTCATGCGTTGCAAGCTGATGAGCACCGCGCGGCCGTCCATGTCGGGTGTCGCGCCACCGACGAGTCCGGTGTTGCCGCCTTGCGGCACCATCGGCACGCCGGCGGCGGCGCAGGCCTGCACCACGCGCGCCACGTCCGCAGTGCTGGCCGGCCGCACGACGGCCTGCGCCCGCCCCCGATAGCGCTTGCGCCAGTCGGTCAGGAAGGGCGCGGTATCGACGTCCTCCGTGAACACGTTGGCTGGGCCGACGATCTCGCGCAACTGGTCGAGCAGGGGGTTCACTGGACTACCCTCGCGCTGCGCGCTCTGGGATTCGGCCTTGGGGCGGCCCGGCGGGCTCATGGGTGCCGGCGCTCTGCCTTGGCCCGCTGCGCAGCCGCCTTGGCCGCCTGCTTGAACGGGCGCAGGTACAGCACGGCGGCAACGAAGAACACGCACACCAGCACGAGTTCGATCAGGGCCAGCAGGCCATAGGGCGCGGGCTCGAAGATGCGTACCGTCGCCTCGACGAGGTAGACGAGCACGATCAGCAGCGCCCATTGAATGGCGTCCTTGTTGCCGCGGAGCATCCAGGGCAGCGGCAGCAGCAGCGGCACCGCCTTGAGCACCAGCCATGAGCCGCCGGGTCGCACGGGCGCGATGAACCACTCCCAGGCGATCAGCAAGGCCACGAGCGCGAGCCAGCTGCCGATCGCCCAGCGCCACGCCTGCAACTGGCGCTCGGTCAAGGCAGCGGCGCTGCTCACGAGGCGGGCTTCGTGCTGCGCTGACACGGAATGGTCTTCAAGCCGACTTGCTCATTTAGGAGAGCTTCAGCGCCGCGGTGGCCAGCCGCCGCCCCAGGGCGATGGCCAGGCGGCGCTCTTCCTCGGTCAGCGCATTGCCCTGCCGCTGGCTGGCCACGTGGCTCGCGCCATAGGGCGTGCCGCCACTGGAGGTGCCATGCAGGTCCGCTTCGGTGTAGGGCAGGCCGACGATCAGCATGCCGTGATGCAGGAGCGGCAGCAGCATCGACAGCAGCGTCGTTTCCTGTCCCCCGTGGAGCGAACTGGTCGACGTGAACACCGCGGCCGGCTTGCCGGCCAGCGCGCCGCTGAGCCATTGGCCGCTGGTGGAATCGATGAAGTGCTTCAGTGGGGCGGCCATGTTGCCAAAGCGTGTTGGCGAGCCCAGCGCCAGCCCGCCGCACTGCTCGAGATCCTGCGGCTCGACATAGGGCGCGCCCTCCGGCGGCACCGGCGGCGCGGCCGTTTCAATGAGCGGTGCGACGGGCGGCACGGTGCGCAGGCGCGCCGCCGCACCTGCGACACTGTCCACCCCTTGCGCGATGCACTCGGCCAGGCGACGGGTGGCGCCGTGCCGCGAGTAGTACAGAACCAGGATGTCCATGCGCGAATGCCTGCTCAGCGGGGCAGATGCAACCGAGTTGGTTGCGATAGATTCGCTTTATTTTACGAAATCAAAGCGGCATGCTTGTCTCGACTCTCTGGCACGCTCGTCTCGAGCGCGCGCGCGAAGTGTTCAACTTCGCGGCGCGCCGCGCCAAGGACGTGGGCCTCGCACAGGCTGCGGGCAGCCTCACGTTCACCACCACGCTGGCCTTGGTGCCACTGCTGGCCGTGGCGCTGTCTCTGCTCACGGCGTTTCCGTTGTTCAGCGAACTGCGCGCCACCATCGAAAAGAGCGTGCTCGTCACATGGCTGCCGGTTCAGTACAGCGCCGTGATCCTGCGCTACCTCAACGAGTTTGTCGGCATGGCGGGCCGGCTCACCATCTACGGTCTGGCTTTCCTTCTCGTGACCGCGATGTTCATGATCCTGACCGTCGACCGGGTGGTGAACGACATTTTCCAGGTGCGCGCGCTGCGCCCTCTGATGCAGCGCCTGCTCGTGTACTGGGCGCTACTGACCCTGGGTCCGCTGGTGCTGGCGGCGAGCATCTCAGCCTCGTCGTACTTGCTGTCCATGTCGCAAGGCTGGGTGCGACAGGTGCCCGCGGCGGTACGCACGGTGCTGGACTATCTGCCCGTGGTGCTGGCCGGCCTCGCCTTCACGGCGCTGTATGTCGTTGTTCCCGCGCGCAAGGTGGCTTGGCGCGATGCGCTGGTCGGCGGCTTCGTGGCGGCGCTCTCCGGCGAGCTGATGAAGAGCCTCATGGCTTGGTACATCCGCGGCGGCACCGTCACGACGATTTATGGCGCCTTCGCGGCCTTGCCGCTCTTTCTGCTGTGGATCTACCTGTCGTGGTTCGTGCTGCTCTTTGGTGCCGCGATCACCGCGACCCTGCCGCGCCTGCGCATGACCCGTTTTGCCGATGAGCATCGCGCCGGCAACCGCTTCATCACCGCGGTGGCGCTGCTGCGCCTGCTGCTCACGGCACGCATCGAGGGGCGCGAGCAGGGCAAGTTGACGTTGGAGGCGTTGTCGCAGGCAGTGCGCATGTACCCGGAGGAGGTCGATGGACTGATGCTCGAGCTCGAGCGGCTTGACTACGTTGCGCGACTGGACGGGCAATTGCGCTGGGTGCTCAGCTGCGACCCGGCAGCCACCACCTTGCAGTCGATTTTCGCAAGGCTGGCGGTCGATCCCGAGAACTCGCTCTTGCGACACACCGACGGCGGACTGCAAGGCTGGATGGCGCGCGGCCAGACTGCCGACTGGATCGCGCGGCCATTGATGAGCTTGCTCGACAGCCCGCCGCCAAAAGTCGTGACGCAGGCCGCTTGAGTCGGGTCCCGCAACGTCAGAACCGGATCCTGCGCGCCCAGATCTGCGCGTACATCACCCAGTCGCCCATGAGGCTCCACAGCGGGTACTTGAACGTGGCCGGCCGGTTTTTCTCGAAGAAGAAGTGGCCGATCCAGGCGAAGCCATAGCCGCACAGCAGGCCGGCCAGCAGCCACGGCGGGTTGCGGGTGGCGGCCAGCGCGACGAGGCACAGCAGCGCGAGCGTGGAGCCAACGAAGTGCAAGCGACGGCAGGTCGGGTTGCGGTGTTCGTTGAGGTAGAAGGGATAGAACTCGCGAAAGCTCTTGAACCGCTGCTCCCGCATGGCGCGCAATGGACTACTAACCTCGCGCCGCGCGCTCAGGGATTCGCCCTTGGGGCGGCCCAGCGGGCTCATTGGGATCTCCTCATTCTGTCGTGCATGCGCCGTGTCATGTGCTGCGTGACGTGTCCTGCATGAAACGTGTGGGGCTGCGGCGACCGCACTCTAGCTCGCGCGCTGGTCCGGCTCAAGGGGTCGCGGGCGTGGGGTCGCGGCCGTGCGCGCCAGCGTGACGCGGGCGACAAACTGCTCCAGCGCCCGACGCAAGCCATCCGGGTTCTCCGTCATCACCGCATGGCCGGTCGCGGGCAGGGACACGACCGTCTTGTCCGCGCAGGCGTCGATCAGCGCGCGCGCCGCCTTGGGTGGCGTCATCTGGTCGGCACCGCCGAGGACGAAGAGCGTCGGGCAAGACAGCGCCCTGGCGCGCTCAAGGCCGGCGCCGTAGGCATTGCAGGCCGCGAAGTCGGTGGGCAGCACGGCTGCTCCGTTGACGCTGGCCACGCGCTGCATCAGTCGCAGGTTTTGCCACAACACATTAAAGCCCGGCCCGGGGGCGCCGGGTCGCACCGCGAAGGGTGTGATCGATGCGCTGTGCGACCACAGGTTGATCATCTGCAGCGCCGCGGCCGGGTCCTCACGCGTGGCGGTGAGCAAGGCATCGGACACCTTCATCGGCGCGGCGGTCGCCACGAGCGCCACGCCGGCGGCGCGCTCGCCGAGCCGCACGGCAAGCTCGAGTGCCAGCAGCGAGCCCATGCTGTGCCCGACCAGGACGAAGCAGGGGCTCGCCAGTGGCGCCAGCGCGGTGGCCACACGCTCGGCGATCGCTTCGATACTTGCCTCGGCGGGCCCCGCGCTGCGGCCATGGCCGGGCAGGTCGAGCGCAAGCACGCTGAAGCCGCGGTGCGCGAGGGCGCGGCTTTGCAGGATCCACACGCTGTGATCGTGCTGTGCGCCATGCAGGAACACGACGCAGGGACGCGCTGGGTCGAACGGCTTGCCGCCGGTGTAGGCGTACAGATCTGCGAGTTGCATCAGCCCACCTTGCCGGCCGCCTTGAGGGCGCGGCCGAGATCGTCGATCAGGTCCTGCGCATCTTCCAGGCCGATGGACAGCCGGATCGTGCCTTGGGCGATGCCTGCGGCGGCGAGGTCGGCGTCGGGCACGCGGAAGTGCGTGGTCGACGCCGGGTGGATCACCAGCGACTTCGCATCCCCCACGTTGGCCAGGTGCGAGAACACCGACAAGGTCTCGACAAAGGCCTTGCCCGCGGCACGGCTGCCCTTCAGGTTGAAGCTGAACACCGCGCCGCAACCCTTGGGCAAGAGGCGCTGTGCCAGCCGGTGGTCAGGATGGGAGGGCAGATCCGGGTAGGCAACCGACTCGACCATCGGCTGTGCCACGAGGTAGTCGACCACTGTGCGGGCGTTCTCGACGTGGCGCGCCATGCGCAGCGGCAGCGTCTCGATGCCCTGCAGCAGCAGGAAGGCGGTGTGTGGGCTCATGCAGGCGCCGAAGTCGCGCAGCCCCTCGCGCCGCGCCCGCAGCAGGAACGGTGCCACCGTGCTCTCCTCGGCGAAGGTCATGCCATGGAAGCCCTCATACGGCCGCGTCAGCACGTCGAACTTGCTGCTGGCGTTCCAGTCGAAGGTGCCGCCATCGACCAGCAGGCCGCCGATGGCCACCCCATGACCGCCGAGAAACTTGGTGGCCGAGTGGTACACGAGATCCGCACCGTGCGCGAAGGGCTGCAGCAGCACCGGGGTGGTGAAGGTGCTGTCGACCAACAGCGGCACGCCTGCGGCATGCGCAATCTCCGCCACGGACGGGACATCAAGCACGTCGAGCCCGGGATTGCCGAGCGCCTCGCCAAACAGCAGACGCGTCGTGGGACGGATGGCGGCGCGCCAGGCGTCGAGCTGGCGCGGATCGACGAACGTCGTGTCGATGCCGAAGCGCTTCAGCGTGTAGGCCAGCAGGTTGTGCGAGCCCCCGTAGAGCGAGCGGCTGGCCACGACGTGACCGCCGGCGCCCATCAGGGTGGCGATCGCCAGGTGCAGCGCGGCCTGGCCGCTGGCGGTGGCAATCGACCCAACGCCTTGCTCCAGCGCGGCGATGCGCTCCTCGAGCACCGCCACGGTGGGATTGGAGATGCGCGAGTACACATGGCCCGAGCGCTCCATGTTGAACAGCGCCGCCGCGTGCTCCGAATCGTCGAAGCAGAACGAGGTGGTGGCGTAGATCGGCACGGCGCGTGCTCCGGTCGCCGCGTCGGGCCGCTGGCCGGCGTGCAGCGCCAGCGTGCCGAAGCCAGGGTAGTTGGGGATGGACATCGGGATCGGGGTCGAGGAAGCGGAATGGTGGACCGGGGACTCACGACAGCGGGACACCGCCAGCGAGCGTTCTCGGCGCCACGATACGCGCGCACCTGCCACCCGCGCTTGCCGGGCGATGCGGATCCCGCATCCAGGACCCTGAATCGGTGTCAGACATAATCGACTTATGGACCTGCGACTGGAGCCCCGCACGGCGTTGTATCCGGCGATCGAGCCGCACGACACCGGCATGTTGGCGCTCGACGACATCCACACGATGTACTGGGAGGTCAGCGGTAACCCGCGCGGCATTCCGGTGCTGTTCCTGCACGGCGGTCCGGGCGGCGGGTGCTCGGCCGAGCATCGGCGCTTCTTCGACCCCAACGCGTTCCGGATCATCCTGTTCGACCAGCGCGGTGCGGGCTGCTCCACCCCGCTGGGCGAGATCCAGCGCAACACGCTGTCGCACCTGCTTGCCGATATCGAGCTGCTGCGTGACTACCTTGGCGTGGACCGTTGGCTCGTCTTCGGCGGCTCCTGGGGCAGCACGCTGGGCCTGGCGTACGGGCAGACCCACCCGGAGCGGGTGCTGGGCTTTGTGTTGCGCGGCATCTTCCTTGGGCGCCAGTCCGAAGTGGACTGGTTTCTCAAGGGGCTGCGGCATGTCTTTCCGGAGGCCTGGCGCAAGTTTGTCGAGATGCTGCCGGCGGCGGAGCGCAGTGATCCGCTCAAGGGCTACCTGAAGCGCCTGTTCGACCCCGATCCGCGCGTGCACCTGCCCTTTGCACGAGCCTGGAGCGAGTACGAAGGCAGCTGTTCGACTTTGATACCCAACCCGGACCTCGTACGGCACTTTGCCGACGAGGCGCTCGGGCTGGCACGTCTGGAGGCGCATTACTTTGCGCATCACTGCTTCCTGGCGCCGGACCAGCTGTTGAACAACCTGTATCGCGTGCGGCATCTGCCGGCGTCCATCATCCAGGCGCGCTACGACATGGTCTGCCCGATGAACAGCGCCGACGAGTTGGCGCGTGCCTGGCCGGGTGCGTGCTTCACCGTCGTGCCCGATGCGGGTCACTCGGTCTGGGAGCCGCCCGTCCGCGCTGCCGTGGTGCGCGAGGTGGAGCTGTTCAAGATCCGGCTGGGCATGCATCGTTAGCCTTCGCGTATCACCAGCCGCGACGACTGCCGTCCGAGCCTTGGGTGCCGGTCCCGGCGCAGCATCATCGCGGCAGGAGGACTGACGCATGAAGATTTCCAAATCGGATCTGGACTGGGCGGTGACCCAGGGGCTGCTCGATGCAGCGCAGGCGGCGAGTCTGTGGTCCGCCTGGAGCGAGCGCCTGGCCGGTATGCCCGACGTCGCGCCGCGATTTTCGATCACCCACGTCCTGTACTACCTGGGCGGAATGATCGCAATCGGGGCGATGTCGCTCTTCATGAACCTGGGCTGGGAGCAGTTCGGGCCCTGGGCGCTGTTCGCGATTGCTGTGTCCTACGCCGTGGCCTCGGTCTTTGCTGCCCGCTGGCTGGCGCGGCGGCAGCTGCCGATCCCAGCGGGCATCCTGGCCACACTTGCGATCGTCCTCGTGCCGCTCGGCACGTGGGCCTTGCAGTCCGCACTCGGCTGGTGGCCGCCGGGCGGGGCGGCCGAACACTATCGCGCGTATCACACGCACATCGACTGGCGCTGGATCTCGCTGGAGTTCGTCACCCTGGTCGCCGCCGTGATCGGACTGTGGCGGCTGCGCTATCCGTTCATGGTCATGCCGTTGGCGGTCACGGTCTGGTACATGAGCATGGATCTCGCCCGCATGATCGCCTTCGCCGATCGGCCGGGCTGGAACGAGTGGCCGTACTACCGCGACTTTTCGATGGTCTTCGGACTGGGGATGCTCGTGGTGGCAGTGTGGGTTGACATCCGGGCCCGCGCTGCCTTCGCCCAGGGCAGGGACTTTGCGTTCTGGCTCTACCTGTTCGGCACGCTTGCGGTCTGGGCCGGCCTGACAATGCAGAACTCGAGCTCGGAACTGGGCAAGTTCATCTACTTCCTGATCAACCTCGCGCTCCTCGGCGTCGGCGCGGCGCTCGGCCGGCGCGTGTTTGCGGTTTTTGGCGGGCTCGGGATCGCGTTCTACCTCTACCACCTCGCCGACAAGGTGTTCGCCGACAGTCTGCTGTTCCCGTTTGCGTTGACGCTGATCGGTCTCGGCATCGTGGGGGCGGGCATCTGGTGGCGCGACAACGAGCGCCGGGTGGCGGCGGCCCTGCGCGCGTACTTGCCGTCGGCATTGCGGGAGATGCTTCAGACGCGGCACACGGACCTGCATGGGGGCCACTGACAACGCGGCAGGCGCGCGCTTTGACGTGCGGCGGCCGACGTAGCATCTGATCCCCGCCCAGTTTATGTTGTCATGCGATGCCTCGTTTCGCCGCCAACGTCAGCACCCTGTACCCCGAGCTTGCGCTCATCGACCGCATCGGCGCTGCCGCCCGCGACGGCTTTGCGGCGGTGGAAGTGCAGGGGCCATATGCGGTGCAGGCGCAGGACTTCCGCCGCGCCCTGGATGACGCGCGGGTGCAGCTTGTCCTGATGAACGCGCCGCAGGGTCACTCCGACGCAGGCGAGCGCGGCCTGGCCGCGCTGCCAGGGCGCGAGCAGGACTTCGAGTCCGCCATGGAGCAGGCGATGGATTACGCGCGCATCCTTGGCGCGCCGCGGCTGCACGTCATGGCCGGCAAGCCCGGCGCGGCGCCGGCCGAGGATTGCCTGGAGACCTACCTGCGCAATCTCGCCTATGCCTGCGACCTGGTGCACCCACATGGCATCACGGTCACCATCGAGCCGATCAACCAGCGCGATGTTCCCGGCTACTACCTGTCGCGCCAGCAACAGGCCGCCGACGTCATCGCCGCGCTAAAGAAGCCGAACCTGGGTCTGCAGATGGACTTTTATCACCTGCAGATCATGGAGGGTGACTTGGTGCGCCACCTGGAGCGGTACTTCCCGCTCGTGTCGCATGTGCAGATTGCCGGCGTGCCGGAACGCAGCGAGCCGGATACCGGTGAAGTGCACTATCCGCTGATCTTCGCGCTGCTCGACCGGCTACGGTACGCGGGCTGGGTTGGCTGCGAGTACCGGCCGGCCCGCGCCGGGGCGGGTGGCACATCGGCTGGGCTGGGCTGGTTGCGCAAGATTTGATCCCGCCGGTGCAAGCAGCCGTCACCCTCCCTTGGTGTGGGCGCCGGACAGCGCGCGCGCTAGGATTGGCGGCACAGAACGGCTGCGGCGTTGCTGCCGGAGGAGGCACCATGAAGGTCAGTGACATCCTGCGCGTCAAGGGCAGTGCGCTGTTCACCGTCCAACCGGACAGCCCGCTGTGGACCGCGGTGCAGATGATGGCCGAGCACGACATCGGCTCGGTGGTGGTGATGCACCACGGCGATCTGGTGGGCATGCTCACCTTCCGCGAAGTCATCAACACACTGCATGCGAACAACGGCCAGGTGGGCACGCGCCTGGTGCGCTCGGTGATGGATGACGCGCCGTTGACCGTCACGCCCGCAACCGACGTCATGGAGGTGCGGCGGCTCATGCTCGAGCGCCATGCACGCTACCTGCCCGTCTTGGAGGGCCGCACGCTCCTTGGCGTGATCTCGTTCTACGACGTCGCCCGGGCCGTGCTCGAGGAGCAAAGCTTCGAGAACCGCATGCTCAAGGCCTACATCCGCGACTGGCCCGAGGAAGAACCGGCGCCCGAGAGTGCTGCACCCTCCCACCTGCGCAGCACCGAGCGCGCAGCGCGAGGCTAGTGTCCCGACCCATGAGTTTCGAAGCATTGCCGCGGGCGTGCCGAATGGTGGCCCACGACAATGGCGAAATCGCCGCCAGACGCGAAGCCGCGCGCAGCCGGGTTGGGAACCCGGCGAGCACGGCGACAAGGTATGGCGGCGATGCTCGCCATTGTTGTTTCGAACCTCATGGGTTGGGACACCAGTCCACGATGTCTGCGCGCACTTGAGCAGCGTTGCCGCCTTGCGCGTGGCCATCATCGGGGCTGGCCTGTCCGGTCTCGCGTGCGCCACGACGCTGGCCGCGCGCGGCGCCCAGGTCGCCGTGATCGACAAGGGGCGGGTGCCCGGCGGACGCCTGTCCACGCGCGCCAGCGCCTTTGGCAGCTTCGACCATGGTGCGCAGTACTTCACAGTTCAGCACCACCGCTTCGAGGCTGCCGTGCAAGGCTGGCAGTCCGCCGGCATCGCCGCGCCCTGGGCCGGTCGACTGCTCGCGTACGACCAGGGGCGTGTGAGCGAGAAGACGCTGTCGGCAACGCGCTTCGTCGGCCGCGGCGGGATGCAAGCGATCGCTCGCCACCTCGCAGCGGGCCTCGGCTGCGAGCAAGGTCGCCGCGTGGCGCGCGTCGAGCGTCGCTCGGGCCGCTGGCATCTCATCGACGACGCTGCACAGGAGGTGTCCGTGCGCGGTTTCGACGTGCTCGTCCTCGCCATGCCCTCGCCGCAGGCGGCCGAGTTGGCGCGCGAGCACACGCCACTGGCACGCACCATGGCGGCGGTGGAGTGGGCGCCGTGCTGGGCCGGCATGCTCGCACTGGCGCGGCCGTCCCTGACGCCGTTCGATGGCGCCTTCCTGAACGACAACCCGGTCTTGAGTTGGGTCGCACGCGACAGCAGCAAGCCCGAGCGGGCGCCAGCGCCCGGCGTCGCTGAGCGTTGGGTCCTGCACGCTGGCCCGCAGTGGAGCAAGGGGCAGCTTGAAGTGGACGCGCCGGAGGCCGAGCAGCAACTGCTCAGGGCCTTTGCCGGCCAGATCGAGCGCGATCTGGTGCCCGCGCACCTGGCCGCCCACCGTTGGCGCTTCGCTGCGCCTGTGAACCCGCTGAAGCAGGACTTCCTGTGGGACGACGACGTGAAGCTCGGGGCGACCGGCGACTGGTGCAACGGACCGCGCGTGGAGGGCGCCTATCTGTCGGGGCTTGCCATGGCCGAGGCCCTGCTGGCCTGAGCGCGTGGGCCGTGGCGCCGCGGCTTGCGCCCGCATGCCGCGATTGATCCTGCCGGTAGCGCCAGCCGACACGCGTGTGGCGCGGGCAGCCGCGCGCCGGCGCGGGCCGTAGCATGCGCGCCATGTTGACGCGTCGCGGCTTCCTCCACCTGTGTTGCATGGGCCCGTTCGCGGCCGCGTTCACGCGTGCCGAGGCGAGCGCTGCCAGCTGCCTGCAGCCGCTGCCGCCCGAGCTGGCACGGCATGAGCTCATCGCCGCCGCGTTCGACGGCCTGCAACCGGACTTGCTGTGGGAAGCGCACGCGCACCCGGTGGGGACCGGCGACGGGGACTCCGGCGCCTATGTGCATCCGGATTCCGAGAGCTGGCTGGCGCCGGTGGAGAAGATCCGTCGGCGCGTGATGATGGCGGCGGCCTGTGTGGACGATGCACCGGCGGGCGCGGTGGATCGCCGCGACGTCGAGCGCATGCGCGTGCTGCTGCAAGCGCGCCGCCCGGTTTCAAGATGATGCTGTTCGCCTTCGACTTCGCGGTCGACGATGAGGGCATCGAGCGGCCCGAGCACTCGACCTTTTACACGCCCAATGCCTACGCCGCTGCGGTGGCCAAGACGTACCCGGAGCACTTCGAGTGGGTCGCCTCGGTCCACCCGTATCGGCCCGATGCGCTGGAGCGCCTGCAGAAGGCGGCGGCAGCAGGCGCGCGTGCCGTCAAGTGGTTGCCCTCGTCGATGAACATCGACCCGGCCGCCAGGCGCGTGGAGCCGTTCTATGCCGCGCTGCGTCGCCTGAAGCTGCCGCTCATCATTCAATGTGGCGAGGAACTGGCCGCGCCGGGCGCGCGCCAGCATGCCTTCAACAATCCGCTGCTGGTGCGACAGCCGCTGGAGCAGGGCGTGCGGGTCGTGGTCGCGCACGCGGCGAGCCTGGGCCAGGCGCGGGATCTGGACGCCGGCGGCGAGGCGGGGCCGACCGTGCGCTCGTTCGACCTCACGCAGCGGCTGCTGCGCGAGCCGCAGTTCGAGCGGCTGCTGCTTGCCGACATCTCGGCGGTGCTCCAGCGCAATCGGACGCTCGAAGTGCGGCGTGAGCTCATCGCCCGCAGCGAGTGGCATCACCGCCTGCTGCATGGCTCGGACTATCCGCTCCCGGGCATCGGCCTCGTCTACACGCTGGATCGCTACGTGGACGCCGGGATGCTCGATGCGCGCGATGCCGAGGTGCTGCGGCGCATCCGCCCGCACAGTCCGCTGCTGTTCGAGTTCGTGCTCAAGCGCCGGCTGGCCGTGGATGGCGCTCGGCTCGGCGTGGCGGCCTTTCATACGCGGCCGTTCTTCGATGCCACGACGCCTGGCCGAGCGCGCGAACAACAGCGCGCGAAGGGAGTGCAAGACAGTGCCGGACAGTGACATGCAGGGCGCGGCAGCACGGCCGACGATGGCGGGCGCGCAAGCCAACGCCGGGGACGAGCACGGCCAGTTCGCCTTGCTCACGCAGCGCCGCTTTGCGCCGTTCTTCGCCACGCAGTTCCTCGGCGCGGCCAACGACAACCTCTTCAAGTACGCCTTCACGTTGCTCGTCACCTACAAGGCGACCGAGTACACGACGCTGGATCCGGCGCTTGCGGTCAACCTGATCGCGGCCCTGTTCATCCTGCCGTTTTTGCTGTTCTCGGCCACCAGCGGCCAGCTTGCCGACAAGATCGACAAGGCGCGTCTCATGCGCCTGGTCAAGGCGCTCGAGGTGGGGATCATGCTGCTGGGCGCCTATGGCTTCTGGGCGCACAGCTTTCCGATTCTGCTCGCGTGCACCTTTCTCATGGGCCTGCATTCCACGCTGTTCGGCCCGGTGAAGTACGCCTATCTGCCGCAGGTGCTGCGGCCGCGGGAGATCGTCGGCGGCAATGGCCTGGTGGAAATGGGCACTTTCCTCGCGATCCTGCTCGGGACGATGGTCGCCGGCAGCCTGATCAACGTGGGCCCCAATGGCAACGTGCAGGCTGCGGCGGTGTGTCTGCTGCTGGCGGTGGGCGGCTGGCTGACGAGCATGGCCATTCCGTCGGGGCGGCCATCCGATCCCGCGCTGGCCATCGACTGGAACCCGTTCCGCGTGACCTGGGCCACGGTGCAGGTCGCGCGGCGCGACCGTGCCGTGTTTCTCTCGCTGCTCGGCATCTCGTGGCTGTGGTTTTTCGGCGCAGTGTTTCTCACCCAGTTTCCGCAGTTCGCTCAGAAGACGCTGGGCGGCGATCCGGGCGTGGCGACGCTGCTACTCGCGGTGTTCTCGATCGGTGTCGGCTTGGGGAGCCTGCTGTGCGAGAAGATGTCGCGGCGGCAGGTGGAGATCGGCTTGGTGCCGTTTGGCGCGATCGGCATGACCGTCTTCACGGTCGACCTGGTCTTCGCGGTGCGCGGCCTGCCGGTGGCCCAAGGCCAAAGCGTCGGCGCCTTCCTTGCCCACGGCGGGCACTGGCGCGTGCTGGTGGATCTGTTCCTGCTGTCGACCTTCAGTGGCTTCTACAGCGTGCCGCTTTACTCCCTGATCCAGACCCGCGCGGCGGCCACGCACAAGGCCCGCGTCGTCGCCGCCAACAACATCCTCAACGCGCTGTTCCTCATCCTCGCCGCTGGCCTGGCCGCACTCGCCCTGGGTCCGCTGCAACTGAGCATTCCGCAGCTGTTCCTGCTCACGGCGCTGCTCAATGCGCTGGTGGCCATTTACATCTTCATGCTGGTGCCGGAGTTCCTGCTGCGGTTCCTGTCCTGGCTGCTCGTCAACGTGATGTACCGCATCGACAAGCGCGGCACCGAGCACCTGCCGGCCGAGGGCGCGGCCGTGGTGGTCGCCAACCATGTCAGCTTCGTCGATGCGCTGGTGCTGATGGCAATGAGCCCGCGGCCGATCCGCTTCGTCATGGACCTGGGCATTTTCCGTATCCCGGTGCTGTCCTGGCTGTTCCGCCAGGCCAAGGCGATCCCGATCACATCGGCCAAGAAGGACCGGGCGTTGGTCGAGCGTGCCTTCGCGCGGGTGTCGGACGAACTGCGCGATGGCCAGCTCGTCTGCATCTTTCCCGAGGGCCGCATCACCGACACCGGCGAGGTCTATCCGTTCCGGCCCGGCATCACGCGCATCCTGGAAAACGATCCGGTGCCGGTGGTCCCGTGCGCGCTGCAGGGCCTGTGGGGCTCGTTCTTCTCTCGCATGGGTGGGCGTGCGATGACGCGGCCGTTCCGGCGCGGGATGCGTTCGCGCATCGGTATCAAGGTTGCCGCGCCGGTGCCGGCCGCTCAAGCCAGCCCGGCGGCATTGCAGGAGGTCGTGGTGCAACTTCGGGGCGAGTGGAGGTGAGCGAGGACGTGCGTGGCGTGAGGAAGAGGGCCCCCCAGCGGCCTGCCAAGGCCAGTGCAGCGGCGGCTGCGAAGGCCGAAGCGAAAGCCATGACGAACGCCACATCGAACGCCGCATCGAACGCGGCGCAGGCCACCCGCCGCTCCGGTGCGTCCGACAAGAAGACCGTCAACATCGCCCTGCAGGGCGTCGGCTCGCACGGGGCCTACACCTGGGGCGTGCTCGACGCGCTGCTCGAAGATGGTCGGCTCGACTTCGAAGGCGTCACGGTCGCTAGCGCGGGCGCGATGAACGCGGTCGTGCTGGCCGATGGCTGGCTCGACGTCCTGGCGGCCGGGCCGGACCCGCGCGAGGCGGCGCGCGAGGCCTTGCGTGCGTTCTGGGAATCCATCGGCCGCCAGCCCAGCGTGTTCTCGCTGAACGCCGCCCGGGTCGGCATGGCGCACAGCCTTGGCAACAATCCGGTGTTCCTGTGGATGGATCTGGTGTCGCGCCTGTTCTCGCCCTACCAGCTCAACCCCTTCAATCACAACCCGCTGCGCAGCGTGCTCGAGCACAGCGTCGACTTCGCGCGCTTGCGCGAGCTCTCGCCGTTCAATCTCTTCGTCTTCGCTACCAACGCGCGCACGGGCCGCCTGCGGGTGTTCCGTGACTCGGAACTGAAGCTCGACATGCTGCTGGCTTCGGCCTGCCTGCCGTTTGCCTTTCACGCCGTGCAGGTCAAGACCGAGCAGGAGAACGACTTCCACTGGGATGGCGGCTACATGGGCAATCCTGCGCTGTGGCCGCTGTTTTACGCCACGCGCAGCCGTGACCTGCTGCTGGTACAGATCAACCCGCTGCGACGTGAGGAGGTGCCCGAGAGCGCGCAGGAGATCGCCGAGCGCATCAACGAGATCAGCTTCAACGCCTCGCTGATGCACGAACTGCGCGCGATCGACTTCGTGCAGCGGCTGCTGGCGGAGAACCGCCTCGATCCGAAGCGCTACAAGAAAGTGTGGCTGCACGTGGCCAGCGCCGAGGAGGAGATGAAGCGCTTCGGCGCGAGCAGCAAGTACAACACCGCGCCGGCGTTCCTGCAGCAACTCTTCGAGCTCGGCCGCGACACCGGGCGGGCGTGGCTGGAGGACAAGTGGGCATATGTCGGCCATGCGCCGAGCGTGAGGATTGGGGAGACGTACCTTTAGCGGCCGGGCGCCGGCGTCGACCCCTGACGTTGCGACGCGTCCGACCGCGGCCCGGGGTGCCGTGACACGTGCAAGGCTTCCTTGCGCACTGGGTCCCCGCCGCTTCCACTAACATCGGTCTATGTCTGGTTCCACGTTCGGGCGGTTCTTTTGCGTCACCAACTACGGTGAATCTCATGGGCCGGCCATCGGCTGCGTGATCGACGGCTGTCCGCCGGGGCTTGCTCTCGCGCCGGAGGACATGCAGCCCGACCTGGATCGCCGCAAGCCCGGTACCTCGCGCCACGTCACCCAGCGGCGCGAAGGCGACCGCGTGGAGATTCTCTCCGGTGTCTACCAGGGCAAGACGACGGGATCTCCCATCGCGCTGCTGATCCGCAACGAGGACCAGAAGAGCAAGGACTACGACGACCTCGTCGACACCTTTCGGCCGGGCCACGCCGACTACACCTACTGGCGCAAGTACGGCCTGCGCGACCCGCGCGGCGGCGGGCGCTCCTCGGCGCGTCTGACGGCCCCGATGGTGGCTGCCGGGGCAGTCGCCAAGAAGTGGTTGCGCGAGCAGTTCGGCACTGTGGTGCGAGGCCACCTGCAGCACTTGGGCGAGATCGCGATCCCGTTCGCGCGCTGGGAGGACGTCGAGACGAACCCGTTCTTTGCGCCCAACGCGGCCATCGTGCCCGAGCTCGAGGCCGCCATGGACCGCCTGCGCAAGAGCGGCGATTCGTGCGGCGCGCGCCTGCGCGTGACGGCCAGTGGCGTGCCGGTCGGGCTCGGCAGCCCGCTGTTCGACAAGCTCGATGCCGACATCGCCTACGCGATGATGGGCATCAACGCGGTCAAGGGCGTGGAGATCGGCAGCGGCTTTGCGAGCGTCACCGAAAAGGGCAGCGAACACGGCGACGAACTGCTGCCCGCTGGCTTTGCGAGCAACCATGCCGGTGGCGTACTGGGCGGCATCTCGACCGGGCAGGACCTGGAGGTCTCGATCGCGATCAAGCCGACCTCGAGCATCCGGCTGCCGCGCCGCTCGATCAACCAGAACAACGCGCCCGTGCTGGTCGAGACGCATGGCCGTCATGATCCCTGTGTGGGGATCCGCGCCACGCCGATTGCCGAGGCCATGCTTGCGCTGGTGCTGATCGACCATGCGCTGGCGCATCGAGCGCAAAACGGCGATGTGGTGCACACCGCGCCGCCGATTGCGGGATCCGCGCCGGATGAGTGAGGCACGGCCGTTCGACTGGCGGCTCGGTGCGGTTTTTGGCACTTACTTCGCCACGGCGGGTGTCTTCGCGCCTTACTTTCCGCTGTACCTCGAGCAGCGCGGGCTGAGCGCGTTCGAGATCGGCGTGGTGCTGGCGATGATGCAGGGCATGCGCCTGGTCGGCCCGAACCTGTGGGGCTACCTGGCGGATCGCTCGTCGCATCGGTTGGCGATCTTGCGCTGGACGGCGGTGGCCGCCTGTCTGGCGTTCGCGCCGATCTTTCTGCCGGGCGGTTTCGTCTTCGTGTTCGCGGTGATGTTCGCGGTGAACTTCTTCATCACGGCGCAGATGCCGGTGGCGGAGGCGATCGTCGCCACGCGCTTGCGCGGCGATCCGCTGGCCGCCAGCCGCTACGGCCGGTTGCGTGCCTTCGGCTCGATCGGGTTCATCGCGCTGGTGCTGGCCTGCGGGCCCCTGTTCGATCTGGCGGGCATTCAATGGCAGCCGGTGCTCGGCCTCATTTTGCTGGCGGTCTCGGCCTGGGCCGCGTGGCGCGTGCATGACCGGCATGCGCCCGAGGCGCAGCGGGTGCCCGTGTCGGTACGGGCCCGCCTTGCTGAGCCGAGAGTGCGCTGGTTCTTTGTCTCGGCCGCGCTGATGGTGTTTGCGCACGGGGCGCTGTACACGTACTTCTCGCTCTACCTGTCGCAGCTCGGCTACAGCAAGACCGTCATCGGCGTCTACTGGGTGGTCGGCGTGCTGATCGAGATCGCCTTTTTCTTCTCGCAGGGCCCGATCTTCAAGCGCTTCGGCGCGTTCAACCTGCTCGCTGCGAGTTTCGTGCTGGCGGCCGTGCGCTTTGCGCTGATCGCGGAGCTGGCCGACTGGTGGCTCATCCTGCTCTTCGCGCAGCTGCTGCATGCAGCCACCTTCGCCGTGCACCATTCCGCGAGCATCCTCACCGTGCAGCAATGGTTCCCGGGGGCGGCGGCGGCGCGTGGACAGGCGCTGTACATCAGCATCGGCTATGGCGTTGGCGGCACGACGGGCAGCCTGGTTGCTGCTTCGCTGTGGAGTGGCGTCGGGCCGTCGGCCGCGTTCTGGTCAAGCAGCCTGGCATCGCTCGCCGGTTTCCTCGCCGTGCAGCGCGCGCGGCGCTTCGACCGCATCGCTGGGCAGCCGGCGCTGGCGTAGTTCTTCGCAGGAGTGTGCGCATGTTCAAGCTGAGCAAGCGCCGGCTCGCCTGGGCCGGCTTTCTGGTCGCGCTGCTCATCACGGGCTGTCAGACCGTGCAGACCACGCGCGGTGGGGTCGTGGGGGTGGATCGCAAGCAGACGATGTCGCCGCTGGCGCCGTCAGCCGCGCAGATCGACGCAACGGCGCGTCAGCAGTATGCGCAGATCCTTGCCCAGGCCAACAAGAAAAGCGCGTTGAATCGCGATCCGAAGCAGGTCGAGCGCGTGCGGGCGATCGCGCAGCGGCTGACGCCGCACACGGCGGTGTTCCGTGACGATGCGCCGCGCTGGCAATGGGAAGTCAACGTGCTGAGCTCCGACCAGGTGAACGCCTGGTGCATGCCGGGCGGCAAGATCGCCGTGTACACCGGGCTCATCGAGAAGCTGAAGATCACCGATGACGAGCTGGCCGCGGTGATGGGGCATGAGATCGCGCACGCACTGCGCGAGCACGCGCGCGAGCGCATGGCACGCGCGGCGCCCGTGCAGCTGGGCGCCGCGGTGCTGGGCGCGCTCTATGGCCAGGGCGCGGCTGACCTCGGCGGCATGTTCGGGCAGGCGATGTTCGTGCTGCCCAACTCACGCGAGAACGAGCAGGAGTCGGACCGGATTGGGGTGGAGTTGGCCGCGCGTGCCGGCTATGACCCGCGCGCGGCGATCACGCTGTGGCAGAAAATGGGTGCCGCCAGTGGCGGCGGCGCGCCGCCACAGTGGCTGTCCACCCACCCATCGAACGACAGCCGCATTCGCGACCTGCAGGAGTACTCGGCGCGCGTGCTGCCGCTCTATCAGCAGGCCACCGGGAAGAAGTAGCCCTTCGTTGCTGCAGCCGCCGCCCGCGGCCTGCCGGGCCGGCGCCTCAACCCTTGAGGTCGTCGATCAGCGCGATGTACTGCGTCATCGCATCGTCGGCGCCGGTGCCCTTCAGTTCGTTCCACGCGTCCCACTTGGCGCGGCCCACCATGTCGGTGAAGCCCGGGCGCTTGCCTTCGACGTCGCCACTGGTGGCCTGCTTGTACAGGGCGTAAAGCTTGAGCAGCGTTTGATTGTCCGGGCGGTCGGGCAGGGTCTTCGAACTGGCCACGGCTTGCTCGAACTTGGTCTTCAAATCGCTCATCTCAGGTCTCCGCGTCGTTGTGATCGAGGCAGCGTGCGCTGCTCTGTCGCGAAGCTATCATAGGTTCCCCATTCGAGAGCGCCGCCATGGCAGGTACGACGACCGGCGCCGCACGAGGAAGACACCATGGCCCGAACCGCTGCCGCCGTGCGTCGGCTGAAGTCCTTACTGCCGGCGCGCACCCGCTTGTCGCCGGTGGACACCGCGTGGCTGCGCATGGACGCCCCGGGCAACCTGATGATGATCGTCGGGGTGGTTCTGTTCGAGGGTCCCTGCGATCTGCCACGATTGAAGCGCGTGCTCGAAACCTGCCTGCTGAACTATCCGCAGTTTTGTAGTCGCGTGGTGATGGACGCCAGCGGGGCCTGGTGGGAGCCGGACGCCGACTTCGACCTCGATCACCATTTGGTACGCATCGGCCTGCCGGGCAAGGGAGGCAAGGCGGAGTTGCAGAAGCTGGTCGCCACGCTCGCTGCGCAGGCACTGGACACAATGCGTCCGCTATGGCAGTTCCATCTTGTGGAGAACTACGATGGCGGCCACGCGCTGATCGTGCGCATCCACCATTGCATCGGCGACGGCATCGCATTGGTGGGCGTGCTGTTGTCGATGACGACGCAGTCGGCCGACGCCGACGATCCGCCGCTGCCCACGCGAAAGGGCACCAAGGGCATCGACGGCGAGTGGTGGGAGCAGGTTCTGCGGCCGTTCACGAGCACCACGGTCAAGGCCATCGACGCCACCGGCGACATCGCGACCAAGGTGCTGCATGCCTACGGCGCCGTGCTGGCCGACCCGAACCTCGCCGGTGAGGCGGCGAGCGAATACGCGAAGGTCGCCACGCAGGTGTCGAAGGACATCGCCGCGCTGGCCCTGATGGACGCCGACACGAACACCAGCCTGAAGGGTCGGCCCGGCGGATCCAAGGTGGTCGCCTGGAACGAACCCTTGCCACTCACGGACGTGAAGGCCGTTGGCAAGGCGCTGGGCTGTTCGGTGAACGACGTGCTGCTGGCCTGCGCGACTGGCGCGATCCGCGGTTACTTGTTCCATCGGGGCGACGACCTCGAAGGCGCCGAACTGCGTGCCATGGTGCCCGTTAACCTGCGCGGCCCGGGCAAGCCCAAGACGCTCGGCAACAAGTTCGGCCTGGTGCCCTTGCTGCTGCCGGTGGGCATCGAGAACCCGGTCGAGCGCGTGCTGGAAGTCCATGCGCGCATGAACCAGCTCAAGGACGGCTACATGCCCATCCTGGCGATGGCGCTGCTCGGCATGACCGGGCTGGCGCCGCGCATGGTGCAAAGGCAGGTGCTTGACCTGCTGGCGAGCAAGGCGACCGCCGTGATGACCAACGTGCCGGGGCCGCAGCAGGCGCTCTACATGGCCGGTGCCAAGCTCAAGCAGATGATGTTCTGGGTGCCGCAGTCCGGCGACATTGGTGTGGGCGTGTCGATTCTGTCTTACGACGGCGCCGTGCAGTTCGGGCTCATCACCGACAAGAAACTGTGCAAGGACCCGCAGGCCATCATCGACCGCTTCGCGCCGGAGTTCGAGAACCTGGTGCACGCGGTGCTGTTGATGCCCTGGGACGAACAGGCCGCGCCAGCGATCGCGGCGCGCGCGCTCGATGCGACCGAAGCGCTGGCCCAGGCAGCCGATCACCTGTCGCATCGTGTCGCGGCCGAGGGCGCGACAAGCGAGGCGCCGGAGCCGGCGAATCCGCGGGCGGCCAAGGGCCCCGAAGACACGGCCAGGCGGCCCCGCAAGCAAGCAACGCAAGTCAACAAGGCAAAGAGCGCGGCCACGGACGGCGAAGCGGCGCCGGGCGCCAACGGGCGCGCCATGCCCGCGGGGCTGCGCAAGCGCAAGAGCGCATTTGCCGCGGCCCGTGGCCGCTAGCGAACGGTCCGCCGTCGCGCTGCGCCGACGCGGCTACTCGTCGACCGCCGACTTGATGCTGCGCGCGCGAGCGACGCGGGTCACCTGCTTGATCCGCCGCAACGACCGCACCACGCGCGCCAGGTGCTGCCGATCGCGCACCTGCACCTTGAAGTGGATCAACGCGAGTTCCGAGCCATCGTCGTCCACGCGCACGTTCAGGATATTCGAATCCGCCTCGGAGACCGCTACCGCCACGCGACCCAGCACCCCGCGCTCATTGAGCGAGTGGATGTCGAGGTTCACTGAGTAGCTGCCGCTCATCTCCTCGGCCCACTGCAGGTCCAGCCAGCGCTCCGGATCGGCCTTGCGGGCCCGCTGCGCGTTGGCGCAATCGGCCTGGTGCACCGCCAGCCCCTGGTCCTTGCGCATGTGGCCGACGATGGCGTCGCCGGGAATCGGGCTGCAGCAGTTGGCCATCGACAGCGCCATGCCCTCGGTACCGCGGATCACGACCGGGGCCGCTTGCGCTAACGCCAGGCGGGTCTTTTCGCTCAGGCTATCCCCAGCTTCGCCGCTCACCGGCAGCATCAGCTGCCGCGCCACCACGGCGGCGAGCCGACGGCCCAGTCCAATGTCGGCCAGCACCTCGTCGCGGTCCTTGGCCTGCGCGTTCTTGACGAGCGCGTCCCAGCGTGCCGCGGGGACGTCGACAAGAAGGAACTCGAGCTGACGCGCCGACTGAGACAGCAGCCGCTCGCCCAGCTCGATGGATTCCTCCCGCTTCATTGTCCGCAGGAAGTGACGGATCTCCGCGCGGGCCCGGCCGGTGCGGACGAAGGCGAGCCAGCTCGGGTTGGGGCGCGCCACCGAGCCGGTCACGACCTCGACCACGTCACCGTTGCGCAGCTCGGTGCGCAAGGGCTGGATTTCGCTGTTGATGCGCGCGGCCACGCACTTGTTGCCAACGTCGGTGTGGATTGAGTACGCAAGATCCACCGCGGTCGCGCCGCGCGGCAGCGAGACGATCTTGCCCTTGGGCGTGAAGACGTAGACCTTGTCGGGGAACAGATCGACCTTGATGTTCTCCATCAGCTCGGTCGAGTCGCCCGTCTGGTTCTGGATCTCGAGCAGCGACTGCAGCCAGGCGTGCGTGCGCGACTGCAGCTCGGACAGCGAGGTGTCGTCCTCCTTGTACAGCCAGTGCGCGGCTACGCCGCTTTCTGCAACGTGGTTCATCTCCTTCGTGCGGATCTGGAACTCCACCGGTGTGCCAAAGGGCCCGATCAGCGTCGTGTGCAGCGATTGGTAGCTGTTGACCTTTGGAATCGCGATGTAGTCCTTGAAGCGGCCTGGCACGGGCTTGTAGAGCGCGTGCAGGGCGCCCAGCGCCTGATAGCACTCTGCCCGCGAGGCAACCACGATGCGAAAACCGTAGATGTCGAGCACCTCGGAAAATGACAGGCGCTTTTCCTCCATCTTGCGGTAGATGCCGTAGATGGTCTTCTCGCGTCCATGCACCTCGGCCTTGAGCTTGGCTTGCGCCAATGATTTGCGCACCGCATCCAGGATCTTGCCGAGCACCTCGCGGCGATTGCCACGCGCCGATAGCACGGCCTTGCGCAGTGTGTGAAAGCGCAGCGGATACAGCCGCGCGAATGCCTGGTCTTGCAGCTCGCGATACAGCGCGTTCAGGCCCAGGCGGTGCGCGATGGGCGCGTAGATGTCGAGCGTCTCGCGCGCGATGCGCTTCTGCTTGTCGGGCGCCATCGCGTCGAGCGTGCGCACGTTGTGCAGGCGGTCGGCGAGCTTGATCAAGATGACGCGCACATCGCGCGCCATGGCCAGCAGCATCTTGCGAAAGCTCTCGGCCTGCTGCTGCTCGGTCGAATCGAAGCGCAGGCGGTCGAGCTTGGAAACGCCATCGACCAGTTCGGCCACGGTGGGACCGAAGCGCTGGACCAGCTCGTGCTTGGACATGCCCGAGTCTTCAAGCACGTCGTGCAACAGTGCCGCCTGGATGGCGGCCGCGTCGAGCTTCCACTCGGCAAGCAGTTCCGCCACCGCGATGGGATGGGTGATGTAGGGCTCGCCGCTCTTGCGGTACTGGCCCAGATGGGCGGCGTCGGAGACCTTGAAGGCCTCCTTGACGCGGGCGACGTCCGCCGAGGAGAGGTACCGTTTGAGTCGGTCGGTCAGCTGGCCAAAGCTGACGACGACCGGGGGTGCCGGGGTGTCGGAATCACTGCGCCAGAAGCGCAGGGCCTGGGCGGCGCGACGCGCCAGGGTGCCGGGCGAGTAGCCGGAGCCTGATACGTCCGGGGTCTCGGTGGGGTTACTCGTTGCCATGCCGGATCACCTCATCTGCCTGTCGATGGCGAGATTCAGTCATCCGATCGCGAAGGGCACGGCCGTCAGGTCGGCACCTTGCGCAGCATCTCGATGCCCACCTTGGAGGCAGCAATTTCGCGCAGGGCCGCGACTGGCGGCTTGTCCTTGGTGTCAATCTTGGGCGCGTGCCCCTGAGCCAGCTGGCGCGCGCGATAGGCAGCGGCCAGGGCGAGTTGAAAGCGATTGGGAATCTGCTTCAAGCAGTCTTCAACGGTGATGCGGGCCATGGGCTCATGCTCCGGAAAATGGTTTTGCTCGATTCTACCGCTCGATGCTGCTTCACAGCGGGATGCCCAGATCGGCAAAGAGATCGTGATGCCGGGCCGCCTGCGAGGGATAGCGCAAGCGGGTGGCCGTCACCACCGCAGTCATCTGCGCCAGGGCGAGCTCGAAATCCTCGTTGATGATCACGTAGTCCATCTCGGGGGCATGCGCGATCTCGCTGCCGGCTGCCAACAGTCTGCGCTGGATGACCGCCGGCGCGTCCTGCCCGCGCTTGTGCAGTCGCTCGGCGAGTGCCTCGATCGATGGCGGCAAAATGAAAATCCCCACTGCATGCGCGAACGCTGCCTTGACCTGCCGCGCGCCCTGCCAGTCGATCTCCAGCAGAACATCGCGTCCAGCCGCCAGTCGCTGCTCGATCCACAGCCGCGAGGTGGCGTAGAAGTTGCCGTGCACCTCGGCGCTCTCAAGAAACTCGCCAATGGCGCGGCGGGATTTGAAGTCCTGGACCGACACGAAGTGATACTCCCTGCCGTCCTGCTCGCCCGGCCGCGGGGGGCGCGTGGTGAACGAGACCGACAGTTCAAGCCCGCCATCGCGTGCCAGCAGGGCGTTGACCAGCGTGGACTTGCCGGCACCGGACGGCGCGACGACAAGAAAGATGTTGCCGGCGTAGGTGGTCGACGCGGATGATTGCATGCGGCCTCGCTCAAGGGTCTATTCGAGATTCTGAATCTGCTCGCGCATCTGTTCGATCACGATCTTCAACTCCACCGCCGCCTGCGTCAGATCGACCACCGTGGCCTTCGAGCCCAGCGTGTTGGCCTCTCGATTGAGCTCTTGCATGAGAAAGTCGAGCCGCCGGCCGACCGCGCCGCCCGCAGCAAGCACGCGCCGGACTTCGGCGACGTGGGTGCGCAGCCGGTTGATTTCCTCGTCGACGTCGATGCGCAGGCCATAGAGCGTGACTTCCTGCCGCACACGTTCAGACAACTCCTCGCGGCTGATGTTCGCGCCGGCCAGCGCACTTCCCAGCGCCTGGTTCATGCGCTCGGTGAGCTTGCGCTCGATGCCGGCGACGATTTCGGGCACCCGCGGCTGTACCGTGGCCGCGATCGCCTCGATCGCATCGCAGCGTTGCAGCAGGGCGTCGCGCAGCGCCTCGCCCTCGCGCCGCCGGCTTGCCTGCAGCCCGTCCAGCGCGTCGTTCAGTGCGCTCTGTACGACCGCACGCAGCACCTCGGCATCGCACACCTGAGCATCGAGCACACCTGGCCAGCCGAGCACGTCGACCACGCGCAAGGGCGCCACACCCGGCACCGCGGCCTGCACCCTACTGGACATCTGCGCCAATTGGTCGAGCACGGCCTCGTTCAAGCGGGGGGGCTGGTCGCCGCCTTGCCGTTGCAGGCCGAGCCTGCATTCGACCTTGCCGCGGGTCAGCCGCGCGCCGATGCTCTCGCGCACCAGCGCCTCGAACTGGCGCAACTCATCGGGTATGCGCAGCGCGAGATCAAGGAAACGCGAGTTCACCGAGCGCAGCTCGATGTTCAGCGCACCTGCGGAAAGGGCGTGGGTGGCGGTGGCAAAGCCCGTCATGCTGGCGACGGGAGCGCTGGTGCGTGCGGAACGGTTCACGAAAACTCGCGGTGCAGTGGAAGGCAGGCTCTGTTGGTGGCGCGGTCGGGCCTTGATGGCTCGAAAGCAGGGTCGGGAGGCGCGGGCAGGCCCTTTTCCGGCGTTCGGATGACGGGGGCAACAGACCTTGATTCGCTAGAATGAGACGGCTTTTCGCGAATCGAGGTCGGAACCGTCGCCGACACCCTGCGGAGCGCGGTCGCGCGCAGCCAGTCCAACAAACCTTCCCTTCAACGCATACCTCGATGCCGGCGCAAAACAATTCACCGCTGCCAGAAGGCTTGGAAATCGGCGGCTACAGAATTGTAAAGAAGATCTCGAGTGGGGGATTCTCGATCGTCTACCTGGCGACCGATGAGCGCGGCCAGTCCGTGGCGATCAAGGAGTACATGCCGGCGGCCCTGGCCCAGCGCAAGCAGGGAGAGCTGCCGCCCTATGTCACGCCGGGGAACCTGAACACCTATCGCATCGGCCTGAAGTGCTTTTTCGAAGAGGGCCGTGCGCTTGCCTCGATTTATCACCCCAACATCGTGCGCGTGCTTAATTTTTTCCGCGCCAACGATACGGTCTACATGGTGATGAACTACGAGTCGGGCCGCTCGCTGCAGGAGCACGTGATCCGCAATCGCTCCAAGGAACAGAAGGACGTGCTATCCGAGCGCTTCATCCGGCGTGTGTTCACCCAGGTGATGAACGGGCTGCGCGAAGTGCACTCCAATCGGCTGTTGCACCTGGACGTGAAGCCGGCCAACATCTATCTGCGCATGGACGGCACGCCGATCCTTCTCGACTTCGGTGCCGCGCGGCAGACGCTGCAGCGCGACATCACCAAGACCTATCCGATGTACACGCCGGGCTTTGCGGCGCCGGAGTTGTACAAGCGCGATGCCGAACTTGGTCCCTGGACCGACGTGTACTCCATCGGCGCCTGCATCTACGCTTGCATGTCGGGAATGCCGCCGCAGGAGTCCGACCAACGGCTGAAGGACGACAAAATGACGCAGGTCTTGCGCTCGTTCCGTGGCCTGTACTCGACCCAGCTCATTTCCATGGTGGAGCGTTGCCTGCGGCTTAATTCGCTGGAACGTCCGCAGACCGTCTACGCGGTGCAAAAGGAACTCGTGAACAACGTGCCCGAGCGGCCCGAGTTCTCGCTGTCCGAGCGCGCTGGCGCACGCTGGCGTCACCTGCAGGAGCGCGTGACACGGTTCATGCGGGAGAACAACATCACATGGTTCTAACGGGGCGCGAAAAAGTGAAACCCTGCTTTATCGCGGTCGAGCTTGAGGGCGATTTGTGGCAGGGCCGCACGTTCGTTTGTGGCAACTGCGACGCAAACCAACCCAGACTGTCGCGCTGAGCTGAATCCATGCGTTTCTCCATCTACCAGGAGAGCAAGAAGGGAGGCCGTAAGGTCAACCAGGACCGCATGGGGTATTTGTACACGCGCGACTCGCTGCTGATGCTGGTGTGCGACGGCATGGGCGGGCACGCGCGCGGCGAAGTGGCGGCGCAGATCACGCTGCAAACGATGGCCTCGATTTACCAGCGCGATGCCAAGCCGCTTTTACCCGATCCGGCGCGCTATCTCGAGGAAGCGGTGCTCGCGTCGCATCGCGAACTGCACCGCTACCGCGCCGAGCACAGCCTGCCGGAGGCGCCGCGGACGACCGTGGTCGCGTGCATCGTGCAGCACGGGGTGGCAACCTGGGGACACGTCGGCGACTCGCGGCTGTATCTCATCCGTGGATCGCGAATCATCGAGCGCACGATCGACCACTCGCGCGTGCATCACTTGGTTTCGGCCGGGCTCATCCGCCCCGAAGACGCCCAGGACCACCCAGAGCGCAACCGGATTTTCAACTGTGTCGGCGCGTTCGTTGCGCCCACGGTCGAGATCGGTCGCCCCGTCGCGCTGCGCAACGGTGACACGCTGCTGCTCTGCACTGATGGGCTTTGGGGCGTGCTGAACGACCGCAATCTGGCTGAATCTTTCCAGAGCAAGACGGTGATGCGGGCGGTGCCCGATCTCATCGAAAGCGCGCTGTCCAACGCCGGCAGCGATGCCGATAACTGCACCGCGATCGGCATGACCTGGGCCGGCACGGAGTCGGTCGAGATGGTGCCGCCGACCGAGGCGCCGGTGTCCACGCTGGCCATCCCTGACGGTGCGATTACCTCCATGATCCAGATCCCGCCTAGCGGCGCCGATGTGGAAGAAGCGCTGAGCGAAGCTCAGATCGACGAGGCGGTGGCCGAGATTCAGCGCGCCATCGCTCGTGCCACCAAGCTCGTCGACGGTGCCAAGTAGGGCTGGCCGGTAAGCTTGTTCGCTTTGTGGCGGATATTGCTTCCGTCGCGCGCTTGCCGGAGTTGCTTCATGACGATCTCACGCGCCGCCGGGCGCCGTAGCGATGCGCTGCGGCCCGTGCGCCTCACGCGCCGCTTCACCAAGCATGCAGAAGGGTCCGTGCTCGTCGAGTTCGGCGACACCAAGGTGCTGTGTACCGCCTCCGTCGAAGAACGCGTCCCATCGTTCCTCAAGGGCAGCGGCCGGGGCTGGGTCACGGCCGAGTACGGCATGCTGCCGCGCGCCACCCACACCCGCGGCGATCGCGAGGCGGCCAAGGGCAAGCAGAGTGGTCGCACGCAGGAGATCCAGCGGCTGATCGGCCGCAGCTTGCGGGCGGTGATCGACTTGTCGCAACTGGGCGAGCGCTCCGTTCAGATCGATTGCGACGTGCTGCAGGCCGACGGCGGCACACGCACCGCCGCGATCACGGGTAGCTGCGTCGCCTTGCATGACGCGCTCAGCTGGCTGAAGGCCAAGGGGATGCTGCCCGCCTGGCCGCTGCGCGACTTCGTCGCCGCGGTGTCGGTCGGCATGCACTCGGGCCAGGCGCTGCTCGACCTCGACTACAGCGAGGACTCGACCTGCGAGACGGACATGAATGTTGTGATGACGGGCAGCGGTGGCTTCGTGGAGGTGCAGGGCACGGCCGAAGCTGCCCCGTTTTCCGCTGCCGAGATGCAGGCGATGCTCGCGCTGGCCCATAAAGGCATCGCCGAACTGATCGTCGCGCAACGGCGCGCGCTGGAGGCGGGCTGATGGCCGTTGCACCCAGGCGGCTGGTGCTCGCCTCCGGCAACGCCGGCAAGCTGCGCGAGTTTCGCGCACTGCTGGCGCCTTTGCAGATCGACGTCATCAGCCAGGCGGAGTTGGCCATCCCGTCGGCAGAGGAGCCGCACGCGACGTTCTTGGAGAACGCGCTGGCCAAGGCCCGCCACGCGTCGGCCCTGTCTGGCCTGCCCGCGCTGGCCGATGACTCGGGCCTGTGCTGCGTGGCGCTGGACGGGGCGCCGGCCGTTCGCTCGGCGCGCTTTGCTGGTGTCGACGGAGACGGTGCAGATGCCGCCAACAATCGCCTGCTGATCGAACGGCTGCGCGACAGCGGCGACCGTCGCGGGCACTACGTGTGCGTGCTCGCCGCGCTGCGCGGCCCCGACGACCCCGAGCCGCTGATTGCCGACGCCCGCTGGCATGGCGAAATCGTGGCAGCGCCGCGTGGGATCAACGGCTTCGGCTACGACCCGCACTTTCTTCTGCCAGAACTGGGCCGCACCGCGGCCGAGCTGGCGCCCGAGCACAAGAATCGCATCAGCCACCGCGGCCGGGCCATGAAGCAGCTGCTCGTGCGTCTGCGCGAGGCATGGGCCTGAGCATTTCGATCCAGCCGCGGGCCGCGGCGGGCACGGTCCCCGACGTCAGCCATTACCTACGGCCGGGCACCTTGCGCCTGCCCGTGCTGCCGCCCCTGTCGCTGTACGTGCACGTGCCGTGGTGTGTGCGCAAGTGTCCGTACTGCGACTTCAACTCGCACGAGCACCCCGGTGGACTGACGGCGCTGCCGCTGGACGCGTACGTCGACGCGCTGTTGGCTGATCTGGAGGCGGCGCTGCCGCTAATCTGGGGGCGGCCGGTGGTGAGCATCTTCTTCGGTGGCGGCACGCCGAGCCTGATGACCGTGGCGGCGCTCGAGCGCCTGCTGTCGGGCATCCGCGCGCGCCTGCCGTCGGTGCCGGAGTGCGAGATCACGCTGGAAGCCAATCCGGGCACCTTCGAGGCCGAGAAGTTTGCCGGCTTTCGCGCCGTTGGCGTCAATCGACTGTCGATCGGCGTGCAGTCGCTCGACCCCGCGCAACTGCGGCAGCTCGGACGCGTGCACGACCCTGCGCAGGCGCGTTCGGCGATCGCGTGCGCGCGCGAGAACTTCGATAACTTCAACTGCGATCTGATGTACGGGTTGCCGGAGCAGTCGCTGGTTCAGGCTCAGGACGATGTGGAGGCGCTGCTCGCCATCGCCGGGCCGCATGTGTCCCTGTACCAGCTCACGCTCGAGCCGAATACGGTGTTTGCCAAGTACCCCCCCACGCTGCCTGATGAGGACACCGTGGCCGAGATGCACGAGTGGATCGAGGCGCGCCTTGCAACGGTGGGCTATCGCCACTACGAGGTGTCGGCCTATGCAGTGCCCGGTGCACAGTCGCGTCATAACCTCAACTACTGGCTCTTCGGTGACTACCTCGGCATTGGCGCCGGCGCCCACAGCAAGCTGTCGTTTCCCCACCGCATTGTGCGGCAGACACGCTTCAAGCAGCCGGCGTCGTATCTGGAAAACGCCGCGTCAGGGCGCTTTTGTGCCGAGAGCATCGAAGTCCCGCGCGCCGATCTCGCCTTCGAGTTCATGCTCAACGCCCTGCGATTGACCGACGGCTTTGCGCCGTCCTTGTTCAGTCAGCGTACTGGCCTGCCGCTGACGCAGATCGAAGTGCCCCTGGCACAGGCCGAAGCCCGTGGGCTGATCCGCCGCGACCTTCATCGCATTGCGCCAACGGAGTTGGGGCGCCGCTTTCTCAGCGATCTGCAGGCCCTCTTTCTTCCCAGGCGCCGCGCCTAGAGGATGCACCACGATGAGGCTCGCGCCTTGTTGCGGGGCATAATGCCTTGTTGTGGTGCGGAGATGCGTGTGGCCCGTGTCGCGATGTGGCTCTGTTGGTCATCGCTAACCCCTTGACGCACAAGCGCGGTGCGGTCGGTGTGAGATGCAACGCAACATCGGCACAGTTCATGCTTTCCAGCGTGCCGGTTGAAGGGTGAGCCGGCAAACGGTCTAGCCGTGCCACTCGCAACGGAATTCGATCACCCATTTTGAGTCATTTCAGTCGAGGAGCGCGCTGGCATGTCGACCCCCAAAGAGGTCATGAAGATGATTGCGGACAACGAAGTCAAATTCGTTGATCTGCGTTTTACTGACACTAAAGGCAAGGAACAGCACGTTTCTGTGCCGGCGAAAGCCTTTGATGCAGACAAGTTCGAACACGGCCATGCCTTCGACGGCTCGTCGATCTCCGGCTGGAAGGGGATTGAAGCCTCCGACATGCTGCTGATGCCAGACGCCGATTCGGCCCGCATGGACCCGTTCCGTGAAGAGAACACGCTGATCATCACCTGCGATGTGCATGAGCCGTCGACCGGCAGGGGCTATGAGCGCGACCCGCGTTCTCTGGCCAAGCGCGCCGAGGCCTACCTGAAGTCCACCGGCATTGGCGATACCGCCTACTTTGGCCCGGAGCCGGAGTTCTTTGTTTTCGACAGCGTGACGTGGAACGTCGACATGTCAGGCTGCTTCGTCAAGATCCGATCCGAGGAAGCACCGTGGTCTACTGGCCTGGACTACGAGGCCGGCAACCTGGCGCATCGCCCGGGATTGAAGGGCGGCTATTTTCCTGTTCCGCCCACCGACTCGATGCAGGACATCCGCTCCGAGATGTGCCTGCTGCTCGAGCAGCAGGGTGTCGAGGTCGAGGTGCATCACCACGAGGTGGCAGCCCCCGGCCAGTGCGAGATCGGCACCAAGTTCTCGACCCTCGTCAAGCGCGCTGACTGGCTGCAGATCCTGAAGTACACGGTGTGGAACGTCGCCGCCAGCTACGGCAAGACGGCCACCTTCATGCCCAAGCCTGTGGTCGGCGACAACGGCTCGGGCATGCACGTGCACCAGTCGATCTGGAAGGACGGCACCAATCTTTTCGCCGGCAACGGCTATGCGGGCCTGTCGGACTTCGCGCTGTACTACATCGGCGGCATCATCAAGCACGCCCGCGCGCTGAACGCCATCACCAACCCGGGCACCAACAGCTACAAGCGCCTGGTGCCCGGCTTTGAAGCGCCGGTCAAGCTCGCCTACTCGGCGCGCAACCGGTCGGCCTCGATCCGCATCCCGTATGTGTCGAACCCGAAAGGCCGTCGCATCGAGGTCCGCTTCCCGGATCCCACCGCCAATCCGTACATGGCCTTCGCCGCCATGATGATGGCGGGCCTGGATGGCGTGCAGAACAAGATCCATCCGGGCGAGGCGGCCGACAAGAACCTCTATGACCTGCCACCTGAAGAGGACGCGAAGATCCCGACCGTGTGCTCGTCGCTCGACATGGCGTTGGACTACCTCGATCGCGACCGCGAGTTCCTGACCCGCGGCGGCGTGTTCAGCAATGACCTGATCGACGCCTACATCGCGCTCAAGATGGAAGAGGTCACGCGCTTCCGGATGACCACGCATCCGGTCGAGTTCGACATGTACTACGGCCTCTAGACCGAACCCATCGGCCAGAGCGAAAGCCAGAGCGAAAAAGGGGCGGTCCATCCGCCCCTTTTTCACGATGCCCCACAGAATGGTCGGCGAAATGTCGGTCTGCCACGTTGCTTATGGGTCAATCCCTGGGATGCCTCGGCATGGGGCTGTCCTCTACACTCGTGCCAGATCTTGTTTCCTCGGCAGCGGGCATGGCTCGACAACACTTGTTCAAGGCGATCACCGCGGGCCTGACGATCGCGGCAGCGTCCACGGCGCAAGCGCAGGGGGACATTTTTGTCTGCACGGACCCCGACGGTCGCAAGGTCTACCAGAACACAGGCACGTCGCGCGGCTGCAAGCGCCTGGACGTGCAGCCGCTGACCACGGTTCCCGCGCCGAAGCTGCCGGCCGGTGGTGCACCCGGCCCGCGCGCAGCCGCGCCGGCCGTGACGCCGGCCACTTTTCCGCGCGTCGAAGCCGATACGCAGCGCGTGCGCGACGGCGAGCGTCGGCGCATCCTGGAAGACGAGTTGAAGACCGAAGAAGAGCGGCTTGCCAAGCTGCGGACCGAGTTCAACAACGGACAGCCGGAGCGGCAGGGCGACGAGACACGCAACTTCGCGCGCTATCAAGAGCGGGTTGTGCGGATGCAGGAAGACATCCAGCGCAGCGAGAACAATATTCTTGCCCTGCGTCGCGAGTTGGGCATGGTGCGCCAGTAGTTGTTGGTGCTTGCGGGGGGCGGCCATGAACGGACCGCTCCCGGGCGTGGGCGGCGACTTCGGTTTCGTCGCGCAGACAGAGCGCTTCCAGGGGTTGGATCTGCTCGCCACGGCGGTGCTGGTGCTCAACTGGCGCGGGGTGGTGATCTATGCCAACCAGGCCGCTGAACAACTCTTCGAAACCTCCCGCAGCAAGCTGACCGGCCTGCCGGCACAGCGCTTGTTCTCAACGGACAATGGCGTCGATCAGCTGTTGAGGGAGGCTGCATCCAACGTCCTAGGGCAGCGCCGGCAGACCATGGAACTGCGGCGGCCGCTGCGAGAGCCCCTGACCGTGCACGCCACGGCTTCGGCGCTGTACTCGCGAGAGACGCCGCTCATCATCGAACTCACCGAGATCGAGCAGCAACTCAAGGTCAGCCGTGAAGAGCGGCAGCTCGACCAGAGCGAGGCCAATCGTCAGCTCATGCGCAACCTGGCGCACGAGATCAAGAACCCGCTGGGTGGCATCCGTGGCGCAGCACAGTTGCTCGAGCACGAGCTCGCCTCGCCCGAGCAGCGCGAGTACACCGGCGTCATCATCAGCGAGGCTGACCGGCTGCAGGCGCTGGTCGACCGGCTGCTTGCGCCGCACCGCCAACTGCGCCAGCCCAGCAGTTTCAACATCCACGAGGTCTTCGAGCGGGTGCGTGTGGTCATGCAGTCCGAGTTTCCGCGCGGCCTGACGATCGAGCGCGACTACGACGCCTCCGCGCCCGACTGCACCGCCGACCGCGAACAGCTGATCCAGGCCCTGCTGAACGTCGTGCGCAATGCCGCGCAGGCGCTCGAAACCCGGATCGCGCAGGGGGATGCGCAGATCGTGCTGCGCACCCGTGTGACGCGCCACGTGACGATCGCCCGCCGCCATTGTCGACTGGCACTGGACTTGCATGTGATCGACAACGGTCCGGGCATTCCGGAAGAACTGAAGGAGAGAATCTTTCTGCCCCTGGTGTCGGGCCGCGACAGCGGCACCGGCCTCGGCCTGACCCTGGCGCAGACGTTCGTACAACAAAACGATGGCGTCATCGAATACGAATCCCGTCCGGGACGGACCGACTTCCGCATCCTTCTTCCCCTCCCATGAGCCCGCCGGGCTGTCCCTCGGGCGAATTCCTGAGCGCGCAGCGCCAAGGCCGTCTAATGAGCGCACCCATGTCGATCACGCACCGATCACTCGCCGCCCGTGGCCGGGGAGCACAACCATGAAGCCCGTGTGGATCGTCGACGACGACCGCTCGATCCGCTGGGTGCTCGAAAAGGCGCTCGGGCGCGAGAACATCCCCTGCAAGCTCTTCGGCGGTGCGCAGGACGTGCTCGCGGAACTCGAGCTCGACAGTCCGCAGGTGCTGGTGTCGGACATCCGCATGCCGGGTGTCAACGGCATCGAACTGCTGCGCAAGGTCAAGAGCCGCCATCCGGCACTGCCCGTGATCATCATGACGGCGTTCTCCGATCTCGAGAGCGCTGTGTCTGCGTTCCAGGGCGGTGCGTTCGAGTACCTGCCCAAGCCGTTCGACGTGGACAAGGCCGTGGAGCTCATCCGGCGCGCGGTCGACGAGAGCCTGCGCGAGTCCGGCGCCGATGAGGCGCCTGCAGAAGTGCCCGAGATCCTGGGCCAGGCGCCGGCCATGCAGGAGGTGTTTCGCGCGATCGGCCGGCTGTCCCAGTCGAACGTGATAGTGCTCATCACCGGCGAATCGGGCAGCGGCAAGGAAGTGGTCGCGCGTGCCCTGCACAAGCACAGCGCCCGTAAGGACGGCTCATTTATCGCGCTCAACATGGCCGCGATTCCGCGCGATCTGCTGGAGAGCGAGCTCTTTGGCCACGAGCGCGGCGCGTTCACCGGCGCCCAGGCCATGCGGCGCGGTCGCTTCGAGCAGGCCGAGGGCGGCACGCTGTTCCTCGACGAGATCGGCGACATGCCGGCCGAGTTGCAGACGCGGCTCCTGCGCGTGCTCTCGGATGGCTTCTACTACCGCGTGGGCGGGCACCAGCCGATCAAGGCCGATGTGCGCGTGATCGCCGCGACCCACCAGAATCTCGAGGAGCGCGTGCGCCAGGGCTCGTTCCGCGAGGACCTGTATCACCGCCTTAATGTGATCCGGCTGCGTCTGCCGCCCCTGCGCGAGCGGCGCGAGGACGTCCCGCTGCTGGCCCGGCACTTCCTGGCCAAGAGCGCGCGTGAGCTGGGCGTCGAGGCAAAGCGCCTGTCGCCAGAGGCGCTGCAGTTCATCCAGGGCCTGCCACTGCCCGGCAACGTGCGCCAGCTTGAAAACCTATGCCACTGGATGACGGTGCTCGCGCCCGCCCAGGTGGTGAAGGTCGAAGATCTGCCTCTCGAGATTCGCAGTGACCGGAGCCATGGCGGCAATGGCAGCGCAGCCGCGCATGCAGCTTCGCTTCCTGCGGCGGCCGCTATCGTGTCGGCCGCGCCGCTTGCGGTGGCAGCACCAGGCGCGCCGGTGGTGACCGACGACTGGCTGCAGCAACTGGTCCGCGAGGTCGCCCGTCGCCTCATGAGCGGGGAGGGCGATGTGATGGACCGGCTGTCGCGCGAGTTCGAAGCCGCTGTCATCCGGACCGCGCTGCGCCACACACACGGGCGCCGCATCGAGGCGGCCACCAAACTCGGGGTGGGCCGCAACACCATCACTCGCAAGATCCAGGAACTGGGCCTGGAGGACTAGCCTGGCGTCTTCACGAGGTCGCCCCTCCGCAGGCGATGATTCTCGCTCTGTCACCGGCGTGGTGAAGTCATGTTTGGACAGAATCACGTTGGTCGGTCGTGGGCGAAGCGGGCTTGCACAGCGCCCCCGCCTTCGATAAGGCAGGATCTGCGCGGGCCGCTTGAACTACGGTGCTCTCTGATGCCTGCGGGCATCGGCTGCGGGCCTCCCGACCAATCGGCCTCGCGCACGCATCTGCGCAACTCCCGCGTCCGCGATGAAGTATTCGGGCTAGCTGAAGCCACGCCGGCGACACGGGGTCACCCGCTGGCGGCCACCCCGGTCTGACGGGGCTCTGCTGCACTCCGTCGTCCCGTCCCGCGCTTCGTCGCAAACGCCGGGGCACGCCAAGCGCCGCGCCGATAATGCGCGGCACATCAGGCACAGGGTGCGGCCCCACGAGGGCCGACGGGGCGGGGAACATGAATCGACGCAAGATCATCGGGCTGGGCGTGGCTCTCGTGGCTCTGCTCGCCGTGGGCGGAGCCATCGCATTGCGCGGCGGCAAGCCGCAGGAAGCGGCCAAGAAGAACGAGGCCGCACCGCTCGAATTCGCGGCCGCCGATGTCGTCAGCGTCTCGATACGCCCGCTGGTGGTTGAATTGGCGATGCCCGGCTCGGTGCAGGCCATGTCACAGGCCACGGTGCGGTCCAAGCTTTCGGCCGAGGTGCGTGCCGTGCATGTACGCGAAGGCCAGCGGGTCAGCGCGGGCCAGGTGCTGGTCGAATTCGACACCGCGGCCCTCAAGGTCCAGTTGGCCGAGCGCAGCGCCACGCTGGAGTCCGCCAAGGCCAATTTGGCGCAGAACGAGCGCACGCGGCAGGTCAATGCGCAGCTGGTCAAGCAGAACTTCATCTCGCAGAACGCGTTCGACACGGCGGACGCGGCCTACCGCGCCCAGGCCGCCGCTGTCGAGGCCGCGCAGGCGCAACTGGCGCAGACGCAGCTGCTGCTGAACGACGCCGTGGTGCGGGCGCCGATCAGCGGCCACGTGTCGCGCCGCCATGTGCAGCCGGGCGAAAAGGTGGGCTTTGACGCGCCGCTGGTCGGCATCGTCGATCTGTCCAAGCTCGAGGTCCAGGCCCAGGCCGCGGTGTCGGACGTGGCGCAGATCGCGCCGGGCGCGCGGGCGATGGTCGCCATCGAGGGCATTGCCGACCGGCAGTTCGAGGGTCGGGTCGAGCGCATCAATCCGAGCGCGGAACCGGGCACACGGTCGATCAACTTCTTCGTTTCGCTGCCCAACGACGACACGGTCCTGCGCGTCGGGATGTTTGCCAAGGTCTACCTGCACGTGGGTGGTGAGCGGCCGGTGCCGGCCCTGCCTGCGGCGGCGTTGCGCAACGACAATGGGCAGGATTTCGTCTGGGTACTGGCCAGTGGCACGTTGCGCAAGCAGCCGGTGACCCTGGGCCGCCGCGACGAGCGCGCGCAGATGGTGGAGGTCAAGACCGGCCTGTCGGCGGACGATCGGGTGATCGCCACCAAGTTCGACAACCTGCGCGACGGGCTGGCCGCCAAGGTCATCGGCAGCGCGCCTGGCGAGGCGCGCATGGCCGAGACCGAGCCCGCCAGGCCGGCTGTTGCCAAGCCGGCGGCGGCAGTCAATTAGACCCGAGGCGCCGCCCATGTGGATGACACGCGTCGCGATCCATCACCCGGTCTTCGCGGCCATGGTGATGGTGGCCCTGCTGGTGCTGGGCATCTTCTCCTACAACAAGCTGCGCGTGGAGGCCATGCCGGACATCGAACTGCCCATGGTGCAGATCTGGGTCAGCTATCCCGGCGCGTCGCCCGAGCAGGTGGAAAACGACATCACCAAGCCGGTCGAAAACGCCGTCAACACGGTGGCGGGCGTCAAGCGCATCCTCAGCCGCTCCGATGAAGGCCGTTCGCTGACCTGGATCGAGTTTCGGCTCGACGTCGATTCCGACCGCGTGCTGCAGGAGACACGCGACAAGATCGCCCAGATCCGTGCCGGCTTTCCGCGCGACGCCAAAGACCCGGTCGTGCAGCGTGCCGGCGGCGGCGAGAACGAGCAGCCGGTGGCGACCTTTGCGTTGGTCGGCGATGGACCGTCGCAGCGCGCGTTGACGACGGTGGCCGAGCAGGTGGTGCAAAAGGGCTTCGAGCGCGTCAACGGTGTGGGCCGCGTTGATCTTGGCGGCACCGTGACGCGCCAGATCCAGGTGCAGGTGGAGCCGTCGAAGCTGGTGGCCTTTGGCGTCAGCGTCGACCAGGTTGTGCAGGCGCTGCGCAACGCCAACGTGAGCGTGCCGGTGGGGCTCATCACGTCGACGACCTCGGACGCCATCGTGCGCGTGGACGGCCGGGTGCGCTCGGCGGCCGACTTCGGCAACATCATCGTCGCCCGCAAGGGCGGCGCGCCGATCCTGCTGTCGCAGGTCGCGCAGGTGCTCGACACCGAGCGCGAGAGCAACTCGATCTCGCGCGTCGACGGCCGGCCCTCGATCGGCTTCTGGGTCTACAAGGCGCAGGATGCCAACCTCATCGAGGTGGGCCGGGCACTGAAGGAGGCCGCGCGCGAGATGCAGCCGCAGCTGCCGCCCGGCGCGGAGCTCAAGTTCATGTGGGCCTCGGCTGACTTCGTCGAGCGCTCGGTCAACAACGTCAAGCGCACCATCGTCGAGGGCGCGCTGCTGACGGTGCTCATCGTGTTCCTGTTCCTCGGCAGCTGGCGCAGCACCGTGATCACCGGGCTGACGCTGCCGATCGCGGTGATCGCCACCTTCATCGCCCTGTACACCTTCGGCTTCACGCTCAACTACATGACGCTGATGGCGCTGTCGCTGTGCATCGGCCTGCTGATCGACGACGCCATCGTGGTGCGCGAAAACATCGTGCGCCACCTGCACATGGGCAAGGACCATTACACGGCCGCCCGCGAGGGCACGGACGAGATTGGCCTGGCAGTTCTGGCCACCACCTTCTCGGTCGTCGCGGTCTTCGTGCCGATCGCCTTCATGGGCGGCATGGTCGGCAAGTACTTCTATGCCTTTGGCATCACGGTCGTGGTGGCCGTGCTGGTGTCGCTGTTCGTGAGCTTCACGCTCGACCCCATGCTGTCGTCGGTCTGGAAGGACCCGCCCGAGGGTGCGCGCAATCTGCCGGTGCTCGGCAGCGTGCTGCGCGTGTTCGACGGCTGGGTCGAGCGCTGGCACATCTGGTACGGCAAGCTGCTCGGCTGGGCCCTGTCCGCGCGGCGCTACTCGCTGGGCTTTCGCATCCCCGGCACCGAGAGGCGCCTTGGGGTGCCCGCGGTCTCGTTGTGGCGTGCGATCCGGCACCGCGATGTCGGCGCGTTGAGGCTGCGCATCGCCACGCTAACGCCCCGCGGTGTCACCCTCTGGCTGGCCACTGCCAGCTTCCTCATCAGCATCCCGATTGCCGGGCTCGTGGGCACGGAGTTGCAGCCGCAGATCGACCAGAGTTTTACCAACGTGCAACTGACGATGCCGGTGGGATCGAGCCTCGACTACGCCAGCGAGCGCGTGAAGCGGGTTGAGGAGGCGTTGCGCGAGTTCCCGGAGATCCGTACGGTCAACGCGTTCATCGGTGGGGGCGAGGGACGCAACACCGCCCGCATCAACATCCTGCTGGTGCCACGCAACGAGCGCGCGCGCACGCAGAAAGAGATCGAGCAGGCGATCCGGGCGCGCGTGGCGCGGATCCCCGGCGTGGAGATGAGGGTCGGTGGCGGCGGCCCGATCTATGTCGCGCTGCTTGGGAACAATGACGCCGAGATGAACCGCGTGATCGCGGACCTCAAGACCAAGGTGATGCAGATTCGCGGCATCACCGACGTCGAGATCTCGGTCAAGGAGGGTACGCCGGCGCTGTCGGTGCGGCTGAAGCCCGAGCTGGCGGCCGAATTTGGGATCACGCACGCGCAAATCGGATCGACGCTGCGTGCATTCGTGGGCGGTGAACTGTCGGGCTACTGGCTCGCTCCCGATGGCCAGAACTACGAGGTCATCACCCAGGTGCCGCGCTCGAGCCGCTCGGTGGTCGATGACATCTCGGGTCTGAACATCGCGACCGGACGCACGCTGCCCGACGGCTCGGCCGAGGTCGTGCCCCTGCGTGCGATCGCCACCGTGGAGTCCACCTTCAACCCGCAGAACATCCGGCGCCAGGACCTGACGCGGCGGGTTGCGCTGTTCGCCAACGTACAGGGCCGGCCCTCGGGCGACGCGGGCAAGGAAGTGCAGGACTTGGTCAAGAGCTACCAGCTGCCGCCCGGCCTGCGCTTCGACGTCGGCGGTCAGATCAAGGACCAGCAGGAAGTGTTCAGCGCGATCGTCGGCGCCCTCGCGTTGGCGGTGATCTTCATCTACATCGTGCTGGCCTCGCAGTTCGGCAGCTTCATCCAGCCGCTGGCCATCATGGTATCGCTGCCGCTGTCGATCGTGGGCGTGATGCTGGCGCTGCTGGTCACCGGTACGACGCAGAACATCTTTTCGATGATCGGCATCGTCTTCCTGATGGGCCTCGTGACGAAGAACGCCATTTTGCTTGTTGACTTCGCCAACCAGGGCCAGCGCCAGGGCATGAGCCGCTCCGAAGCACTCCTCGCCGCCGGCCAGGTGCGGCTGCGTCCGATCCTGATGACCACCGCGGCCATGATCTTCGGCATGCTTCCGCTGGCACTCGGGCTGGGCGAGGGCGCCGAGCAGCAGGCGCCCATGGGCCGCGCGATCATCGGCGGTGTCATCACGTCCACCCTGTTGACGCTCGTGGTGGTGCCCGTGATTTACTCCTACCTCGACGCGTGGGAAAAGCGCTGGTTCAAGCGCGCGCAGCCAGGGATGGGTGCCGTGCCGCTACCGGCGCAGCCGGCCAAGCCGCACGACTAGAAGAACGACCCAGCACGCTTGCCCGGCATCTTGCGCCAGAATCGGCGTGATGCCGAGCAAACTGCCTCCGCTGCCCAAGCTGCCCGATGACCCTGACGCGCGGTCCCTGCGCGCCGGCTGGATCGGCAGCGGTCTGCTGCTCGGGATCGTCGTGCTGTGGCTGTTGCGTGGCATCGCGCCCGCGCATGCGCCGTTTTTCGCGCTGCTCGCCGCCGTGGCGCTGCTCTTTCCGCTCTGGCGTCTGGTGCGCTGGCTGTGGCAGCAGATGAAGCACGGGCCGCATGAGCCGTGGCAGGGTGCCTACTACGAGTTCGACGGACGACAAGTCCGGATCCTGTTCGCTGACGAGGGGCAGGCCTGGTTCGCGGCCGACGATGTCCTCGATGTCTTTGGCCTGCAGGGCCATGCGCGTAATCGCGAGCGACTGCGGTTGATCGCGGGGCGCGACGGTCTGCGCGCCGCGCCAGGCACGCAACTCCTGTGCTTTACCGAGCGCGGCCTGCGCGCCTGGCTGGAGCGCCGCACGGAGCGCATGGCGGGCCAGTTCATGCACTGGCTCAACACGCAGGTGCTGGCACCGCATCGACGCAAGCGAGAACTGGCGGGCAAGGCAACGCCGGGCGCATGAGGGGCGCGCGCCTCACGGTGGCGGCGGCCGATCCGTTTGGTCGTGCGGCGCTGGATTTGATTGCCGAAGCCGCCGCCGAAGCGCGCCTGCGCTACCCGGAGTTCTTCGTCGCCGGCGCGCCGGCCCCGACCAACGCACCCATTGTCCCGCGCGCGAGCTTCGTCCTGGCGCATCTTGGCGATGCGGTGGTGGGCCGCGGCGCGCTGCGGCCGCTCGACGCAACGACCGCCGAGATCAAGCGGATGTTCGTGCGCCGGGCAGCGCGCCGCCAAGGCGTGGCACGCGCCATCGTCGACCATCTCGTAAGCGAGGCCGGGCGCTTCGGCTATCAGCGCGTGCGGCTGGAGACCGGCAACCGCTAGCCGGAGGCGATCGCCCTGTACGCCGCCTGCGGCTTCGCACGCATCGCGGCATTTGGTCCCTATGTGGACGATCCGACCAGCGTGTGCTTCGAGCGCGGGCTGAAGGGCTAGTCGGCGAGCGTGGCGATGACGGGCGCGTGATCGCTCGGCTGCTCGCGCTTGCGCGGCTCGATGTCGATGGTGCAGGCGGTGCAGCGTGACACCAGCGGTGCGGACAACAGGATGTGGTCGATGCGCAGGCCCATTTTGCGGCGGAACGCGAGCATGCGGTAATCCCACCATGTGTAGCTGCGCTCGGGCTGCTCGAACAGGCGGAAGCTGTCCGTCAGGCCGAGTGCGACAAGCTCACGGAAGGCGTGCTTTTCGGGCTCCGAGAACAGTACTTGCTCCTTCCAGGCGGCCGGGTCATGCACGTCGCGGTTCTCGGGTGCGATGTTGTAGTCGCCCAGCAGCGCGAGCTGCGGCCGGGCAGCGAGCTCACCGCGCAGCCAGTCGCGTAGTGCCCCAAGCCAGCGCAGCTTGTAGGCGTACTTGTCGGTACCCACCGCCTGGCCGTTGGGAAAATAGGTGCATACAACGCGCAATTCCCCCACCGTGACCGACAGGACGCGCTTTTGCTCGTCCTCGAACCCGGGGATGCCGATCTGCACGTCCGCGCCGGGCGGCGCGCTCGCTTCGCGCAGCAGCACCGCCACGCCGTTGTAGGTCTTCTGACCGCTGAAGTGGCTGTGATACCCGGCTGCCCGCAGTTCGGCCACGGGAAACTTGTCGTCGGTGAGCTTGGTTTCCTGCAGGCAGACGATGTCAGCCTGATGCTGCGCGAGCCAGTCCAGCAGGTGCGGCAGGCGCACCTTCAGCGAGTTGACGTTCCAGGTGGCGAGCTGCAAGTCTCAGCCCGTAGGACGGTCGGCTGCTGGGGCCTCGGGCTTGGCGGGCCGTTCGATCAGCGGGCGTGGCGGCGGGTTCTGGAAGCTGCGCGGCAGGCTCGCATTGCGTGGATAGCCGGCGTCGTCGAGCATTCGGTTCCACTGGGCGAAGTCAGGTTCGCGAATCATCTGACGCCCTACGGCAAGGACAGGCACCGCGGAGCCCACGCCGATCTTGCGCGCCTCCGCGGCTTCCTCGGCGCTGGTGATCGTCCGCTCCGAAAACGGAACGCCGCGCGAGTGCAACATGTCTCGCGCCTGCTCGCAAGCCGCGCAAGGGGCGGTCGTGTAAAGCGTCACCGGGAAGCTCTGCGCGGCGCGTCGTACCTCGAAAGGCAGACCGGATTGCGGGTCGGCTGGATCGACGCCCGGCGCGTTCACGCGTTCGACGTTGCGTGCATCGCGAGGCGGGCTGTCGCCGTAGTTCACCTGCCCGCGCGAATCGATCCACTTGTACTGCGCCAGCGCCAGCCCGGGCGCAAGCAGCGTGAGGGCAAGCAGGCCAGCCAGCAAACGGCCAAGCGATACGCGAATCCGATTTGCGGTCAGGGCACGCAGCAGAGGAGACATCGGCGAGTCACCCATTCATGCCGTTGTGGCGCAGCAATGCATCGATCTTCGGCGGCCGCCCGCGAAACTCAAGGAAGGACTCCATTGCCGGTCGGCTGCCTCCCACGGCCAGGATGCTGCGATGAAAATGCTCGCCTGTCTGCGCGTCCAGCGGATGACCCCGCTCCTCGAACGCGGCATAGCAGTCGGCCGACAACACCTCGGCCCACTTGTAGCTGTAGTAACCAGCCGCGTAGCCGCCGGCAAAGATGTGGGTGAAGCCATTGAGCGTGCGGTTGTAGGCAGGTGGGTGAACGACCGCGACCTCCTTGCGCACCTGCTCCATGACGGCGGTGACCTGCGCCACGGACGCCGCGGCAGGATCGAAGGCCGTATGCAGGCGCAGGTCCGCCAGCCCGAATTCGATCTGGCGGACCATTTGCATGCCGCTCTGGAAGTTACGCGCCGCGATGATCTTGTCGAACAGGGCGCGTGGCAACGGCGCACCGCTGTCAACGTGCGCGGTGAGAAGCTGCAGCACCTCCCATTCCCAGCAGAAGTTCTCCATGAACTGGCTGGGGAGTTCCACCGCGTCCCACTCCACGCCGCGGATGCCGGACACCGACATCTCGTCCACGCGAGTGAGCATGTGATGCAGGCCGTGGCCGAATTCGTGGAACAGCGTCAGCACCTCGTGATGCGTGAACAGCGCCGTCTTGCCGCCAATGGGCCGCGTAAAGTTGCAGGTGAGGTAGGACACCGGTGTCTGCACGCGACGCCGGACCGCACGACGCGAGCGCGCGTCGTCCTGCCAGGCGCCACCCTGCTTGTGGTCGCGGGCATACAGGTCCAGGTAGAACTGGCCGATCAGCTCGCCCGCCAGCGACTCGATCCGATGGAACGTCACCTCCGGATGCCACGCCGGGGCCTTGTCCTCGCGGATCACGACAGAAAACAGCGTCTCGATCACGCGGAACAGACCGGCCAGGACGCGCTCTTCCGGGAAGTACTGCTTGAGCTCCTGCTCCGAGTACGCATAGCGCGCCTCGCGCAGCTTTTCCGTCGCATAGGCGACGTCCCAGGCCTGCAGGTCGGGCAGCTTGAGCTCGCGTGCCGCGAACTCACGCAGCTCCTGCATGTCGCGCTCCGCGTGCGGTCGGGCCCGCCGCGCAAGGTCACCCAGAAAATCCGCGACCTCCTGCGGTGAGCGCGCCATCTTGCTCACCAGGGACAGTTCGGCGAAGTTGGCGTAGCCGAGCAACTGCGCCTTCTCGCGCCGCAGGTTCAGGATTTCCAGCATCAGCGGGCCGTTGTCCCACTCGGGCTTGCCGAACTCGGCCGCGCGCGTGGTGTAGGCGCGATACAGCTGCTCGCGCAGCCCGCGGTCGTCGGCGTACTGCTGAATGGGGTAGTAGCTCGGATAATGCAGCGTGATCTTGTAGCCGCCTTTGCCACCGGCCTGCGCGGCCTCGCGGTACATCTGCAGCACGTCGTCCGGCACGCCGGCCAGGCGTGCCGCGTCCGCGTCATCGATGTGCAGAGCAAACGCGTTGGTGGCGTCGAGCACGTTCTCGGCAAAGCGTGTCGACAGCTGCGACAGCCGCTCGCGAACCTGCTTGAGCCGCTCCTTGTCGCGCAGCGCGAGCTCCGCGCCCCCGAGGCGAAAGTCGCGCAGTTCGTTGTCGATCACCTTGCGCCGCGCTGGCGACCACGCCGCGAAATCAGGCCGCGCCGCGATTGCCTTGTAGCGCGCATACAGTGCCTCGTTCTGCGACAGCTCGGTCCAGAACGCGGTGAGCTTGGGCTGGTTGAGGTTGTACTGCTCGCGCAGTGCGGGCGTGTCGACCACGGCATTCATGTGCGACACCGTGCCCCACGCGCGGCCCAGGCGCTCGATGGCGTCATCCAGCGGCTCGACCACGCTGCGCCAGTCGGGCGCCACGGCGCTGCTCGTCACCTGCGCCATGACCCGGCGGCACTCGGCGAGCAGCGCGTCCACGGCGGGCGTGATGTGGCCCGGCTCGACCGCGTCGAACTGCGCCAGCCCGGTCAGGTGCAGCAGGGGATTGGGGCGGGTATCCAGCGGCATCACCGGCCCTGCGAGCGCGCGGCGCGCTCGGCCGCTTCGACGGTGTTGACGAGCAGCATGGCGATCGTCATCGGTCCCACGCCGCCGGGCACCGGCGAGATCCAGCCGGCCACCGACTTCACCGCTTCGAAGTCCACGTCGCCAGCCAGCTTGCCTTCGGGTGTCTTGTTGGTGCCAACGTCGATCACCACGGCACCTGGTTTGACCATGTCGGCGGTGACCAGCCCACGTCGACCAGCCGCCGCCACCAGGATGTCGGCCTGGCGCGTGATCGAGGCCAGATCCTTGGTGCCGCTGTGGCACAGCGTTACGGTCGCGTTGGCCGACAGCAGCAGCATCGCCATGGGCTTGCCGACCATGTTGGACCGGCCAATCACGACAGCATGCTTGCCGGCGGGATCGACACCGATCGACTCCAGCATCTTCATCACGCCATAGGGCGTACAGGAGCGGAAGTGCGGCTGGCCCATGAGGGTCAGGCCGGCGTTGGTGGCGTGCAGGCCATCCACGTCCTTGTCGAATGCGATCGCCTCGACGACCGCCTGGCCATCAAGCGGCTTGGGCAGCGGCATCTGCACCAAGATGCCGTGCACCCGGGCATCTTGGTTCAGCGCACGCACCTTGCGCAGCAATGCGTCCTGGCTGCTGCCGGCCGGCAGGTGCTCGAACACCGAGCGAATGCCTGTGTCTTCGCAGGCCTTGATCTTGTTGCGCACGTACACGGCCGAGGCTGGATCATCGCCCACCAGCAGCACGGCCAGGCCGGGCTGCACGCCGCGCTCGCGCAGCGCGACGATGCGGGGGGCGAGCGCGGCGCGCAACTGGGCGGCGAGCGCCTTGCCGTCGATCAGGCGGGCAGTCATGGAGCAGCGTTCGGGCTCGGGCAGCCAGCGCAGGACGCCCGTCTCCGAGGAGGGTGAACGAGGCCGCAGTTTAGGCGATCACGCGCCGCGCCGCCGCGGGGAGTCGGGGCGCCCGGCGCTTGCCATGGTGTACTCAAGGAGGTCCAAGCTCAGCCGTGCAGGGGCACCCCGGCCGCCGCGGCACAGCCGACCAGCGCCGCGTGATCGGCGACGATCAGCTCTGTGGCCACGGGTGCCAGACACGACGCGAAGCGACCCTTCGCTTCAAGGCGCGCCCTGAAGCGGCAGGCCGGCAGCACCGAGCGCAGGCGCCGCGCGATGCCACCGGCGACAAAAACGCCGCCGCGCGCGCCGAGGGTCAGGGCGAGGTTGCCTGCGACCGTCCCAAGCATCGCGCATAAGGTGTCGAGCGCGGCCACGCAGAGCGCATCGGACTTAGCGAGCGCGCGCGCGGTGATGTCCTCTGGCGTCAGCGCCCCCTGCGGCCGACCGCGCACCGTAACGATGGCCGCATGCAAGCGCGGCAGGCCGATGCCGGACAGCAGGCGCTCCGCCGAGACATGCTGCAAGTCGGCGCGCACTGCGCGCAGGACTTCCGACTCGAAGTCATCGGCCGGCGCCAGCGTCACGTGGCCGCCCTCGGTGGCCAGCGGAATCCAACCGCCCGCGCCATTGGGAATGCAGGCGGCAACCCCGAGACCGGTCCCGGGTCCAAGCACCGCCAGCGGCTGGCGCGGATCGACCTGACCCCCGCCGAGATGCAGCAGCGCGTTGTCGCGCAGATGCGGCAGGGCCCACGCAAGCGCCTCGAAGTCGTCAAGGAGCAGGACATCGGCCGCGCCGAGTTGTTGCCCAAGTTCGGCGCGCGAGATGTCTCAGGCACCGTTGGTCAGGCGGACGCGACCGCCATCCACGCTGCCGGCGATGGCAAGCGCGGCGCGCTCGATCCGCGGCGCGCCCGCCTGTTGCAGATACAGCGCCAGCGCCTCGCCTGCCTGCGCGTGCTCGGCCACGCGCATGACGCGCACATCGCGCAGCGCTCCCCTGGCCACCAAGCCAAAGCGCACATGCGTGCCGCAGATGGCGCCCAGCAGGATCATGCAGGCATGTTGGGGCGGAACGCCCGCGAGCGCGAAGCGCACGAACGGTGCGCGGCTGCGCGACGCGGGGCGCGCGACTGCCAGGCCGTCCGGGCGACCTCGTGATGCGGAGCGAAAGCGCGCTGAAAGATCGTTTCGGGCTTGCGCGCGAGGCTGGCCGACAACACGCTCACGACGGCCCCCTGAGAGTGCACGCAGTTGCGAGATAGAAAGCTGTGCGTGCCGGAGTTTGCGCACACCCCATCGATCGCTATGGTCTTCGAATGCGGCGGCGCCTCGCAGTGTTCGTCGATGCAGATGACCCGCGTGAGCCGTCGGCCGTCGTGCGACGGCCCGTGCGCAGCGCGGCCAGCATGTCGAAGCAGCAGGGCAGGACGAGTCGAACGACCGCGCCGCGCTCGGCCGCAGCGATCAACACGCGCGTCAGCCGTCGCGTTGGAACGAAGTCGCCCTCCGTGATGCGAGTGCGGCTGCGCGCGCTGCCGACGGCCGCCAGCAACGCGCGGAAAACGGGCTGCGCCGCGTACGCGGCCCGGTCGCGGCCACCGAAATTCGCGGGGCGATCAAGAATCTCATCGCCGCCGAGGACATGAAGACGCCGCTGTCGGATGCCGAGATCGCGCGTCTGCTGCGTCGGCAAGGACTGCATGTGGCGCGCCGCACGGTCACGAAGTATCGCCAGATGATGAAGGTGTCATCGGTGGAGGTGCGCCGCCAACGCACGGCCTCCGCTGCGGCCAACGCCGCCGCGTCGAGCCGCGGCTAGCGCGGCCAGCTTGTGCCAGCAACGCCGCCGGTGGGCCGTGTGGTTGTTGATGGCGACTACGCGGCCCGTGCAGCCTCGATGTCGTCCGGTCGCGTCGCTTCGATCGCCTGCACGATCAGCCGCCAGGCACGCGGATCTTCGATCAGCGCAAGATGGCCTACACCGTCCAGCAGGTGATGCTCGGCGTCGGGCATGAGCGGGCTCGTGCGCGGCACCACCAGGTTGTCGTCCAGCGTGGCGATGCACACGAAGCGCCGGCGCAGCGCCGCGGTCTCGGCGCCCGCGAGAGTGGTCAGGTACTTGCAGTCCTTGCGCATTTCGCGCGCGTTGGCGCCGTGGCCGAGCGCGCCGAAAATGGTGCCGTGATGCGGCGTGGCCAGCGTGATCACGCGGACCACCGCCTCGCTGCCGTGCCGGCGCAGGTAGGCGCGCGCCGCCAGACCGCCCATGCTGTGACCCACGAGGATGACTCGCTGCGCGCCGGTTTCCGCGCGCAATGCCTCGACCGCGGCGTGAATCTCGTCGGCATACAGGTCGATGCTGCCGAACACCGGTCGCAGGTTGACGGTGGCCACGTTGTACTTCGACAGCAGACCGCTGCGCAGCAGACCAGTCCAGGCTGCCCGATTGCATACATAGCCCGCGATCAGCAGGACCGCGGGCCGCCGCGGGTCGTGCAGGCGCGGGGGTTCGGCGAAGCCCGCCGCAAAGGGCTGCCGCCAGCCAAAGGCACGCAGCGACACGATGCTCTCGCCGAGCCACACGCGCAGCACATGCGCGAACGAGGTGCGCGGCCGGCGCGGATCAGCAATGGCTCCCACCAGCAGTTCGATCGCCAGCACGAGCACGGTGCCGATGACGGGCGGCAAGACGCCGAGCGGCAGGGCCATCCAGGCGGGCCAGTGCGCGGGGATCAGCCCGTAGGCGATGAGGGCGCCGAGCAGCAGTTGCCCGAGCAGGGACCAGCGCACGACGGCGGCCAGCGACATCAGGCCGCCGCCGCGCGCGCGGCCGGATCGACGTCGATCAGATGCCAGCACACCTCGGTGAATGGATTGCGCGCATAGCCGGCCACCCAGGGCTGTGCCACGTCCAGACGAATGCGGTGCAGGAACAAAAGGTAGGGCATATAAGCGGCCAGCAGGCGCGTCATCTGCATCAGCAGCGCCAGGCGCTCGGGCCCGTCGGCCAGGCGCCGTTGCGCCTCGTACAGGCGGTCATAGGCGGCCAGCGCAAAGCGCGCGTCGTTGGACTGCTCGCGGTTGGGACCGTAGGCCATGCCAAGCAGCAGATCGCTGTCCGGTTCCGTGAGCTGCCACGAGAAGCTCCACATCATCAGATTGCCGGCGAGCGACTGCTTGAGCAGCTCTGGCCACTGGGCGATGCGGAATTCGATGCGCAGGCCCGCAGCGGCCATGAAGCGGCGCCATTGCTCGTTCTGCTTGCGGTCGAGTTGACTGCTGGTGGAGGCCATTTCGAGCACCAGGGGCGCGCCGTCGGGCGTTTCGCGCCAGCCGTCGCCGTCGCGGTCGAGATAGCCGTAGGTGTCGAGCAGCGCCTTGGCGCGCGCCAGATCGCTGTCACCGAGGGCGCTGCGCAGTGCCGGGTCATGACCGAAGGTGCCGGGCGCCAGCGGCGCCTGCGCGATCACGGCCGAGTCGTTGAACACCGCGCGCACATACTCCGCGCGGTTGAACGCCAGCGAGACCGCGCGGCGCAGCGCCACTTTCTCGGGCGTCATGCCGCCGACCAGCGGGTGCTCCATGTTGAAGTACGCGAGTGCGATGTCGGCCATGGGCGTGCGCACCAGCCGCACGCCACGCTGCGCGAGAAACGGTGCGATCTGTCCGCCGGGCGCGATCAGCGGCGCCATTTCGTTCGGTACGCGCATGAAGTCCTGGTCGCCGCCGGCAAAGCTCAGCCAGCGCGGCTGGCCTTCGTCGATCACGCTGACCTCCACCCGATCGACCAGCGGCAGGCGCCGGCCGCGCAGGCGCTCGGCATCGCGCGCCAGCAGCGGCTGGGCGGCGAGCAGCTCGGGCGCGATCTCGAAGTCCCAGCGCCGCTCGCGGTACTGCGGATTACGCTCGAGAACGATGCGCGATGAGCGCGTCCAAGCCGCCAAGCGGAACGGTCCGGTGCCCACGGGATGCTCGCCAATCGTGTCGCCATAGCGCTCCACCACTTCGCGCGCCACGGCGCCGAAGACCGACTGGTCGGCGAGCAAGTAAGGAAAGCGCGGTGCCGGCTCAGCCAGCTTGATCTGCAGCGTGTAGCGGTCGAGCGCGCGCAGCCCCTCGACCGGGCGGTCGTAGTCGAACGGTTGACGTGTGTCCAGCGCCTGTTTGCGCAGCGCATCGAGCCCCAGCAGGCGGGCCGGCTCGAGCACGAACAGCATCGGACTCTTCCAGCGCGGGTCGTACAGCCGCTTCCATGCGTACACATAGTCAGCGGCAACGAGCTCGCGCGGCTTGCCACCAAAGGCCGGATCGTCGGCGAACAGGATGCCGGCTGTCAGTCGCAGCGTGAAGCTGCGAAAGTCGGCGGAGACCTCGGGCAGCGCGGCCAGCGTGCAGGGCCGCAGCCGGGCCGGGCGCGCGTAGTAGTCGTACTCCAGCGGCGCTTCGAAGATATGGCCGGTGATCTGCCGCGAGTAGCTGTCCTGGATCGCGGCGGGGTCGAAGCTCGTTTCGGCGATTTCGAAGGGCAGGCGCAGGGTGCGGATGGCTGTGCTGGTGCTTGCCTGCCGGCCCGGCGCTGCCGCATGGGCCGGCGCCAGCGCCGCTGCCAGCGGCAGCGCCGCACCGGCCTGCATCACTTGACGGCGTGGCGGCGCCACGTCAGCCTTTCAGCTTGGTGCGCAAGCCGACATCAAGGTCGATCCACTTGCCGAAGTCGCGCGCGAATGGATGGCGCCGATAGCCGATCAGCCAGGGATGCGAGACATCGTTGAGGATGCGGTGCCCATGCACCTTGTATGGCATGTGGGCGAGCAAGATCCGCTGCATCTCGCGGAACAAGGCCATGCGTTCGGGGCCGTCGGGCAGCGGGCGTTGGCGTCCGTAAAGCTGGTCGAAAGCAGGGTTGCGATAGCGCGCGTAATTTGATCCAGGAATGTTTGCGCTGTGGCCGATGCCGACGAAGTCGTCGGCGTCCATGACCGCCGCGGTTCCGCCCAGCATCCACATCATCAGCTTGCCGGCCCGGGCTTGCTTGAACTGTTCTGGCCACTGGCCGACGTCGAACTGCATGTTCAGGCCAACTGCGTTCATCGAGCGCTTCCAAAGCTCGTTGAACTGGCGATCGATCTGCGACCCTTGGGTTGCCATGCGCAGCACGAGCTGGCTACCGTCCGGATTCTCGCGCCAACCGTCCCCATTGCGGTCGACGAAGCCATAGGTGTCCAGCAGGGCCTTGGCGCGCGCCGGGTCGTACCGGTTCATCTCGGACAAGAAGTCCGGGTCGAACGCGGAGGTATAGGGCGGGATCGACGCGTTGGCCAGCACAAAGGCGCCTCGGCGGATGTCGCGCTTTTCAGCCTCGGTGTCATAGGCGAGGCTGATGGCGCGGCGCAGGGCGACGCGCTCGGGCGACAGTCCACCGACCAGCGGATCGTCCATGTTGAAGTACGTGTAAACGATGTCCGGGTTGACAATCCGATCCAGCTCGATTTCGCGCTTGGCCAGCGATGGTGCAAGGTTGCCGCCCGGTGCGGCCAATTGAATGAATTCGAGCGGGACGTTGACGGTGTCGTGATCGCTGTTCAAGAACGACAGCCAGCGTGGTTGGCTCTCTTCGATCACATCGAACTGGATCTCGTCGATCATCGGCAGCTTGCGGCCGCGCAGCTTGCCCGCGATCTGCTGTGCGCGAGTGTCTTGCGCAGGCGGTTCGGCAGCGTAGAACTCGTCCCGGAACGTCGGATTGCGCTCCAGCACGATGCGCGATGAGCGCGTCCATTGAGCCAGCCGAAATGGGCCGGTGCCCACCGGGCGCGCCATCGTCTCGTCAGGTGCGGCCTCGACGACCTCGCGCGCGATGCCCGGCCAATAGCGCGCATCGGTGAAGAACTCGACGAAGCGGGGCGACGGCTCCGCCAGCCTCACTTCAAACGTGTAACGGTCCAGCAGGCGCAACCCATCGATGGACCGGTCATAGTCGAACCGTCCGCCCGGCGCCAGTGCCGCCTGCCGCAGCTGCGCCAGCCCGACGATCTTCTGTCCCTCGATAGAGGTCCATAGCGGTGCCTTCCAGCGCGGATCGGCCAGGCGCTTGACCCCATAAACGTAGTCCGCGGCCGTCAGCTCACGCGGGGTTCCATTGAAGGCGGGGTGATCCTGAAACAGGACTCCCGGCCGAATGCGGACGATGAACGACCGGAAGTCGGCTGCCACCTTCGGTAGTGCCGTCGCGGTACGCGGGATGATCCGCGCAGGGCGCGCCAGGTAATCAAACTGCAGCGGCGATTCGTAGATGAGCGCGACGACATAGTTCGAGTACAGGTCGACGATCTGCGCCGGATCGAAACCCGTCTCAGCAGCGACGAACGCCCAGCGCAGGCGCTTCTTCGCACCAGGCGCAGCGGCCGTCGCATCTCCTGCCGCGCCAGACAACGCCACGACCGCACCGCCAGCCGTTGCCGCCTGCAACATTGCGCGCCGCTTCATCCAGCCACCTTGCGCTGGGCCTGCGTATCGATGTCGACGTACTGCCACCAGGTCTGCCAGAACAGCGGGCGGCGGTAGCCGTGCAACCACGGGTGCCAGAAGTCGGTCAGGATGCGATGCACGTGAACTTTGTACGGGGCATAGGCAGCAAGCAGCCGCTTGGCTTCGAAGAACAGCTTCTCGCGTTCAGGGCCGTCGGGAATCTGGCGCAGCTCCGTATAGATGCGATCGAACCGCTCATCGCGAAAGCGCGCCATGTTCTGCCCGCCGATCGCGTTGCTGCTGCCTCGGTCGAGCGCTGGCAGACCATCGGGCGAGGCGGAACTGGCCCCGAGAGTCCAGATGGCCAGCTTTCCGGCGCGCGCGTTCTTCAGATTCTCCTGAAACTTGGCCGTCTTGAACTCGACCCGCAGGCCGAGCTTGTCCATGTCCTTGCGACGCAACTCGTCTCGACTGCGCGCCCGCTGGTCGGGAGTGGTGGCCCATTGCAGCACGAGCGGTGTTCCGTCGGGCTGTTCGCGCCAGCCATCGCCATTGCGATCCACGTAGCCAAAGGTGTCGAGCAGGGCCCGCGCGCGCGGCAGGTCGTACTGGCCGCTCTCGCTCGTAAAGCGCGGGTCGTATCCGCTGGTATGCGGTGCCAGTGGCGACTGAGCGGGGATCGCCTGACCGCGCCAGAACAGGCGGATTTCCTGATCGATGTCGATCGCCAGTCCAATCGCGCGCCGCAGCGCAACCCTTTCTGGTGCCATGCCGCCCACCACGGGGTCGTCCATGTTGAAGAACGTGTAGAACACATCCGAATTTAGGCTGCGGCTCATTTGAATCCCGCGCGCCGCGAGCCCGGGCGCCACCCGCCCGTTGGGTGCGGCCAAGTTGATGAACTCGAACGGCAGGCGTTCCAGAAGGTCGTGCTGCTCGTCCAAAAACGAAAGCCAGCGCGGCTGCTGCTCGTCGATGATCGAGATCTCCACCCGATCGACCATCGGCAGCCGCTGGCCCTTGAAGCGCGCCAGCAGCGCCTGGCCCTCGGCGTCGTCGGCATTGGGCTCGGCGTCGTAGCGGACCTCGCGATAGGTGGGATTGCGTTCGAGCACCACGCGTGCCGAGCGTGTCCAGGCGGCCAGGCGAAACGGGCCGGTGCCGACGGGGCGCTCCATGGTCTTGTCGCCGGCGGCCTCGATCACCTCGCGCGCCACTGCGCCCCACAGGTCGGGTGTGGCCAGCACCTGCACCAGTGAGCGCGGTGAAGGCTGCTCCAACCTGAACTCAAGCGTATAGCGGTCCAGCGCGCGCATGCCTTCGATCGGGGTGTCGTAGTCGAACGGCGTCTTGGTCTTGAGCGCCGCCTCGCGCAGCGGGTGCAGGCCGATGATGCGCAGCTCTTGCACGGAGGCATACGCCGGCGCCTTCCACCGCGGGTCGGCGAAGCGCTTGATCGAGTAAACGTAGTCCTCGGCCACCAGCTCGCGCGGCTTGCCCTTGAAGACCGGGTCGTCCTGAAAGTAGATACCCGGCTTGACCCGAATCACGAAGCGCCGGAAGTTGTCCGACACTTCAGGCAGCGCCACGGCCGTGACGGGCCTGATCTTGTACGGCCGCGCCAGATGGTCGTAGCCGTACAGCCCCTCGAAGATGTGCGCGGTGATGATGCGCGAGTAAAGATCTTGCAGTCCCGCAGGGTCGAAGCCCACCTCGGCCTGATCGAAGGCGTAGCGCAGCACCTTCTTGCCGCCGTCCTGCGCGAGCACGGGGGCGGTTGCAAGACCGCTGGCCGCCAGCGCGCCAGCCTTCAGCAGCGCGCGGCGCTGCGTGGTGTGCAGCGGGCCGCCTGCGCCAGAAGATCCTGCACCTTCGCGGCTGCGACGAGGCGTGCCGCTCATGCGGCGCTCCCGCCGCCGCCCTCGCGCAAGGCAGGGTCGATGTCCACGTGCTTGTAAAAGTCACGCATGAATGGATGGCGCCGGAAGCCGATCAACCAGCGGTGCGACACCGAGGTTTCGATGCGGTGACCGAGCAGCCTGTAGGGTGCGTAGGCGACGAACAAGCGCTTGGCGTCGTGAAAGACCTGCTCACGCTCGGGCCCGTCGGGCAGCACGCGCTGGCGGGCGTACAAGGCGTTGTAGGCGGGCAGGTCGAAGCGCGCGTGATTGGCCTGGCCCTTGTTCGGGCCGTAGCCGAGTGCGAGGAAGGTGTCGCCATCGGGCTGCGTCGCGCTCCAGCCCACGCGCCACATCATCAGCTTGCCGACCCGTGAGTTCTTCAGGTTCTCCGGCCATTTTGCCGGCTTGAAGTCGATGCGGATGCCCACCGCGGTCATCGAGCGCTTCCACTGCTCGTCGAACGCGCGGGAGAGCGCATCGGTCTGCGTGGCCATCTGCAGGACGAGCGGGCTGCCGTCTGGCTGCTCGCGCCAACCGTCGCCGTCGCGGTCCACGTAGCCGAAGGCATCAAGCAGCGCCTTGGCACGGGCGCGATCGGTGATCCCCATTTCGCTGCGAAAGGCGGGGTCGTAACCGGTGACCAGCGGCGCCACCGGCGACTGCGCGGGGATCGACTGGCCCTTGCGCACCAGCCGGATTTCGTCTTCCACGCTGTAGGCCAGCGAGATCGCGCGGCGCAGCGCCACCTTGTCGGGCGTGTAGCCGCCGACCAGCGGATGCTCGACATTGAAGATCGCCACATCGACCACCGAGCGCGGCGCGCGATCCATCTGCACGCCGCGGCGCACCAGCGACGGCGCCAGCCTGCCGTTGGGGATCACGATGTCGGCCAGGTCATAGGGCACCTCGTCGACCAGATCGTGCTCTTCGTTGAGAAAGGCGAGCCAGCGCGGCTGGTTTTCCTCGACGATGTAGACCTCGATGCGGTCGATCAGCGGCAGCTTGCGCCCGCGCAGGCGCTCGGCAATCGCGGCGGAGACGGCGTCGCCGGCCGGCGCCTGCGCGTTGTAGACCTCATCGCGATAGCCGGGATGCCGCTCCAGCACGATGCGCGAGGAGCGCCGCCAGTCGACCAGGCGATACGGCCCGGTGCCCACCGGCTGGCCCATGATGGTCTTCTCGTCGTTGGCCTCGCACACCTCGCGCGCCATCGCGCCGAGGAACGAGTTGTCGGCGAAGTACTGAAAGAAGCGCGGGCTCGACTCGCCCAGCCGCACGCGCAAGGTGTAGCGGTCGAGCGCGCGCACGCCTTCGACCTCGACGTCATAGTCGAAGCGGCCGGACTTGAGAGCGGCGGCACGGACCTCGGCCAGGCCGAGAATCTTGGTGTTGTCGAGCAGATAAAAGCGCGGGCTTTTGAAGCGCGGGTCGTAGTAGCGCTTGATCGAGTAGACGTAGTCGGCGGCGGTCAACTCGCGCCGCGCGCCCTTGAACGCCGGGTGGTCCTGGAAGTAGATGCCGGGACGGATGCGGAAGGTGAGCGTCGTGAAGTCGCTCGAAACCTCAGGCAGGCCCTCGGCTGTGTTCGGCACGATCTTCGCCGGCCGCGCGAGGAAGTCGTAGGTCAGCGGCGCATCGAAGATGTTGCTGATGATGGTGTTGGAGTACAGATCGCTGATCTGCGCCGGATCGAAACCGGTTTCGGCCACGCGAAAGGCGTAGCGCAGCACCTTCGGCGCGCCGTTGGCAGGGGCTTGGGCGCGCGGCGCGCCCAGGGTTGCGGCCACCGGCGCGGCCAGCAGCGACTGCGTCAAGGCGCGTCGTCGATTGGAGACAGGCTTCATGGATTGAACAGTGCGGGCGGTTGCTTGGCTTGCCCTTGGCGAAGGCGGCGGCATAATCCCGGCCTTTCGCGCGCCCGGCAAGCCTCTTGCATGGTGTTGCACTGCGGATTGTCGATGGACGCAACGATCCTTTCGTTCGCTGCTCGTCCTCGTTGGTTCCCGGGCCGCAGCTTGCACCTGCCATGGCACGCACGATGAACAAGGGTTAGCCCGTACACCATGGCCGCCTATATCTTACGCAGACTCTGGCAGATGGTCCCCACGCTTGCCGGGGTCATTCTTCTGGTGTTCTTCCTGTTCCACTTCTTCGGTGGCGATCCGGCGGAAATTTTGGGCGGGCTGCTGGCCACGCCGGAGCAGATCGAGGCGATCCGCACCCAACTGGGTCTGAATGAGCCGGTCTGGGTGCAGCTATGGATCTTCGTGAAGCAGATCTTCACGTTCAACTGGGGCAACAGTTGGGCTACCGGTGAGTCGGTCGCCAAGATGTTCCTCGACCGCGTGCCCAACACGCTCACGGTGATGATCCCCATCCTCATCCTCGAGGTGGTGCTGGGGATCATTGCCGCGATGGCGGTGGCCTACGTGCGCGGCTCGCTCACCGACCGCATGATCATGGTGATCACCACGGTGATGTTGTCGATCAGCTTCCTTGTCTACATCATCGTCGGCCAGTGGTTGTTTGGCTTTTATCTCGGCTGGTTCCCCGTGCAGGGCTGGAGCGATAGCTTCATCACCAATCTGACCACCTACGCGGTGCTGCCTGTCCTGCTGGCGACCTTCGTCAGCCTGGCGCCGCAAACGCGGCTGTACCGCACCTTTTTCCTCGACGAGATCAACCAGGACTACGTGCGCACCGCACGCGCCAAGGGCGTGGACGAGAACAAGATCCTGTTCAAGCATGTGCTGCGCAACGCGATGATTCCCATTCTCACCAACATCGCGGTGCAGTTGCCGGGCATCTTCGTCGGCTCGTTCCTGATCGAGACGTTCTTCTCGATTCCCGGCCTGGGGCGCGAGGTGCTGCTGGCGGTCAACCGCAGCGACTATCCGGTGATCCAGGCGGTGACGATCTACCTCGCCGTGCTGACCATGGTGATCAATCTGGTGGCCGATGTGCTGTACAAGTTCGTCGACCCCCGTGTGGTGCTGAAGTAGGAGGCCGGCGATGAGCATTTCCTCGATCGCCGCGGATGCGGCCCTGCCGGCGGCGCCGGTGCAGTCCCCTGGCGTGTGGAAGGCCGCATGGCGGCGCTTGCGCAACGACAAGGTGGGTATGGTCTCGCTGGCCATCGTCGTCTTCTTCCTGCTGCTGATCCTGGCCGCCGCCATTGGCCTGGTGGCCAAGGACTGGCAGAAGGAAGTTGGCGTGCCCAACGCGCCGCCGACCTTCATGGGTCCGCGCGTGGAGGTCTCCACGGCCGACGCGCTGGCCAGCGTGGTCGCCAAGGACGCCAAGCCGGTGGACCTGTCGGACATCGATCCACTGGCGCCCAAGTACAAGGAATGGGAAGAGCGCGCCTCGCAGATCAAGGTCACCGAGGCGCCGCGGGCGGACACCTTGCCTTTTGGCGGCGATCGGCTCGGGCGCGATGTCCTTGCCAAGGCGATCAAGGGCGCGGAGATCTCGATTTTCGTCGGCGTGTTTGCCGCGCTCGTCGCGACGATCATCGGCACGCTGCTGGGCGCGCTGGCCGGCTATGCCGGTGGCAAGACCGGCGACCTTCTGGAGTGGGTTTACAACGTCTTCACATCGATCCCCGGGATCCTGTTGATCTTCGCCCTGGCCGCCGTGCTCGGGCGCGGCATCGATACGGTGATCGTGATCTTGGGTCTCACCGGCTGGACCGGCATCTATCGCCTGGTGCGGGCGGAGTACATCAAGCACCGCAGCCGCGAGTACGTGCGCGCGGCCGAGGCGATCGGTGCCTCGCATGCCTCGCGCATGTTCGTGCACATTCTCCCCAACGTGAGTCACGTGATCCTGGTGCAGTTGTCACTGTTCACCGTCGCATTCATCAAGGCCGAGGTCATTCTGTCGTTCCTCGGTCTGGGCGTGCCGGTGGACCAGGTGTCCTGGGGCACCATGCTGTCGGAGGCGCAGGCCGAGCTGGTGCTCGGTTTCTGGTGGCAGCTGGTGGCGGCCACGGTTTTCATGGCCGTGTTCGTCACGGCGTTCTCGCTGTTCACCGACGCGCTGCGTGACGCGCTCGATCCCAAGCTTCGTTGATGCGCGCAAAGGTGAAACCCTGCTTTTGCGCGACCAGCTCGAAAAAGATCACTGGCAAAGCCCGTCGATCTCTCTGGTCAACGGCCACGCCAACCAACCAGGCGCAACGCTCGCGCTGCTAACGGATGTCCTCATCGAGATGAGCAACCTGATTTCCGTGCAAGACCTGCGCGTGAGCTTTCGCCTGGGCAAGACCCACGTGGCCGACGCGGTCAAGGGCGTGAGCTTCGACGTCCCCGAGAACTCCACGGTGGCCCTGGTGGGCGAATCGGGCTCGGGCAAGAGCGTGTCGGCGATGTCGCTGGTGCGCCTGCTTCCCGAGAACGCGATCGTCGGCCCGCAGAGCCGGGTCATCTTCGGCGGCCAGAACCTGCTGACCGCGCCGGAAGAGACGCTGCGCAAGATCCGCGGCAAGGACATCTCGGTGGTCTTCCAGGAGCCGATGACCTCGCTGAACCCGGTGTTCACGGTCGGCGACCAGATCGCCGAGGTGTTGCAGCTGCATCTGAGCCTGTCGCGCAAGCAGGTCGGTGACCGTGTGGTGGAACTGCTCACGGAGGTCGGCATCCCCGAGCCGAAGGCGCGGGTCGACGCCTATCCGCACGAGCTTTCCGGCGGCCAGCAGCAGCGCGTGATGATCGCGATGGCGATTGCCTGCGAGCCCAAGCTGCTGATCGCCGATGAGCCCACCACGGCGCTGGACGTGACGGTGCAGCGCCAGATCCTCGAACTGATCGCGCGGCTGCAGGAAAGGCACCGCATGAGCGTGCTGTTCATCAGCCACGACCTGGGCGTGGTGGGCGAGATCGCCGACCGCGTGGTGGTGATGAAAGACGGCGTGATCCGCGAGTCGGCCCCGGTCGACGGCATCTTCGCCAACCCGAAGGACGTCTACACCAAGGCGCTGCTGTTGTGCCGGCCACGGCTGGACGTCAAGCCCAAGCGTCTGCCGGTCATCGATGACTTCATGAATCTCAGCGGCGCGGGTGCGGGAACTGCGCCGATCGTGCTGCCCGATCGTGTGGCCCGCGCGGCCGAGCCCAAGCCGCTGATCGAGGCCAAGGGCCTGCGCAAGGAGTATCGGCTCAAGACCGGGCTGTTCGCGCGCAAGACGATCGAGGCCGTGAAGGAGGCGTCGTTCCAACTGCATCGCGGCCGCACCCTCGGGGTCGTGGGCGAGTCGGGTTCCGGCAAGACCACGGTGGGCATGCTGCTGATGCGCCTGATCGACGCCACCGCGGGCGAGGTCTACTACGACGGCACGGACCTGCTGAAGCTCTCGCCGCGCGAGCTGATGCCGTTCCGGCGCAAGATCCAGATTATCTTCCAGAACCCGTACGCCAGCCTGAACCCGCGCTTCACGGTGGGGCAGATCCTGGTCGAGCCGATGGCGATCCACCGCATCGGCACCTCGGACTCCGATCGCTTCGCCAAGGCGGTGGCGCTGATCAAGCGCGTTGGCCTTCCGGCCGAAGCGGTGCACAAGTATCCGCACGAGTTCTCAGGCGGCCAGCGCCAGCGCATTGCCATCGCGCGCGTGCTGTCCATGCAGCCCGAGGTCATCATCTGCGACGAGTCGGTCTCCGCGCTCGATGTGTCGGTGCAGGCCACGGTCCTGAACCTGTTGCTGGACCTGCAGGACGAGTTCGGCATCAGCTACATCTTCATCAGCCATGACCTGGCGGTGGTGAAGTACATGGCCGACGACATGCTGGTCATGAACCAGGGTGCCATCGTCGAGCGCGGCGATGCCGAGGCCATTTATCGCAACCCGCAGCACGACTACACCCGCAAGCTGCTCGGCTCGATTCCGCGCGGCTTCACGGGCGGAGACTCGGCCCTGCATCACCGCGCGATGTAGCGGGGCGGGCCGTCGGTCCGATCGCGCGTCATGGCGAGCCCCGATGTCCGCACCCTGCTGGCCCAGTCGCTGGGCCGTGTCATCGCCTTGCGCCGGCAACTGCACGCGCAAGACAAGGTGGCGCAGCGCTGGCTGGCGCTCAAGGACTGGCAGTCGCAGCGGCTGCGCCGCACCTACCCGGACCTGTTCGCCCAGCCGCGCTACCTGATCGCCGGCGAGTTCTTCCTGACCGAGCTCTACGGCGCGCGCGATTTCGAGCAGCGCGATGTCGAGGCGATTCGGGTGGTGCCCAAGCTGGCGCGCATGCTGCCCGACAAGGCGATCGAGACGCTGGTGGCCGCGGTCGAACTCGATGAGCTGTCGGAGACGCTGGATGCCCGCGTGGCCGAGCGCGTGCAACTGCCGATCACCGATGACATCTACCGGGTCGCGTATCGCGACGCCGGGACGCTCGCCGAGCGCACGCAGCAGATCGACATGGTCGACCGCATCGGCAAGTCGCTCGAGAAGCTGGCCAAGGTGCCGCTTTTGGCCGGGATGATCCGCATGATGCGGGTGCCGGCCGAGGCGGCCGGGGTGGGGCACCTGCATCACTTCTTGGACAGCGGGTTCAACGCCTTCAAGGCGATGGGCCCGGCGGGCGAGTTCCTGCAGACGATCCGGGCGCGCGAGACCGCGCTGATGCAGCGCCTTCTTAGCGACGACCCGCAGCCGTTTCGCGACCTCTTGCCGCCTCCGGCGCAGTGACGACGACCTGCGTGCCGAGCACGCGGTCGTGCAGCAACTGGCGCCGCGCATCCGTGTACGCCAGGGCAAGCATCCCGGCAAACCCCAGCACGAACACGGCGCCGTCGAGCGCCGCGTGCGTCTGCACGAGTGCGATGAACAGCAGCCCCGGTGCGAACAGGTGCCAGGCCAGCAGGTAGCGCATGATGGCGCGCCGCACGCTCACCGGCCCGCCATCGCGCTCGATCAGCCTCAGCCGCCAGGAGCGCATCGCCAGCGTCTGTCCGCTGCGTGACCAGCAGTAGACGAAGTACCCGCCGATGGCCAGGAACAGCACCGCCTGCAGCACGGCGCGGCGGCCGGGCGGCAGGGGGTAGGTCCAGCCGGTGGCCGCAAGGAGCGCAAAGCTCACGCCAAAGACCACGCCAAAGAGCAGCACGGCCTCATAGACCATGGCTGCAATCCGGTGCAGCAGGTTGGGGGGGCGCGTCGTGGTGGCCGGTGTTGCATCCGCGGGCATGCGACCAGTCTACTGACCGCCTGCGCCGCGCTTCGGCTACTCCCGGGCTGGACTGGCTTGCGTGGCTGGAACTGGCGATGACGCTGGCGCCGCGGCGGCCGGCCGGGCCGGTGATGCCTTGGGCACGCTCGCGTCGCGCGTCGGGCGGCGCGGCGGTTCTGCCTTCTTGGCCGCCTGGTCCGCCAGCTCCTGTCGCTTCTCGGCAGGCAGTGCGCTGAACTGCTCAATGGCGGCCTGACGCTGCTCCAGCGGCAGTTCGTAGGCTTTCTTGAAGTTCTCGCGTGCGGTCTTGCGCTGCTCGGGCGTCAGCCGGGCAAACTCCAGCATGCGCTCGTGCAGGCGCTGCTGCGCTTCAGGCGACATGAGCGGGTACTTTGCCGCCACCTCGAGCCATTTTTGCTTGCGGTCGCGGTCAAGCGTGTCCCAGTCGCGCTCCAGGGGCGCGAGGGCCTGGCGCTGCGCCGGCGTGAGATCGGGCCAGGCGGGGCGTGCAAGACGCGGTGCGGCCGGCTCGGATTTGACGGGGGCGACGGCCTTGGCTGGCGCGGCTTGCGCGAGCCCGACCGATGGCAGTGTGAGCAGGACAGCGAGCAAGACCAGAGCGCGTGGCATGGGACACCCCCGGTCAGTCACGTGCCTCGGTTTGCAGGAAGACGGCAAAGCCGCGATCGGCATATGCCTCGATCGGGTGCTCGTCGAGCAGGACGGCAAAATCGATGTCCGCGAGCTTGGCAATGCGTTGGTCGTGATGCCACCGGTCAATCGCCACAAAGCCAACCACCATGGCAACGAGGGGTGCCACCAGACCGGCGCCGCGTAGCCAGCCCCATGTACCCCGGCCCAAGCCGTCGGACGGGGTGACCACGGCGGGCTCCAGTGCCGGCACCCAGCCGCGCACGCTCGCCGGCGCAACACGCTGCCGCGCCAAAGCGCCGCTGCGGGCTTGCTCCAGACGAAACGTGGTCTTGTAGTCCATGCGCTCAATACCCTCATTAAGGGCCTGGCGCACGCGGTAGGCGAGCTCAGCTTCTCTCATAGTCTTAGTCCCCGAGCCCGAAGGGCACGTGCCAGGGCATGCGTGGCACGCGAACAATGGGTCTTGATACTTCCTTCAGAGCATCCCATCGCCGCCGCCGTTTCCGCAACGTCGTAATCCTCCCAGTAACGAAGTAGGAAAGCTTCCCGTTGACGGGCAGGCAGGCGGCTGATTTCCTCCTCGATGATGCCAACGATCTGGGCTCGCTCGACCTTGTCGGCTGAACTCTCGGCCTGCTCGGTGCCGTCCATCGCCTCGATGATGTCGAGCGGATCGCTGTCGTCGTCGTCGCCCCTGACGAAGGAAGAAAACAAGGACACCCAGGTGTTGCGGACCTTTTGACGACGGAAATGATCATTGGTCGCGTTTTGCAGGATTCGGGTGAAGAGCAGTGCTAACTCCGCCAGAGGGCGGTCGCCGTAGTTCTCGGCGAGCTTGATCATGGCCTCCTGAACGATGTCCAGGGCCGCTTGCTCGTCTCGGACCGCAAACAGGGTCTGCTTGAAGGCACGGCGTTCCACGCCGGCGAGGAAATCGGACAGTTCTTCTCGTGTGGCCATGTCGGCGGGCCGGCAAAGGCGGGCCGGGCCGGGCTGTGAATCGGGGCGCGCAGCGAGGCGGGTCTGTGCTGACCCTGTCATTCGCTCGTGTCATCGCGCGTCAGTCTGGCTTCGCACTCTTGTTTTGCACTGTCCTTGATCTTTCACGTTCCGGTGTCTCAAGAGCAAGAGCGCCGAATCATCCTATCAGAGCAAGCACCGCAGGCGCGTGAGGGATCCGCGCCTGCAAGGCAGGCTGAACCGGCGCGATGTGCCGTTTGCAGCTTTTGGTGCGACGCATTAGAGTCGCGGTCCCTTGCATCCCAAGACCCGCTGACCCGAAGCAGCGTTACCTCCGCTGTCTCGATCTCGTCAGTCGTCGTTACCCGTAACGCGCAATCCTCGTAACGTTCAACCTGCCGCACCAGCCGCCACAAGTGGCCATGGAACGGCATCCAATCAATCTCCAGCAGGACCTTGAGAGGAGTCGCAGCAATGCAGTCCATCAGCGCGGAGTCCCGTGCGGCGTCCGCCGCCGCAGGCATTCAGTCGAGCCAACAGCCCATCACCGGGGCCGAGATTGTCGTCCGGTGTCTTGCCGAAGAGGGCGTGGAGCACGTGTTCGGGTATCCGGGCGGTGCGGTCCTCTACATTTACGACGAGATCTTCAAGCAGGACAAGTTTCAGCACATCCTCGTGCGCCATGAGCAGGCCGCCGTGCATGCGGCCGATGCGTACTCGCGCTCGAGCAACAGGGTCGGCGTGTGCATCGTGACCAGCGGTCCGGGCGTCACCAACGCGGTGACCGGGATCGCCACGGCGTACATGGATTCGATTCCGATGGTGATCATCACGGGCCAGGTGCCCACGCACGCCATCGGGCAAGATGCCTTTCAGGAGTGCGACACGGTGGGCATCACTCGGCCCTGCGTGAAGCACAACATCCTCGTGAAGGACATCAAGGATCTCGCGCCGGCCATGCGCAAGGCGTTTTTCATCGCGCGAAGCGGCCGGCCCGGCCCGGTGCTGGTCGACATTCCCAAGGACATCACGATCGCCAAGGCGCCTTTCTCGTATCCGCGCGAGATGGCCATGCGCTCGTACAGCCCTGTGGTCAAGGGTCACGCGGGCCAGATCAAGAAGGCGGTGCAGTTGCTGCTGGCGGCCGAGCGGCCGATGATCTACACGGGCGGCGGAGTGATCCTGTCGGATTCGTCCGACCTGCTGAACAAGCTCGTCAATCTGCTCGGCTATCCCTGCACCAACACATTGATGGGGCTGGGCGGCTTCAAGGCGTCCGATCCGAAGTTCGTCGGCATGCTCGGCATGCACGGCACCTACGAGGCCAACATGGCCATGCAGCACTGCGACGTGCTGCTGGCGGTGGGCGCGCGCTTCGATGATCGCGTGATCGGCGACCCGAAGCACTTCGCGACCAACTCGCGCCAGATCATCCACATCGACGTCGACCCGTCGTCGATCTCCAAGCGCGTGAAGGTCGATGTGCCGATCGTCGGCGATGTGCGCGAGGTGCTCACCGAGCTGCTGGCCCAGATCGAGGCGGCGAGAGCGCGTCCAGATGTGCAGGCGCTCAAGGGCTGGTGGACGCAGATCAACCAATGGCGCGGCCGTGACTGCCTGAAGTACGACAAGAAGAGCGACATCATCAAGCCGCAGTACGTGGTCGAGAAGCTGTGGGAGGTGACCGGCGGCGACGCGTTCATCACCTCCGACGTGGGCCAGCACCAGATGTGGGCCGCGCAGTACTACCGCTTCGACAAGCCGCGCCGCTGGATCAACTCCGGTGGACTCGGCACCATGGGCGTGGGCCTGCCGTATGCCATGGGCGTGCAGATGGCGAACCCCGGCGCGCAGGTCGCGTGCATCACCGGGGAAGCATCGATCCAGATGTGCATCCAGGAGCTGTCGACCTGCAAGCAGTACCGCCTGACGCCGAAGATCGTGAACCTGAACAATCGCTACCTGGGCATGGTGCGGCAATGGCAGCAGATCGACTACGGTAGCCGCTATTCCGAGAGCTACGTCGATGCGCTGCCCGACTTCATCAAGTTGGCCGAAAGCTACGGCCACGTGGGCCTGCAGATTCACAGGCCCGCGGACGTGGAGCCGGCGCTGAAAGACGCCTTCGGCAAGTACAAGGACCGCTTGGTCTTCCTCGACTTCATCACCGACCAGACCGAGAACGTGTGGCCGATGGTCAAGGCGGGCAAGGGCCTGACCGAGATGCTGCTGGGTTCGGAGGATCTATGACGCTTCGGAATCTCATGCGAGAGGGTTGGCGCGGCGCCTTGGCGATGATCGTCGCGGTCACCCTCGGTATCTGGCTCTTTCACATTGCCCAGATTGACTTTCCCGTGTCGAAGGAAGGGGACGTCCAGGACATGAGGAGCCTTCGCTTCTGGGCGAGCGGGATCGCGTATGGACTCGGTGTGCTCGCCTTGCGTGAGCTCTTTGCCAGCTTGCTGGTGGCAAGAAGCTTCATTGAACCAGCGTCGTTAGCCCATCGCAATTCGGCCGGGAACTGATCGATGCGACACGTCCTTTCCGTGCTCGTGGAAAACGAGCCAGGCGCGCTGTCGCGCATCGTGGGCCTGTTCTCGGCCCGTGGCTACAACATCGAGACGCTCACCGTGGCGCCGACCGAGGACGCCTCGCTGTCGCGCATGACGATTGTCACTGTCGGTTCGGATGAAGTGGTCGAGCAGATCACCAAGCACCTGAACCGCCTGATCGAGGTGGTCAAGGTGGTCGATCTGACCGAGGGTGAGTACACCGAGCGCGAACTCATGCTGATCAAGCTGCGTGCGGTGGGCAAGGAGCGCGAGGAGATGAAGCGCATGGCGGATATCTTCCGCGGCCGCATCATCGACGTCACCGAGCGCACCTACACCATCGAGCTCACCGGCAACACGAGCAAGATCGACGCGTTCATCCGCGCCGTAGACCGCGCGGCGATCCTCGAGACGGTGCGCACCGGCTCGTCCGGGATCGGGCGGGGCGAGAGGGTTCTCAGGGTCTGAGCGGCGGCGCTTTTTCGTTGCAGTTGTGATTGCGCGCGGCGCCGGGCCGCCCCAAGCGGCGCGCACAAACTAATCGTTCGCGGGGCATGTGTGCCGGCGTCAGCCGGCGCGTACACCGCTAACGCTCGGAGGGACTATGAAGGTGTATTACGACAAGGACGCCGACCTGTCGCTGGTCAAGGGCAAGAAGGTCGCGATCGTGGGCTACGGCTCGCAGGGGCACGCGCACGCGCTAAACCTCAAGGAATCCGGCGTCAACGTGACCGTGGCGCTGCGCAAGGGCGCCTCTTGGGACAAGGCTGCCAAGGCAGGCCTGCAGGTCAAGGAAGTGGCCGATGCGGTCAAGGATGCCGACATCGTCATGATCCTGCTGCCGGACGAGAACCATCCGCAGGTCTACAACGACTCGATCCACGCCAACATCAAGAAAGGCGCTGCACTGGCCTTCGCGCACGGCTTCAACATCCACTTTGGCCAGATCACGCCGCGCGAGGACCTGGACGTCATCATGGTCGCGCCCAAGGCGCCGGGCCACACCGTGCGCTCGACTTACACGCAGGGGGGCGGCGTGCCCTCGCTGATCGCCGTGCATCGCGACGTGTCTGGAGCGGCACGCGAAATCGCGCTGTCGTACGCCGCCGCCATTGGCAGCGGCAAGGCCGGCGTGATCGAGACCAATTTCCGTGAAGAGACCGAGACGGATCTCTTTGGCGAACAGACCGTGCTGTGCGGTGGCGCGGTGGAGCTGGTCAAGGCCGGCTTCGAGACGCTGGTGGAGGCGGGTTACGCGCCCGAGATGGCGTACTTCGAGTGCCTGCACGAGTTGAAGCTCATCGTCGACCTCATGTACGAGGGCGGCATTGCCAACATGAACTACTCGATCTCCAACAACGCGGAGTTCGGCGAGTACGTGACGGGTCCCGAGGTCATCACGCCCGAGACCAAGAAGGCGATGAAAAAGGCGCTCGAGCGGATCCAGACCGGTGAATACGCCAAGATGTTCATCCTGGAAAACCGGGCCGGCGCACCGACCTTGACCGCGCGCCGTCGCCTGATGGCCGAGCATCCGATCGAGCAGGTGGGGGAAAAGCTCCGTGCCATGATGCCCTGGATCAAGACCAACCGTCTCGTCGACCGCTCGCGCAACTAGCGCGGGCCGCGCGATTGCTTGTGGGCGATCGTGCCGTTCGGTGCGTAAGAAGGGCGGCTTCGGCCGCCCTTCGTGTTGTTAACCCTGCTCGAGCCGCTCGGCCGTTTACAGTGCCATCGTCGACCTTTCCGGGGGACTGTTCATGCTCCGCTCGCTTCTCTTCGCGCCGCTGTTTGCGATCGTCTCGACCGTCGCGTCTGCACAAACGCCGCCTGTTGCCGTTGCCCCGCCACGGGCCGACGGCACGGTGGTGCTCATGACCGGCAGCGCCGAGACCGAGGTGCCGAACGACGAGGCGGTGGCCTCGTTTTACTTCGAGGCGCAGGACGCCGACCTGGCCAAGGCGCAGTCGCTGGTCAACCAGCGCGTTGCCGAGGCGGTCGCACAGATCAAGCGCGCCGATTCGAAGGGGCAGGTCGAGACGGCCGGCTACATGAGCTATCCCATTTACAGCAGGGAAGGGCGCAAGGTCACCGGCTGGCGCGTCAGGCAGACCGTCACGCTGCGCACCGCTGAACTCGCGACCCTGCCGCGCACCGTTGCCACCGCGCAGTCGCTGCTGGCGCTTGGCGGTGTGGACTTTCGTCTGTCGCGTGCCGCACGCGAGCGCGTGGAGGCCGAACTGATCCAGCGCTCGATCGCCAATCTCAATGCGCGGGTCGCTGCGGTCGCGCAGGCGATGAACGTGCCGTCCAGCCGGCTGCGGACGGAGGAACTGAACTTCGGGGTGCAAGAGATCGCGCGCCCGATGCCGATGATGGTGCGCGCGGCGCCCCCCGTCGCCGCCGAGCAAGTGGTCGAACCGCAGCTCGACGCCGGGCGGAGCCTGCAGCAGATGACGGTCAACGGCCGGGTCCGTCTGCTGCCCGCCCAGTAGCGGCCCGCACCGCAGGGCCCAAGGTCCGGCGCACGCTCGGATACCATACGGTTCCCCCGGGGGCCGTTGGTCCCGTTCCTGGAGCGTTTGTGTCGACTTATCCCCATCCGCTGCTCGCCCGCGAAGGTTGGCCTTTCATTGCTGGCGCGGTGATCGCCGCCATTGTCGTTTGGGCGGTGGCGGGCCTCTGGTGGTCGTTGCCGGTCTGGATCATCGCGATCTTCTGCATCCAGTTCTTTCGCGACCCGCCGCGCGCGGTGCCCGCGCAGGTCAACGCCGTGCTCTCGCCGGCCGATGGCCGGATCGTGAAGGTGGAAAAGGTCAACGATCCCTACACGCAGCGCGACGCGCTGCTGGTGTCGGTCTTCATGAACGTGTTCAACGTCCATTCCAACCGGGCGCCGGTCGATGGCACGGTCGAGCGCCTGGACTACCGGCCGGGCAAGTTCGTCAACGCCGACTTGGACAAAGCCTCCACCGAGAACGAGCGCAATGCAATGGTGGTGAAAATGGCCAACGATCGCATCACGGTCGTGCAAGTGGCTGGTCTCATCGCGCGACGCATCCTGTGCTACGTGAAACCGGGCGATGTGCTGGCGCGCGGGCAGCGCTATGGCTTCATCCGCTTTGGCTCGCGGGTGGACGTGTACCTGCCGCTGACCGCGCGGCCCAGGGTGACCGTGGGTGACGTGGTCTACGCCACGCGCACCGTCATCGCCGAGCTGTAGTCCCCACGCCCATGCGCTTTCGCCGCCGCAAGCCCCGTCCGCTGGGTGCGATCTCCCCCCAGGCGAGCGCGGGCGAGGAGCTGACGCCGCACGTGCCCACGGCGGGGCGGCGCCGTGGCATCTACCTGCTGCCCAATCTGTTCACGCTGGCCGCGTTGTTCGCGGGCTTCTTCGCGATTGTGCAGGCGATGAACCAGCGGTTCGAGCTCTCGGCCATCGCCATCTTTGCCGCGATGGTGCTCGATGGCATGGACGGGCGCGTGGCGCGCCTGACCAACACGCAAAGCGCCTTTGGCGAGCAGTTCGACTCGCTGAGCGACATGACGAGCTTCGGCGTGGCACCGGCTCTCGTGATGTACGAATGGCTGTTGCACGAACTGGGCCGCTGGGGCTGGGCCGGTGCCTTTGTGTACTGCGCCGGTGCGGCGCTGCGGTTGGCGCGCTTCAATGCCAACCTGGGCGTGGTGGACAAGCGCTTCTTCCAGGGCTTGCCCAGCCCGGCCGCGGCTGCCCTGATCGCCGGCTTCGTCTGGCTGGCGATCGACAATAAGTTCCACATCAAGGACGTCTGGATGCCGTGGGTGGCGCTCGCCATCACGGTCTATGCCGGACTGTCGATGGTCTCGAGTGCGCCGTTTTACAGTGGAAAGAAGTTCCAGATGGGCAAGAGCGTACCCTTTGGGGTGATGATCGTGGCGCTCATCGGCATCTTCGTGATCTCCAGCGATCCGCCGATTGCGCTTTTCACGCTGTTCTGTTGCTACGCGCTGTCGGGCTACGTCTACTGGGGCTATCGCTGGAGCAGGGGCCAGTCGAATCCGGCCAAGCCGGTGCCGGTCAGCAAGCCGGACGCGCCGAGCTAGGCGCCGCCCACCCACCGGCTGTGGCCATCGGGTCGATCGCAAAGTGCCATTGCGCAAGCGTTGCGCATCGCCATCGTTTCCGCCTATAGTGCGTTTCATGTCCCGCGCGCCTTTCACCGCTGCGCTTCTCCGCGAGGTCGCCATCGCCCGTGCAGGCGCGATTTGCGGCCTGCTGCTGCTACTGCTGCGCCCCGCGCGCAGCTGACTCCCTTTTCCCACAATCTGTGCACCAACTTCCGCTTGCACGGGGCAGGCAGGGAAGACCTCACTTTTGTTGACCGCAAAGGCACCACCATGGACCGCTTGATCATTTTCGACACCACCTTGCGCGACGGCGAGCAAAGCCCCGGCGCCTCCATGACCCGCGAGGAAAAGCTGCGCATCGCCAAGCAGCTCGAGCGGCTGCGCGTGGACGTGATCGAAGCGGGCTTCGCCGCCAGCAGCAATGGCGACTTCGAGGCCGTGCGGTCCATCGCCAACACGATCAAGCACTCGACCGTGTGCTCCCTGGCGCGCGCCAACGACCGCGACATCGGCCGTGCGGCCGAGGCGCTGGCGGGCTCGGACAACAAGCGCATCCACACCTTCATCGCCACCAGCCCGCTGCACATGGAAAAAAAGCTGCGGATGACGCCCGAGCAGGTGTTCGAGCAGGCCAGGCTCGCGGTGCGCTTTGCGCGCCAGTTCACCGACAACCTGGAGTTCTCGCCCGAAGATGGCTATCGCTCGGAGCCCGACTTCCTGTGCCGGGTGCTCGAGGCGGTGATCAAGGAGGGTGCGACGACCATCAACATCCCGGATACCGTCGGCTATGCGGTGCCTGAGCTCTATGGCGAGTTCATCCGCACGCTGCGCGAGCGCATCCCCAACGCCGACAAGGCCGTGTGGAGCGTGCATTGCCACAACGATCTGGGCATGGCGGTGGCCAACTCACTGGCAGGCGTGAAGATCGGTGGTGCGCGGCAAGTCGAGTGCACCATCAACGGCCTGGGCGAGCGCGCGGGCAACACGTCGCTGGAAGAGGTCGTGATGGCGGTGAAGACGCGGCGCGACTACTTCGGGCTGGAGGTCGGCGTCGATACGCAACAGATCATGCCGGCGTCCAAGCTCGTGTCCGGCATCACGGGGTTCGTGGTCCAGCCCAACAAGGCGGTGGTGGGCGCCAACGCCTTTGCCCACGCCTCTGGCATTCACCAGGACGGCGTGCTCAAGGCGCGCGAGACCTACGAGATCATGCGCGCCGAGGACGTGGGCTGGCACGCCAACAAGATCGTTCTCGGCAAGCTGTCGGGCCGCAATGCGTTCAAGCAGCGCGTGCAGGCGCTCGGCATTCCGGTCGAAAGCGAGGCCGAGATGAACGCGGCGTTTGCCAAGTTCAAGGATCTGGCCGATCGCAAGGCCGAGATCTTCGACGAGGACATCCAGGCACTGTTCTCCGACGAATCAGTCACGCCGCACGACGAGCACTTCAAGCTCGTGTCTCTGTCGCAGCGCTCCGAGACCGGCGAGCGGCCGCACGCCAAGGTGGTGTTCTCGGTCGGCGCCAAGGAGATCGCCGCCGAAAGCGATGGCAATGGCCCGGTGGACGCGTCGCTCAAGGCCATCGAGAGCGAGGTCGCCAGCGGTGCTGAGCTGCTGTTGTACAGCGTCAACGCCATCACCACCGGCACTGAGTCGCAGGGCGAGGTGACCGTGCGCCTGGCGCGCGCGGGGCGTATCGCCAACGGCGTGGGCGCAGACCCGGACATCGTCGCTGCCAGTGCCAAGGCCTATCTGAGCGCGCTGAACAAGCTGTACTCGGACGTCGAGCGGCTCAACCCGCAGACCTCGCTGGCGCCATAGTCTCTGGGCGAGCGATGCATCGCCGCCGGCGGGGAGCGGCGGGTTTCGCCCCACCAAGGTCGCGGTGGCGCCGATGGTGGACGCTGACGGGCGGCAGCCCGGCGATCTGCACGCGTCCGCTGCGCACGGCACGACAGGCGTAGTGCTTCGCTGCGGTCTGGCGAGCGGGCTCGGCACTGGCTGGATCAGGCGTCCGCACGCGCCGCGTAAGCATCGAGCACGGCCCGAAACTTAGGGTTTACGTCGCTTTTCGTCGGGATCGAGCAGGTGGATACTTGTTCGGTGCGCCCGGTTCGGAGGGGCTGTTGGCGCCCGTGAAAGGCGCTTCATGCTGGATGTGCTTGCCGAGCCCTATGGCTGGCTCCTGATCGTGCTGCCAGTGCTGTACGTGCTGATGCGCGCACCCGTTGTGACTGCCGAAATGCTCAAGTCGCTGGTGCCCAGCCGGGGCCAAGAACAAGCCGCGCGGGACGCGGTGGTGCGCTTCGAGCGTGGTCGCCGGCTCGACCAGTGCGGCGTGCTGGCGGCCTGGTTGGTCGCGGTTGCCTTGCCGGCCTTGTTGGCCTGGCCACTGTACGCGTTGAGCTGCTACTGGTTTACCGAGAGAGCCCGCGCACGCTTTGAGCGGCTGCAGCGGCAGTAGCGGCGGGGCGTGCAGCGTTGTTGCGGCTCCTCGCCTGCGTCAGCAATCGCCTCGCCCTTTGTCCCCAATACAGTGGGTAGCCGCGCTCCCCGCCAAGCGCGAGGGCCCGCGCAAGCCAAGCGCTAGCTCCAGCCCGCGGCCAGTGCGTGGGTCAGCTCGGCCGCAGGCACCTCGCGGCAGCCCCGCGTGTTTTGACCGGCCCACAGGGGTGAGAAGTCACCGCTGCCCTGCGCTTCTGCTTTGGCGCGCAGTGGCGCGATTGCCGCAGTCGCCAGTGGAAATGCCGGTGCGTCAGCGCTCAGCGGTCCCAGGTCTCGCATCAGCCGGTTGACGATCCCCCGCGTCGGCCGGCCGGTGGACAGGTGGGTGAGCGCGGTCACGTGCGACAGCGGTCCCTTGAGCGCCGCCCGATGCAGTGGGCTGGTGGTCACCTCATCACACAGCAGATAGGCCGTGCCCGCCTGCACACCGGCGGCACCGAGCGCCTTGGCGGCGGCGACATTGCGCTGCTCCGCGATCCCGCCCGCCGCAATGACCGGCACCCGCACCGCGCGCACGAGTTGCGGCAGCAAAGCGAAGGTGCCCATCCGCGGCGACAGGTCGTGCGACAGGAAGTGACCGCGGTGCCCGCCTGCCTCCAGGCCCTGCGCGATGATCACGTCCACACCCGCCGCCTCGAGCCAGCGCGCTTCTTCGAGCGTGGCCGCCGACGACATCACCTTGGCACCCCAGCGCCGTACACGGGCCAGCAGCTGGGGCGGCGGCAGGCCAAAGTGGAAACTCACAACCGGCGGCGCGAACTCCTCAAGCACATCGGCCGTTTCTGCCGAGAACGGCAGCCGTCCTGGCCCCGCGACGATGCTGGCCGGGTCGATGCCGAACTCCGCGTAGTACGGCGCCAACGCGGCGCGCCAGGCCTGTTCCCGGCCGGGGTCCACGACGGGCTGCGCATGGCAGAAGAAGTCGACGTTGAACGGCCGCGTGGTCTGCGCGCGGATGACAGTGAGTTCCTTGCGCATCGTCTCGGGCGGCAGCATGGCGCAGGGCAACGAGCCCAAGCCGCCCGCGTTGCTGACCGCGACGGCGAGCGCGCTCAGTTGCACGCCGGCCATCGGCGCCTGGACGATCGGCAACTCGATGCCGAGCAGATCCTGCAAGCGGCTGTCCATTCAGCTCTCCTTCGCGCTGCGCTTGGCGGCCACGAGAACACTGGTGATCCGTGGTGGCGCTGACGTTGCCGCGGACTCAGCGCAGGGTTGCTTTCCTTGGCGCCAGCTTTGGCAACCTTGCGTCGATGAGCGCCAGCAGATCACGCGCGCCCAGCACGTGCGCGCCATTGCCACGCAAGCGCACGCCTTCCATGATGGCCAGCGCCGCGTTGCGCGGCGACAGTTGTTGCGCGTAGCGCGGCAGCATGATGTCGCCCAGCGCGCGGCCCATCGCGCGCACCACGCGCGCCAGCCATGGGCCGGGACGGAGCTGGGCATCGGCCGTCGTCGGTCGCACGATCACCAGCCGCTCGAAGCCCATCGCGGCCAGATCGAACTCGGCCTGCGAACTAGTGTGGCTGGCGCCAACGCTCATCTGCAGCAATGCCGCCAGCGGCGCGACGACGGTCAGCCGGCGTGCGCCCGCATCGCGCGCGATCGTCGCTGCCGCGAGCAACTCGTCCTCAGCAAAGCGCCGGATCGGCGTGGCCTTGGGTACGAAGGTCTCCTCGCCCGTCAGGCAGATCCACGCATCATCGACGACCGGCGTGCCGTGCCCGACCATCCACGGTAAAAAGCGCGCAGTGGCCGAGCCGATCGGCTGCGTGACGCCCACATGCACCTGCCGGTACTCGCCCGAGCCCACCAGTAGCGACAGCAGTTCCTCGCCCAGTGCGCCGGCGAAGCCAAGGGCAAGGGCGCTGCGCACGGGGGCGGAAGGTGGTGCCCCCGAGTTTTGCTGCGCCAGCAGCGCCTGATGAACAAGGCTCATGGTCACATGATAGGCAAGCGGATCTCACTCACGCTGCAAGGCCTGCTGGGCGATGAGGCGCAGCGACACCGCCCAACGGATCAACCATGACTCGTTCGCGCATGACTGGCGCGCGCGCGGCCCCGGCGCTGTTGGGGCGTGCGTTCCGGCAGCGCCTTGCGCAGGCTGCTGAGGATCTGGCACTGCGCCGCTGTTCCCGGCGCTTTGCACACCGCGCGCAATTGCCGGAGTTGCCTGGCCAGCCGCTGCAACTGTGCGATCCGGCCTTCCACATGGTCGATGTGCTCGTCGAGAACGCTGTCGAAGGACCCCCACTGCCGCCGCGGTTCGTCGCAGAACAGCAGCAGTGCGCCGACCTCTTGGAGCGACATGTCAAGGGCGCGGCAGCGGCGGATGAAGTTCAGCCGCTCGACCGCGACCGGCGTATACGAACGATAGTTCGACGACGTTCGCCGCGGCTTGGCCAGCAGCCCAAGTCGTTCGTAGTGGCGGATCGTATCCACGGGGGTCTGGGTGCACTCCGCCAGTTCGCCAATTCGCATCGTTCGCCTCAATCGACCCGGAAGCCAGCAAGACGTATCTGCGGAGCCCGCCAATCGAGTGGAAGGGCGAGAACACGTACATCCAGCGAGATGGCATCAACAGGGACTTTGGCACCTTCGACGATCCGGATACGTTCTACGAGAAGCACGGGTCCAACCTGTCCGGCGTCAAGCGATGGCTGTACGAGCGTGTCGTGCGCCACTGGATGAACGCCAATGTGGCGCGAATCCGCCAGCGCGCAGCGCCTCAGTCATCCGCGCGGAGCGCGCTCGACGCGCGTGACGCATGGCGGCGTCTCGCCTGATCGGCCGGCGCGACGCACGAACACGCAGGCCGGCAGGTAAAGGTCCAGCGCCTTCGAGGTCAAACCGGCGTTCGGTCCGAAGGTCGGCTGACCTCATTGGCGACGCTGGGGACGCTGAGGCATCCATCGACCGCGCACGCGACCTCGAGGTTCCCGCGAACGCTTGGCCAACGATCGCTCGCAGCAGAACGATACTCAGACACGATACTCAGCCGCGCTTTGCGAGCCATGGCTCTTGCGTGCGGCGCGCTAGGGCCGTTGCGTGAGCAGCGGCGTCGCCGCTGGATACAGTCGTCCCAAGACAGCGGCGCAGGTGGCGCGCAGCGCCTCGCTCACGGCTGCGGTGGCCTCGGCGCCGTGCGGGTCGCGCAGCTGTGGCCACAACGCGTGCCAGCGCTCGGACTCGGCCTGCACCACGGCCTCGACCTCGGCTTGCCAGAACGCGGGCGCTTCGCCCTCGACCCAGCGGCCGCGTCCGCGGCCGAAGTGCGCGACCGCCAGATAGCGCAGGACGCTCGAGCGCACCAGTCCATCAAGAAACGCATCGGACCAGCGCACATCGGGCTCGCCCCGCAGCGCGTTGATGCCGCGCGCCGCACCCGCGCCGGCGAGCCCGCCGACCACACCACCGATGAGCAGACCCGCACCCATGGTGAGACCGCCGGCAGCGAGATCCGCCTTCAGGCCGGTGAGCGCGCCGGTGAGGGCGCTGCCCAGCAGCGCGCCGCGCGTCTCGTTGACCGGCTCGCGTGCGTCGTAATTCTGCCGCAGGCGCTCAAGCACGAGCTGCGCGGCGCTGCCGTGCAGACCATGCAGTGCAATCAGCTCATCGGTCGCCGCGCGCGAGGCGACGTCGAGCCGTTGTGCCAACTGCGCCATGGCGTGCTCGCGCGCGGCATCGGTCTCGGCGTGGTTCACACCGACGGCGCGCAGCAGCTTCTGCCAGCCGCTGTCGTCCTTCTGCGCATCGGGCCCGTGCAGTGGCTCGCGGTCGCGCGCGGCGGCTGCAACATGGCGCGCGAGCGTGCGCATCGCTGCATCGAAGCGCGCGCGGTGCTGCTGGGTCCATTCCGCGCGCAGGCGGGCCAGTGCAGCGTGCTTGGTCGCGGGCAGCGAGCGCGCCACGGCATCGAGCAGCACCGCCTCCTGGACCCAGCAGCGTGCAAAGGCATCGAGCGCGAGCACGTCGCCGATGTCGCCCAGCGGTGCGAGGTGCTCGCGCCAGCGTTCGCGCTCCGCGGCTTCCTCGGCCTGCGGGCGCGGCGGGCCCGTCTGGTTCAGCAGCACGATGATCGGGCGGCCAACCCAGCGCAGCACCTGCATCTCGGGCGCCACGTAGCCGGCATCGCGCGGGTCCTCGGCGGTGTTGACCAGGTAGAGCACGACGTCCGCGGAGTCGCGCGCCGCGCGCACGGCCTGCTGGCTGCACCAGAAGGGCCGGTCGCGGTACTTGTCCCACACCTCGCGCAGCAGCCAGCCGATCGGGTTGTCGGCCACGCGCAGGCGCTTGATGAGCCGCGCCGAGTCGCCGAAGCCCGGCGTGTCCCACAGGCGCAGCTCGTCACCCTCGCGCGTCGCAAGCAGCGTGTGCGGCTCCGCGAGTTCGGTGACATGCGGCGCGTCGCGCACCTCGCCGATGTCCTTGCCCAGCAGCGTGCGCGCGAGCGAGGTCTTGCCGGCATTGGTGTGCGAGATCAGCGCGAGCTCGATCCGTGCGCTGGCGGGCGGCGCTGCGCCGGGCGCCAGCGTGTCGTGGCCCATGTTGGTGTGCGTGTCCTCGCTCATGCCACCACCGGGGCGCGCAGGGCAGGGGCGAGGTCGCGGTCGAGTGCGTCCCTGGCCTGCTGGTCGAGTGCGGTCAGGTCGAGACTTGCCATGGCAGTGCCGTGTGTCTGGCAGAACGCGCGCCACGCGTCGCGTCGCTCGGCCAGACGCGCCTCGCCACCGACGCCGAGGCGGCGTCGGTACGCCGACTCATCCACCAGCAGCGCCGGCGCCTGGCCCAAGGCCTGAGCCAACTGCGTCAGCAGTGTGCCGTGGGTCTCGTGCTCGGGCGTGGCTGCGAGGCTCACCAGCACGAACGTCAGTGCCACTTGTTCATCCTGCGCCTGCAGCCCGGCGCCTGCGCGCTCCTCCTCGCCAAAGGCGATGGTCGGTCGCAGCACGACCTCGGTGTCGTCGCCCAGGAGCTGGCGGGCGACCGCCCGCACGCCGTCGACAACCGCCTCGTCCGGCGTGTAGCTGTAGGGCAGCACGCGCAGCCGGGCCGGCGCCGTGGACAACCCGCCAAGCAGGCGCCGAAAGTAGGGCTCGTTCAGGTCGATGGCCACGCGCTGTGCGCGGCGCTGCGCCCGCAGGGCCGCGATGGCCGCCAGGGCAAGGCGCGGCAGCACGACCAGCAAGCCCACGCTGGCTGCGTACAGGTGGATCCAGCGTGCCGCGGGCGCGCCCGGGACGGTCGAGGAAAAGCGCAGTGCCTCAACTTCAGCCAGGCTCGGCGTAGCCAGCCCGGTCACAGTGGAGGCGGGCGCGAGCAGCAGCGCGAGCCAGCGTTGCACGGTGGCTGCGCTGAGAAACGTGCTTTCCCAGCCCACCCGATACTCGAACACCAGGCCGCGCACGTACAACGCCGCAATCGCACCGATGGCAAACAGAGCCGCGCTTAGATGCAGCACGCGCGCCAGCCGCGCCCCATGCAAGGACGCAGTTCGGCGCGTGTAGTCGCCGACAAACGCCAGGAAGGCCTTGCCGCTGCGACCGAGCGCGCCGGCGCGCCGTGCCGCGGTGCTGCCGAGCCAGCGTGAGATGCGCGGCAGTTGGCCCTGGCCGACGCCCATCGCCTTCACGGCGAGCAGCACGTAAGCGACGAGGTTCCACAGCACGATGACGAGCAGCGGGAAGGCCAGCAGGTTGACGCGACCGCGATCGGCGATCTGCTCCGACAGGATGCCGAGCAGCATGGCCGCCAGTGGTAGCACCACGCCGATCCAGGCGGGCCAACGGAGCAGTTGCGTTGCATGCAGCAGCTTGGGCTGCCGCTCGGCCAGCCGATCGCTCAGGAGTTGCGCACGCTGGGCCAGGAAGCCTGCCGGCGACAGCGCTTCCTTGCGCTCGCCAGCGCGCCAGCGGGCCATCTCAAGCGCTGCCTTGCTCGCGTGCCGGCGGTCGTCGTCGCTGAAGGCATCGGCGCCCTCGGTTGTCTCCAGGGCACGGACGAGCAGGACCTGCCGGGCATCGTGTTCGTTCATGGCCGCATTATCCGGGCACTTGGCGGCCAGCTCGCCGATGCGGCCAGTTGCCGGGCCGGCACAGTGAGCAGAGTGTGCCTGCCGAGGCGTCGCGCCGGCCGCGCCGCGGTCATCAAGAGCCAGCCGCTCTTTGTCACGCGGCGAGTCGCAACGTCCGTGGCCTTTGGCAAGCGATGAGTCCGATCAAGACAGTGCGGCGCGGCCCGATGAAACACCGGGATCACCCCTCGGCCAAGGTCCCCGGGCGGCTCGTGATCACGCCCGGCGACGAAGCGGTTCCCGCCCTGAGCGAGCTCGCGTGGACCAGGAGGTGTTTGGACTCGCCATGGGTCGCGCGCTCTACTGCTGCCTGAACCGCCACGAACCAAGACGCCGCAGGCTGTTTGGCGTCGCGCTGGAAGGCGTACCCGAGGCCTTGCTGCAGTGCTCCAAGGTCCAAACCGCACGGCGGTCACCTGGCCGCCCGCAGCTTCTCAAGTTTGGCAACCACGCGAAAGCGGCGACCGCGCAAGCGGCACCTCCACATAGCCGATTAGCGCGACCGCCGCAGGTCGTTCAGCGTCCAGTCGTACTCGAGGAACATGAGCGGGATCGACTTGGCACGCAGTGCCGCGCGATCGGCAGGAGCATCGGCGAGCACATCGGCATAGCGGGCGCCGACATCCGCGACGCTGCCAAAGCCGCGGTGGCCTTTTTCAAAGTCTTTGCCGTACCAGTCGAAGATGCGGGACAGCTCGAGTGACTTGGTTTGCGGGTTGTAGCGGTTGCGCGTGCGGTCGGACAGAAATCGCAGCATCAGATCGTCGAGTTGTGCGTCGAGCCGATCGGCGACCAAGGCACGGTTCAGCAGCATGGGGCAGCCGATAGAGGCGCAGTTCACGGCTACGTGCACGCGCGGGTCGTCGAACGCGCCGGGCGCGCGCAACGTTTCGTGTTCGATTCCATCGAGGTGCTCCGGCTTGCCGAGCAGGGTGAAAAACCGGTCCTTCCAGGGGTTGCCGAACACGTTGCCGAAGTCGCGGATCGACTTGAGCTTGGGATACCGCGTCAGGATCTTCTCGACTGTGAACGCGTTGTAGGCATTGGCAAGAAACGCGAACTGCCGGGCCTTGTTCCAGCCGGCGTACTGTGACGGCGTGACCATGGACAGTGCATCGAGATAGCGCTTCAAGGCGGCGCGATCTTGCGCAAACCCCGCGTAGTCGACCTGGCTCGCACGCCCTTCATTGATCAGGCGGACGTGTCGTTGCAGCAAGGCGTCCCAGGCGCCGTGACCGTGATCGAAGCCCTGTGCGCGGGCGGGCAGGACTGCAGCCGCCAGCAGCGCCAGTACGACGCGGCGTTGACGCTGAACTCGTGTGGCGTTCACTTCAGTGTCCCTCGCGCGCGGCGTACGCCGGCCGCTTGTCCTTGAGCAGCGCGCCGAGCTGTCCGAGCGGGCTGCCGAGCCCGGTCTCGCCACGACGCCAGGCCTGCAAGGCGGTGAGAAACGCCCACTGGCCCTGCGTCACGGTCGCGCGCTTCCATGCACCCGCGGCGTACTTGTTGGCCTCGGCGAGCGTCGGATAGGTGTGAATGGTGCCCAGGATCTTGTTCAGGCCAATGCCGTGCTTCATCGCCAGCACGTACTCGGCGAGCAGATCGCCCGCGTGTTCGCCGACGATGGTCACGCCGAGGATCCGGTCCGTGCCCGGTTGCGTCAGCACCTTCACAAAGCCGTGGGCCTCGCTGTCGGCGATCGCGCGGTCCAGATCGTCGATGCCACAGGTTGTCACTGTCACCGCGATGTTCTTCTCGCGCGCCTCCTGCTCATTGAGCCCCACGCGGGCCACCTCGGGCTCGGTGAAGGTGGTCCAGGGGATCACGCGGTAGTCGGCCTTGAACTTGCGGAACGTACCGAACAGACCGTTGACGGCGGCGTACCAGGCCTGGTGCGCGGCCGTGTGGGTGAACTGGTATGGCCCGGCCACGTCGCCGCAGGCGAAGATGTTGGGGTAAATCGTCTGCAGATAATCGTCGGTCTCGACCGTGCGCTGCTTGGTCGTGCCGATGCCGAGCTCCTCCAGCCCGTAGCCCTGGGTGTTGGCCACGCGCCCCACCGCAACCAGCACCGCGTCAAAGGCGATGCGGACCTCTTTGCCGCCGCCGGCCTTGCTCACATCCTCGGCGATCAGGATCTTCTCGCCGTTGTCCACCATGAACTGCTTGGCCTTGTGCTCGGTAAGGACCGCGATGCCGTCCTGGCGGAAGCGCTCGGTCACCACGGCCGAAACCTCAGGATCCTCGCGCACCATGATCCTCGGCAGCATTTCCACCTGCGTCACCTGCGTGCCGAGCCGCGCAAACGCTTGCGCGAGTTCACTGCCGATCGGGCCGCCGCCGAGTACGACCAGCCGCTTGGGTTGCGTGCGCAGGTTCCAGATCGTGTCGCTGGTGAAGTGGCCGACCGTATCGAGGCCGGGGATCGGCGGCACGAACGGTCGCGCGCCGGCGGCGATCACGATTGCCTTGGTGCTCAGCGTCATCACACCGGCAGGCGTCTGGACTTCCACCGTCCACGGCGAGGTGATCCTTGCGCTGCCCCGCACGCAGTCCACGCCCAGCTTGGTGTAGCGCTCGACCGAGTCGTGCGGCTCGATGGACTGCACCACGCGCTGCACGCGTTCCATCACCTCGGCGAAGTCGAATGCAGCACTGGCCTGGCCTATGCCGAATTCCTTGCTGCGCGCGACATGCGACAAGAACTTGGCGGAACGGATGAGCGCCTTGCTCGGTACGCAACCCGTGTTCAGGCAGTCCCCGCCCATCTTGTGCCGCTCGATCAGCGCCACCTTTGCCTTGGTGGCCGCCGCGATATAGGCAGACACAAGCCCGGCCGAGCCGGCGCCGATCACCACCATGTTGTAGTCGAAGCGCTTGGGCCTTAGATGCGCCCAGCGTGCGTAGACCTTGCGTGCCTTCAGTGCGTCCAGAGCCTTCTTGGCGACGAGCGGAAACAAGCCAAGCAGAACGAAGGCGATCAGCAGTCCGGCCGACACCTTGAATGCGCCCAGTTGTGTGCCCGCGTAGACATAGACGGCGGTGCCCGCGAGCATGCCGAGCTGGCTTACCCAGTAGAACGTCCAGGTGCGGATCGGCGTGAGGCCCATCAGCAGGTTGACGAGAAAGAACGGGAACAAAGGCACCAGGCGCAGCGCAAAGAGGTAGAACGCGCCTTCGCGCGCCACGCCCTCGTTCAGCGCGCGCAGCTTGTCGCCGAATTTGCCTTGCACCCAGTCGCGCAGCAGGAAACGCGCGGCCAGAAAGGCCAGCGTGGCGCCGATGGCCGAGGCAAAGGACACCAGTACAAGGCCCGTCGTGAAGCCAAACAGCGCCCCGCCGATCAGCGTCATCACGGCTGCGCCGGGCAGCGACAGCGCGGCCACTGCGACATAAAGCGCAAAGTAGGCGGCTGCAACGGGCACCGGTTGCCGGGCATACAGCGCGTCAATGCGAGCGCGGCTGGCCTGGAACGCCTCCAGGCTGAGAGAGCGCTGCAGGTCAAAAATGAAGAACGCCGCGATCACGGCGACGATCAGGAGCAACAACGCGAGCCGCTTGTTCATGCGTGAGTCCATGCAGGTTCAGACGGCGCGTTGGTCGCGCTGCCGGGAAAGCTGCCGCTTGGTCGCGCGGCAGACCTAGACCTTACGCGCAGCGGGCGGCCGCCGCGCGGCCCAAGGCGGCATCGACGGTGAATTGCGGGCCGTGCGTGATGCGGTCGCGGTACGAGACGGCGGCGGCGGAGCCGGCTGGCCAGAGCGCGTCAAAGCGCGCGAGCCAGGCGTCGAGGTCGAATGTGACCTTCAGCGCGTCGATCCACACCCCTTGAGCCAGCACGCCATACAGGCGCTGCTGCTCGAGCGCAGCGGGCAGGGCGCGGGTGGCAATGCGCGTGATGACACCGAAGGTGGTGCCGCAGAAGTTGGCCATCCCGGCCGCGCCGTTGTTGATCACATAGCTCTCGCCGCGGGCGGTGGACAACTGCTTGAGTGCGGGCGCGCAGGTGTGGCTGCACGCAAAGACGTCCACCGCACCAAGGGCGAAGGCAGAGGCGAGCATGGCCTCGTGTTCCGGAGCGTGGAGGGTGTCATGTGCGAAACGCCAGCCGGCAAGGGACCACGCGTCCCCGTGCACGATCGCAACACGTGCGCCATTGATGGCGACCACTTGGTGCATCGGCAAGCCGCCCAATGCATGGCGACCACCGACGGCCGTCTCGCCCGCCACCGCACGCAGGCGTGCGAGGATGGTGTTGCTGCGCTCCACGTCGTCGTCCGGTACGGACTCCGGGTAGGCGCAGCCGCAGCCCGCGGCCGCATCATCGGCTGCGAGCTCAGAGGGTGTAAACGAATTTAATATCCCATGCGTTACGTCTCGGTCGAGGCAATTCAGCATGGGGGGGATGGATGGC
>JADCGX010000004.1 GCA_020248785.1 Burkholderiales bacterium | reverse complement strand
GCAGTGGCTTTTACGTCCACGCCTATCACGGTTCGTTACCTCACCGTGCAGTGGATATGCTATCCGCCCAAATCCGGGCAATTGACGGAAGGAGGACTTTCACCTCCCAAGATTGGCAGCCTTGTCGGCTGCTCCCCAAACGCCGAGTTGACGGTCTGCCTTCGCCGCTCGCTTGCGCAGCGCTGCTGCGCAAACGCCACCACGCTCTACCGCTGACCTCCGGCCTCTGCCAGCGCGGCAACGAGATCATCCGGGCCAAGCGTGCGGGCCTGCGCGAAGCCGCCCACCAGCCGCAGTGACACGGGCCGGATCACGAACAAAGAAAAGTCGCCAAAGCCGAACATCGGCGCACTGTCGGCAAAGCGCTCGAGGTAGGCCGCGCGTGCGGCCGGATACAGCGCGTCGTCCTCCGCCAGCCGCTCCGCCTCGCCCTGAATGGTCACGCGCGGCAGTGCCTGCGGCGGGGTTCCGGCGGTCGGCGGTGCCATGACCAGCATGCTGACCTGCGGATGCAACTGCATGTCGCGCGTGTGCGCCGCGAGCTGGCTCACGTGAATCACCAAGCCCGCGCCGCCTGCCACCAGGGCATAAGGCACCATCGAGACGAAGGGCTGCGCATCGTGCAAGGTGCCGAGCGCGGCAACGCGTTGCGTGAGCAATGTCGCGCGCAGGCTGTCGGCTTGTTCGGGCGTCATGGCGCAGCTCCCAAGTGGTGACAGCCGCAACGCTAGCGCACCTGCCTGCGCCGGCCTCGCCCGACCGATGCGCAGGTCTTGCTCGACCCTAAACCCGATGCGCCAGGCCGAACTCGGCCAGCTTGTTCAGCAGACGCTCGGCAATGCGCATAACGGGCAGCACCTCGTCAACCGCACCGACGGCGATCGCCTCGCGCGGCATGCCGAAGACAATCGAGGTCGCTTCATCCTGCGCGATATTGAAGCTGCCCGCCTCTTTCATTTCGAGCATCGCGGTGGCGCCGTCCTTGCCCATGCCGGTGAGCATGACGCCGATCGCATTGCGCCCCGCCACCGCGGCGGCCGACTTGAACAGCACCTCCACGCTAGGGCGGTGCCGGTTCACCGGCGGGCCCCCGTCGAGCCGAACGACGTAGTTCGCCCCGCTGCGCGCCAGCTTCAGGTGCTGGTCGCCGGGGGCGATGTAGGCGTGACCGGGCAACACGCGCTCACCGTCGACCGCCTCGCTCACGGTGATCTTGCACAGGCTATCGAGGCGCTGCGCGAAGCTGCGGGTGAAGCCGGGCGGCATGTGCTGCGTGATCAGCACGGCGGGCGAATCTGCGGGCAGGCGCGTGAGCACTTCGCGGATCGCCTCCGTGCCGCCGGTGGAGGCGCCAATGATGATCAGCTTCTCGGTAGAAAGCCGCGAGAAATGCGCCGGGCGCTCCGGCTTGGCCTGGCCCTCCTGCGCATGCGCGGGGCTGGACGCGGGCGCAGTCAGGACGTGCCGATGCATGCGCGCGTGCGACGCGACGCGAATCTTCTCGCAAATGTCGTGCGCCAGATCGGTCAGGCCAGAGGCGAGGCCGATCTTCGGCTTGGCCACGAAGTCGATGGCGCCCAGCTCCAGCGCGCGGATGGTGGTTTCGGCGCCGCGCTCGGTCAGGGTGGAGACCATGACCACCGGCGTGGGCCGAAGCCGCATCAGCCGCTCGAGAAAGTCAAGGCCGTCCATTTTCGGCATCTCGACATCCAGCGTCAGCACGTCCGGATTCATCGCGCGGATCATTTCTCGCGCCACGAGCGGATCAGGCGCCGCACCGATGGCCTCCATGTCCGGCTGCTTGTTGATGATCTCCGTCAGCAGGCTGCGCACCAGCGCGGAGTCATCAATGATGAGAACGCGGGTCTTGCTCATTGGAAACTCCGATCCAGCGGCCCATTGCATTGGCGGGCCAGGCAGTCACACGCGGAGAACGGCGCACGCGGAGCAAGCAGACGGGGCTGTTGGTCCTTCATTGCTGTTGTCCGTGCTCTCGGCGGTCTCAGTGTCAAGGCGGCACTCTCCGGTGTCGAGCAGGCTCAGAACAGCTCGACATCCCCGGCCACGGGTTTCTTGGTCAGCTTGGCCGAGTAGCTCTGCTCTTCGGCGATCAGCGTCGAATCGGCCTGCTTCAGGTGCTTGCACAGCGCGCGGCCGCTGGCCGGGAAGAACGCGACGCGGCGCGGATGCACGTCCAGCAGGTCCTGCGAGGCCACGCGGATGCCCTCGGTCTTCAGGAACTTGAGCACGAAATCGGCATTGCGGCTGCCCACCGTGATCGTGGTGAAGTTTTTCATCACGTGTCCGCCGCCGAACACCTTGGCCTCCAGCGTGGCCTTGCGCGCGCCGCGCTTGAGCAATTCGTTTATCACTTGCTCCATGGCGAACACGCCGTAGCGGCCGGACTCGGACATTGGGTCGGTGGAGCTTTCGCCGGGCAGCAGGAAGTGGTTCATGCCGCCAACGCCAAGCTTCGGATCCCAGATGCAGGCGGACACGCAGGACCCGAGCACGGTCGTGAGCACCACATCCTCGGCGGCGACGAAGAACTCGCCCGGCAGCACCTTGACCGCATGCTTGCCAAAGTCGCGCTCGAAGTAGAACGTGGTGGCCTCGCCGCCGATGCCCGTGCCCTTGGGCCGGGGCAGCGCGAGCTGGTGCGCCTGCTCCACGCGGTGCGGGCCTTTGTGATGATGCGATTGCGTCATTGCGCTGTCTGCCTTAGACCCGTTCGTAGACGGTCTTGCCGCGGAGCAAGAACAGCTCGCGGTGATCGGTGAAGTTCTCTGAGTGGCCGATGAAGAGCAGTCCGCCCTTGCGGATCACGCCCGCCAGGCGCTCGAGGATCTGGCGCTGCGTTGGCTTGTCGAAGTAGATCATCACATTGCGGATGAACACGAGATCCACTTGTTGCGCAAACTGCCTTTGCGCGGCCCAACCCGGCTCGAGCAGGTTCAACGGCGCAAACTCCACCAGCCGAGTGAGTTCCGGCTTCACACGGACCATGCCTTCATTGGCGCCAGTGCCACGCATGAAGAAGCGCTTCAGCCGCTCCTCGCCGCACTGGTTCGCGGCGTCCAGTCGGTACACGCCGCGGCGGGCGGTGGCCAGCACATTGGTATCGATGTCGGTGGCCAGCAGCCGCGCCGTGGTGGCCGCGCCGAGCGCCTGCAGCATCGTCATCACGATCGAGTACGGCTCCTCGCCCGTGGAGGCCGCCGCACACCACAGCCGCAGGCTGCTCTGGCCGCCATGCTTGCGCAGAAACTCCGCGAGCACCGGAAAATGATGCGGCTCGCGAAAGAACGCGGTCAAATTGGTGGTCAGCGCATTGACGAACTCCTGCGACTCGGCGCTGATGAAACTGGCGTCGCTCTCCAGCCGGTCCAGATACTGGCTGAATGAGTTGATGCCAAGGACGCGCAGCCGGCGCGACAGCCGGCTGTACACCATGTTCTGCTTCGACTCATTGAGGCTGATGCCGGCGCGGCCATAGATGAGCTGGCGCACCCGCTCGAAATCGCGGCCGGAGAAGTCGTACTCCCGCGTCGAATCGGGTGCCGACAGCGGCAAGGAGTTGAAGTCGCGTGCGCCCATGAGTTTGGAGGCCGAGCGTGCGAATGCGCACTCGCCTAGGTTGAATGATCGCTGGTGTCAGCGTGGTGAAAGCCCGGGAAAGCAATGGCCGCAGGTGGCTTATCGATCCGCTGCGCGCGATTCGACATGCCTTCGCCGCGACGGCGTGCGAACGAAACACACCGCGGCAGACCAGCGCGGCACCAGACGCCCCGTCATGCAGCCACGGAATGGCTCGCCGCGGTCGCCTCCTGCGACCGCGGTCGAAACACCGCCAGCGCGCTCGTCAACTGTTGGGCTTGCGCCTCGAGGCTCTGCGCCGCCGCCGCGCTCTGTTTCACCAGCGCCGTGTTCTGGTGCGTCATCCGGTCGAGTTGGCCGACCGCCCGGTTGACTTGGTTGATGCCGCGACTTTGCTCCCCGGTGGCCGAGTTGATCTCGCCAATGAGCGCGTTCACACGCTCGACCCGCGCCATGATCTCGCGCATGGTGCTGCCGGCGTCGTTGACCAGACGCGCACCTGTGGTCACCCGCGCAACGCTCTCGCCGATCAGGGCCTTGATCTCACGCGCGGCCTGCCCGCCGCGCTAGGCCAGCGCCCGCACATCGCTGGCCGCCACCGCGAATCCGCGCCCCTGCTCGCCCGTGCGCGCCGCCTCGACCGCGGCGTTCAGCGCCAGGATGTTGGTCTGAAACGCGATGCCATCGATCACGCCGATGATCTCGGCGATCTTCTTGCTTCTGGCGGTGATCTCGTCCATCGTCGTGACGACCTCGCTGACCTCGCTGACCTCGCTGCCGCCTCGGGTGGCAACCTGTGCCGCGTCGGCGGCAAGCGCGTTGGCTTGCTGCGCGGCGCTGGCGTTCTCCTTCACGCTGCCCGCCATCTGATCGACCGATTCCGCCGTCTGCTGCAGCGAGGCTGCTTGCTGGCCGGTACGGCTAGAAAGGTCCTGGTTGCCCTGAGCGATCTCGTGGCTCACGGCGTTGATCGATACGGCGCTGTCGCGCACGACCGCCCGGGCCTGCGCGAGCCGCTGCCGCACCAGCTCCAGCGCGCGCACCAGCACACCGATCTCATCGTCGCGCGTGGTCGCGAAGACCTGCGTGAGGTCGCCGTCGGCCAAGCGCTGCAACGAGCCCTGCAACTGCCCGATCGGCCGCGTCACCAGCCGGCGCACGATCAAGATGACCGCCAGCGCGAGCCCGGCGGGCGCGACCAGGGTCGCAATCAAGAACGGCACCAGGATGCGCGTGGACATCTGGTTCATTTCGTCGCCATGGGCCTCGGCGACGATCATCAGGCCCCAGGCCGGATCGGGTTTGGCGTAGTAGGCGTGGGCGGCCCAGGGCGCCTTCATCTCGAGCACTGACCAGGCATGCTGCACGGCCCCGCCCTCGGGCGGCACGGCGCGCAGCTTGGCGATCAACGCAGACACTGCCGCATCGCCGACCGGCAGCGTCGCCGCCCCGTCCGGCAAGCCGATGACCCGTGCGAGATTTGGTCCATCGCAAATCGATGGCGTACACCTGCCCGGACCCGAGCACACGGTTGGTCTGCATCAGTCGCGCCAGACTGTCAACGTCGCCCGACACGTCGATGCCGACGAACAGCGCGCCGATGACCTCGGCTCCGTCCTTCAGCGGCACGCACTTGGTCATGTACGGCTTGTCGAAGAGCGTGACCGGACCAACGAAGGGCTGGCCAGACCTCAGCAGCCCAGAGGCAGGATGCTCGTGATCGAGCCGGGTGCCCACGGCGCGGGTGCCGTCCTGCTTCTTCAACGATGTCGCGACAAGCTCGAGGTCATCGCCCGTGCGCACAAACACCGATGCGACGCCGCCGGTGGCCAGCGCGAAGGCATCGACCTCGGTGGTCGCTCCGTTGATCGCATCGCGACCGAGCAGCAGGATCGGGCGCCGACGCGCTCGCTGCCACCGTGCGCCGAGAGCGACCAGCGTTGCTGACCGAAGGCGTTCTCGAACAGGCGAAACTGTTTGTCGATGAGCAGTCTTTTCCAATTCAGGTATGAGCCTGGAGCGGACGGCAGTGGATGTAGCGAAGCGCGTCGATTTGTTGATTGGGGATGCAGTGTAGGGCCGCCTGCGCAGAGCGGGCGGTTGGTGGTTTTTCATTTCCTTTTCAG
>JADCGX010000039.1 GCA_020248785.1 Burkholderiales bacterium | reverse complement strand
GCCCATGAACACGAGGAACGGCAGCATCGGGATATACACCGACAGCGTCACGCCGAAGAAGAACAACGCGACGATGACCACCAGCAGGATCGGGCCCAGCACATCGAGCGCCGAACCGATCCATCGGGCGGCGTTCGCTCCGACGAACGAAGCGACCCGGCCGGGCACCGCCTCGCTCGCCGCATCGCTGACCACCTTGCCCATGGTGATGGCGGCCAGCGCGCCGGCTCCCAGGGCGGTGAGGTAGTCGCCGAGGTTCTTCATGGCCACAACCGGCGACGTGCCCGCGTTCCAGCCGCCCAGCCAGGTGGCCACGCCGGCCGTGGTCTGGGCACCGGTGTTGCCGAAGACCTTGGACAGCAGCGCATTCGAGTCGCCCGAGACGGCCGTCGACGACCCGGCCATCTGGCGCGCGTGCGAGGCGTACAGGTCGGCGTAGACGGTGGCGAAGTTGCCCAGGGTCTGCGCCGGCTTGGGACCCTCGATGTTCGGCGTGCCGTTGACGATCTTCTGCACCTCCGAGCTCATCTGCGAGATCGACTGGTACCAGGCCCCCAGCGCAATCCAGCCGCGGTTGGTCAGTTCCCCCTGCACGGCGCCGGCGACGGGTCCGCTGATGGCCGCAGCGGCCGTGGCGGCGCTGGCCGCCAGCGTCTGCGTGTAGCTCTGCGCGATCAGGTCCAGGTCCGCGGGCGTGACGGCCGTCGGCCCGCCGTTCTTGAAGTTGTCGACCACGCGGCGGGCGAGCACGTTGGCGCGCTGGTCCATCGTGTTCAGGGCGCCCTGGATGCTCGCCCGCAGCCGCTGTTGCTCGGCGCGCACGACGTTCAGACGCGCAGCGTTGTCGAAGGCATTGAACGGACCGCCACTGAAGGACACCCCCGCCGTGTTGTCCGGAAAGGTCACGGTCACCTTGCCGCAGGTGTTCGCATACAGGCCCAGCGCACCGCGCTCGTACACACGCCCGACCTCGGTGTTCGCGTCGATGAGGTTCGCCGAGACGGGCGATGACAGCACGGTGATCCCGCTGGCGGCGGCATCGGCCAGACCCTGGTTCAGCGACTCCATGCACAGGTTCGACAGGTACATCGACTCGGCCAGCGTGCGGTGATCTGCCGTCACGGAGGCCGTGGCCGAGTTGTAATTGGTGAGGTAGGTCGTACCGGCGCGCGCCGCCTCGTTGGCCAGCGCGATGCCCGCCTTGCCTGCGGTGGCCATGAGGACTTGCGCCCCACTCCAGGCCCCACTGCCGGCCGGGAACATCGGGACCAGCATGCCGAAGCCGATGATCCAGCGCGGCACCAGCCACTTGGTGTTCACGCGCCGCCCCATGAACGACCCATCTTCGGCCGAGTTGATCACCACCGCGACCACGTTGTAGCCAAACCAGAACACCCCGACCACCAGCAGCATCGTGCACACCGCCGAGAAGATGGCCCCCAGCGGGCTGCCCATCGTCGCCGCCGGCCACAGCCCGAGCGGCGCCTCGCCGAAGACCAGCGAGAGAAGCTGCAGCGACAGGTCCGTCGGCGGTACCGTCAGGAACTGGGCTCGCGCCGCCGGGCTGTGCAGGCCGAGCAGCGCGGCGCCGACGAGCAGCAACGGAGGGCAGCAGGAGCGGTTCATGTCCAGAGCCCGCAGCGGCCTTGCGGCTGGCGGTCCAGTCGGGGTAGCGGGCGGCGCGGCGCGCTCGGCATCAAGCGGCCAGCGCCATGGAGAAAGACGGCCGCTCGGGCATCGCGCCGGCGGCGACGGCCCGTACCGGGGTGGTGGCCGGCAGCTGCCGCAGCCGGCTTGCAGCCGCTTCAATCTGGGCCCGCAGCGATGCAGGCGAGCGGCGCACGTCTTTGCCATTGGCATCCCGCTGCACGAAGCCCAGCGGGCACAGCCCCACGGTGTGCAAGCCAGGCGCGACCCCGGCCGCCAGCCCTGCCAGATCCGCGCCGGTCTGCCCGCCGCTGCGCATGCTGGCGAGCGGCAGGTGCTGGTGGACCGTGCGCAGCACCTGGTAGACGAAGGCGTCGATGCGCAGCTGATCCAAGCCATGTGCGGCCAGGCTGAACAGCCCGTTGCCGGCGATGTTCAGCTGACGGCCGGGCGGCGGTCGTAGCGCCCGATACAGCAGGCGTGCGGCAGCGGTGCGGGTCATGGATCGCGGCGGCAGAGCGCCGACGGCAAGCAGCTATGTTTGTGAACATACACTCAAATACGGTGATATTCAACAGGCCCGACATGGGCGGTAAGGCACACCGGTCGAACGCCGAGGTCCGCGAGGCGCGTGGGCTAATTCGCAGACGCCCACAGCGTCCGCCAGTCGGACCGGGCGGTCGCCTCGGAGACGAACCGGTAACGAGCCAGCTCGTCGCGCACCAGGCCGGTAGTGGCTAGGTGCTGGTCGATGATGTCGGGCGCCATCCACCACCCTGCCCCGCCCTCGAACAACACAAAGTAATCCTCGCGCGCGGCTTCATTGCGAGTGGCCAGCACCACCCCGCGCGCGCCCTCGGGCGCGTCCTCGCCTAGGTAGCGGTCGACGATCACGATCGAGCCGACCACGAGGAAACCGCGGTAGCGCAGGCCCGGCGACACCGGCTGCGCTGCGGGCGCCTTGCGGACCTGGCCGCGCGGGCGACCTGGGCGCTTTTTCGCCAGGGCGGCGCCCACGGCGGGTAGGCCGCGCACCGCATCGTCGTAGTACGGGGGTCGCGCCGGATCGCGCGCG
>JADCGX010000038.1 GCA_020248785.1 Burkholderiales bacterium | reverse complement strand
TGGACAGCATGGGAGCCGGCCTGAGGCCCGGCGGGAAACCGCCGGAATCGCCACCGTGACCCTAAACTGTCAGGCGCACTGCACTTCTATCCCGACCCCTTCCATCCGGTTTCAATCCTCGCGCGCGCCGAGGCGCGCGCGTTGCCCCGAGCAGCAGGCCGCAGCCGCCAAGCAGGCGAAGTTTCAATCCTCGCGCGCGCCGAGGCGCGCGCGTTGCTTCAGGTCGGCCAGCAGGCGGAACCAGTTGATCCGTTTCAATCCTCGCGCGCGCCGAGGCGCGCGCGTTGCACAGATGGCGAACGGGCAATGGCGCTTCCGGCGCGTTTCAATCCTCGCGCGCGCCGAGGCGCGCGCGTTGCGCGGGCCCGTTCCGTTGGCATGACCGGGCGCTGAAGTTTCAATCCTCGCGCGCGCCGAGGCGCGCGCGTTGCGGCGCGCGAGCATTGCCATGTAGGTAGGCAGCACGTTTCAATCCTCGCGCGCGCCGAGGCGCGCGCGTTGCACCGCGCATCTATGGGCATCGAGTCCGGTTGACTGCGGTTTCAATCCTCGCGTGCGCCGAGGCGCGCGCGTTGCATGCGGGTCATCAGGTACGCCTGACTGGACAGCACGTTTCAATCCTCGCGCGCGCCGAGGCGCGCGCGTTGCCGGCATGGACCGGTTGGTTGCCCGCATGGCAGCAGTTTCAATCCTCGCGCGCGCCGAGGCGCGCGCGTTGCCGCTGCGGCGCGAGCCGAAGTGATGCGCAAGGAAGTTTCAATCCTCGCGCGCGCCGAGGCGCGCGCGTTGCGCGAGATTTCCGCCGCCACTACCCTGGGTGATAAGTTTCAATCCTCGCGCGCGCCGAGGCGCGCGCGTTGCGCATACGACCGCAACCGACCAGCTTACGGGATCAAGTTTCAATCCTCGCGCGCGCCGAGGCGCGCGCGTTGCCCAGGCTGCGCACGCCAGTAGTCGGCAAAACGGTTGTTTCAATCCTCGCGCGCGCCGAGGCGCGCGCGTTGCCGGTACGTTGATCGTGTAGAGGGGCCGCCGAACCCGTTTCAATCCTCGCGCGCGCCGAGGCGCGCGCGTTGCGAGGGGCGTTTATGTCGCTCGCCGTGAAGCCCAAGGTTTCAATCCTCGCGCGCGCCGAGGCGCGCGCGTTGCTTGATCGCCTGATCCTGATACTTCCCTTTGCGCTTGTTTCAATCCTCGCGCGCGCCGAGGCGCGCGCGTTGCCAACAACCGATGCAAGGTCGGCATACTTCGAGCGGTTTCAATCCTCGCGCGCGCCGAGGCGCGCGCGTTGCAGGGCAAGCTGTTCCAAGAGCCCGCCCCTAAAGGCGTTTCAATCCTCGCGCGCGCCGAGGCGCGCGCGTTGCGTACGTGAGCAACTGCGACCGCAAAGATGGGCGCGTTTCAATCCTCGCGCGCGCCGAGGCGCGCGCGTTGCTTTCGAGGTGGGTGGCGCTGTGAGCGGGGAAAAATGTTTCAATCCTCGCGCGCGCCGAGGCGCGCGCGTTGCACCGGCAACTGACGCCCGAGGAAGCTGCGCTGATGTTTCAATCCTCGCGCGCGCCGAGGCGCGCGCGTTGCTTTTGTAACCGGCGCCCGCGCCGAGTAGCCGAAGCGTTTCAATCCTCGCGCGCGCCGAGGCGCGCGCGTTGCGGCGGCCGGATTGGTTAACGCTCGGGCCGACGAGGTTTCAATCCTCGCGCGCGCCGAGGCGCGCGCGTTGCCCAGCATGCGGATGAGATCGGCCGGCTTGGGCATGTTTCAATCCTCGCGCGCGCCGAGGCGCGCGCGTTGCGCGAATTAACTGACAAGGAAGCGCGCGTAGCGATGTTTCAATCCTCGCGCGCGCCGAGGCGCGCGCGTTGCGCCCGTAGCCCTGCCCCATGGCGCCGTATGTGCTGTTTCAATCCTCGCGCGCGCCGAGGCGCGCGCGTTGCGCTGGCCCGCCAACCTGATCCACGACGGGAGCGATGTTTCAATCCTCGCGCGCGCCGAGGCGCGCGCGTTGCGGTTCACGCGCAAGTGTCGAGCCAGTCGAAGAAAATCTCGGCTGATGCGCGAACCTGCGCACGCGTGGTTCACCGGCTGTCGCGCCGCGTTCGCCGCGAACTGCCAAGGTCAAGTTAATCAAGGGGTTATCCAAATGCGCGAACCTGTACGGCACATGCTGGTTGCTCGGGGTTCGCGCTGACGTCACACGACGAGCGGTTCTTCAAAGTCAGTCGCCCGAAAGGTCCCGTGCTCGCGCACTTCGCATCCGCTTCCATCGCTCATCCGATACAGCCGCAAATTGTCCTCCTTTAGCTCCACTTCGCTCAGCAGCCGGCGCTCAAGTTCTTCCAACTGCATCAGGCTGACCTGGCATTCAAACACCGATTTCTGCACGCGCTGGCCGGTGCTCTCGCAGACCTTGGCCAGACGCCGCAGGCGTCGCCGGCCGGCTTTGGTCTCGGTGTTGACGTCGTAGCACACGATGACGAGCACGGCTCACCTCAGCAGAAAGGGTGTGTAGCCCTCGGTCTCGCCGCGGATCGCGCGCGCGAGCAACCGGGCCTGGACAAGCGGGATCAAGCCCAACGGAACGGCCTGTGCAAGAAGGGCGTGTTGCACTTCTTCCGCCTTTCGCTCCTGGTAGGCGACGACTACGGCCTTGCGCGCATCTCCCTGAAGCAGCACGGCGCCGCCTTCGCGCCGATCAAAGTCGTCGGCGCGTACCTGGCCGCGGTTGATCAGTGTGAGCGCCAGCCGATCGGCGAGCGCGCGGAACTCCTCCATGAGGTCCAGCGCCAGGGCCGCACGGCCGGGCCGCACGGCGTGCAGGAACCCCAGTTGTGGGTCGAGGCCGGCGGCTTCCAGCGCCGACCGGCAGTCGTTCATCCACATGGCGTAGAGAAAAGACAGCAGCGCGTTAAGTCGATCACGCGGCGGCCGGCGCGTGCGACCGTCCATGCTGAATGCTTCGCGCGCCTCAGGCCGGATCAGCAAGTTCAGTCGCCCAAAGTAGCGTCGCGCCGCGTCGCCTTCGATGCCGCGCACTTCGTCGAGGGTGGCGGCCAACGGCAGCCGGCGCAGCGCTGCGGCCAGTTCTGCGGCGGCGCGGGTGATCTCCTCGGCGTCGTTGTCGCTCTTGGCGTCGCGCGCGCCGCGCAACAGCACGTGGCGCGCGTTCTTGATCTTGCCGGCCACGCAGGCGCGTGCAGTGTCCAGCGCATACTGCGCGTCGCCCGCCTTGGCATGCTGTGCCTGACGCAGCAGGATGTTTCCGGTCACTGGGCCTTCCAGCCGCGCCTTGAATCGGCCGTTGGCGTCCAGGAGCACGAGGCTCTTGCCCTCTTCGGCCAGCCGGTGCATGAGCGGCGTGGTCACGCCCACGTTGCCAAAGCAGACGACGCTGGTCAGATGGTGCAACGGAACCTGCAGCCGTGCCTCGCGCTCGACCTCCACGCGCAGCGTGTGGTTGTCGAGCCGCAGGTAGGCCTCGGGCAGGGTGACGTACAGGGTGTTGAGCAGTTGCATGCGCGTGCCTCACGCGTCCGGATCGAACAGGCTGGCCCGCAGTGCCGCCTGTCGCTCGCGCGCGGCAAGCGCGGCCGGCTGGCAGATGTCGACCAGCGAGCAGGCGCGGCAACGCTTGTCGTTGACCGCTGGTGGCAGGCGTCGGGACGCCAGCATCGCGCGGATCTGTGCGACAACCTGCACCACGGCCGCGCGCAGGGTTGCGTTGATCGCCACCGGCACGCGTCGCTTGGACCCGGCGTAGAACAGCGCTCCCTCCGGGACCGGGCGGCCGGTCATCTCTTCCAGGCACAGCGCCTGCGCGGCCAACTGCAGGGCGTCGTGTCCGTGCTGCATGTTGGTGGCGCGGCCGTGCTTGTATTCAACCGGATACGGCGTCCCGTTGGGCATGAACTCGACGACATCGGCCTTGCCGATGAGGCTCAGCGCCTCGCTGGCCAGCGGCAGCGCGCGCTCCACGCGCAGCCCGGCGCGGGTCTCGATGCCCGGTTCGTCGACGCGCGCATGCACGGCCTGGCCGCGCAGCGTGTGCACGTTGTCCTCGAATGCCTGTTCGAGGTGAATGAGCCCGCACTGGCGCGGGCAGTAGCTCCAGTGCTGCAGGGCTGAGATGGGTAGCGGGTCAGTCGTCTCCACGGTCTGAAGCGGCAACGAAAGGCCGATGAAGTTCGCCCGTGGCGGTGACGACGACGAAGCCAGAGTCGATCCCGGATGTCATGGCGCGCACAGCCAGCGCGAGCACCTGCTCGGGAATGATCGGAGGAAGCCGGAAGTACAGCACCGCCGGCGGAGGCGCTTCGCCGTCGCGGAAGATCAGCTCGCCGAAGTCGCCGTCGAAGGTGAGCAGCCATCGGCCCATCTGCCGCGCGTGAGCGAGGACGGCACGATCATCGACTGCTGCCGCATGCTCGCCCATGGCAAGGATGTCGAAGCCGGCGCGGCGCAGTCCGGTGAAGACGGACTGCGGGATGTTCTCGTCGGCCAGCAGCGTCGGCGTCACGTGCGCTGGTCGGCGCTGGCCGACTCAGGACGGGCGAGAAACGCCATGTCCCTGATGCAATCGCGCATGAACGCGAACACCGCTTGCAAGTCCTCGGACTTCAGCTGGGGATAGTTCTCGAGGATCCGCGCTTCGCTCCAGCCGGAGGCCAGAAGGTCGAGCAGAAACTCCACGCCGATACGCGTGCCGACGATGCGCGGCTTTCCGAACAAGGTGTCCGGTGTGGTGACGATGCGATCGTGCCAGTTCATGCTCAGCATCTCCGATGCAGGGTGACGCCCGGTGCCGCAGGTTTCGATTCGCCAGGGGCGACCGGCTCGCCATCGAACAGCACCGAGTATGCGTCGAAGCCGCGCGCCGGCTCTGCGTTGGCCTCAGCGCGCTTGACGGTCAACCTGTCGAACAGCGCATGCGCATGGGCGTTGCCCAGTTCCGAGTCGTGCTTGAACACGTACAGCCCGCGGGCGGCCATCTCGCCGCGCGCGGCCGAGCGGTCGTGCTCGAACATCTGTTCCAGCGCGGTGAAAAACAGTTCCAGATCGTCGTCGGAGAAGCCGGTCTGCTTGGCGAGAAAGGCCGAGACGAAGCCGTGCGCGCGGTACAGGCCGTAGGGGACGGTGTGCTTGCGGCCCATGGTGCGGTTGTCGCCCTCCTGGGCCTGCGCTTCCTTTTCGGTAGCGACCGCCATCCGCGTGATGGAGTGCTCCTGGGCAACGACCGGGTCGATCGAGCGGGCGAAGGTCAACTGGATCGGCCCGCGCACCTGGCCGCAGTTCACGCCCAGCGACATGACGGCGCCGAAGGCGCGTATATCGAAGAAGTTGGCACACATCCACTGCCGCGCCTTGTCCACGGTATCGCCGCTGCCCTTGCGCTTCTTGTCGTCGCCCTTGAGCGCGTCTTCGGCGCCGATCGCGACGTAGGCGCGTTCGTGAGCCCGGTTCAGGACCGCCTTCTCCTTCACGTAGATCTCGTGAGGGGGTTGCTCGCCGCGCGTCATGCCCACGTAATTGCGCACCTTTCTCTTGAGGGCGACATCGGTCACCAGCCCGTTGCCGGTCTCGGCATCGATGCGCGGGAGGTTGCCGGCGTCGGGGTCGCCGTTGGGGTTGCCGTCCTTCACGTCGAACAGCAGCACGAAGTCGTAGCGGTGAGCGAGGGCCATCGTCATTCCTTGGGTTGCGGGTCGGTGGTCTTGGTGAAGAAGGCTTGGCGCTGGTGGTAGTAGCCAAGGGCGAAGCGACCTTGGTCCGGCAGCGTGAGCTGCCGGGGAAAGTCGTGCAGGTCGTCGGCGATCTGCCCGACCAGCTTCTCGAAGTACGTGCGGCGCGGCACAGGCAGCTTGCCCAGGTGGTGGTTCTTCAGTCGCAGCAGCGTGGTGAATACCGTCACCGGCGTGCTGCTGGCGGCGCCGTAGTAGCGGTCGCGGATGGTGGCGTTGATTCCGGGCTGCGCTTCCTCCTGAACTTTCTCCAAGGCGGCAAACAGCCGACCGAGGCGGTAGGCAGGATCGGTTCGATCGGGGTCGAGGCTCACGGTGAACTCCGGTTCGGGGTGCGGCAAAGACAGGTTGCGAAAGCGGATCGCTCGATTGAGCGCGGCCTTGATGACCGCGGCGCGCGGGTGGGGCAGGTCGCGCTCGGCGCGGGTGCGCTCCACCGCGGCGTTGAGCAGCAACGCCGGCAGCGGCGTGTTCTCGCTGGTGAGCACCGCGCGCACGATGTCGCCGCCGAGGTTGGGCGGAATGTTGTCGGCCTTGCCTTGCAGCGCGATCGAGACCAGCAGGCGAAACAGCGAAAGCTGCGGCGGGCTGAAGTCGCCGTGCACGACCTCGATGTCGTTCAGCCAGCAGGTGATGCGCGGCGCCAGCGCACGCAGCGGTGCTGCGATCCAGAAACGGATGCTGATGCGGCTGGCGTTGGGCGCGAGGCCCAGGACGTAGAACGTGGTGTCCCCCGCCGTAGCGCCCTGGCGCCCGGTTTCGACCGCGGCCAGCAGTTTGCGGGCCGCCTCCACGTTGCGGTCGGGGTCGTCCTTGGGAGGCTCGCCGAAGATGTCGACGATCGCGGCTTCGAGTTCGTTCGGCTCGGCAGCCCAGATGACGGTTGAGGCATCGCCGACCTGAAGGCGATTGCGCGAATCCCGCGACAGCAGGTTGTTGAGCGCGGTGGTGTAGGCGAACGCCGCGGCCTCGCTGACCGGCGCGTTCCGGCCCTGTTCCTTGCCGTAGGAGCGAAACGCATCCAGATTGAAAGACACGATGTTGGCGCCGGATGTCTGCGCGCCCCACACGCCCTTGATCGCGTCGTGCAAGCGGGCAATGGGCGCCGTTTCGCCAGTCACCAGGCACTGTCCCGTTTCCGACGACTCGCTGTCGGCGGCGCGTACTACTGCATCGACGACCTGCGGTCGCTGCGCGATCAGTTCGGCGTCGCCGTGCAGTTGGTAACCGACCACCAGGTTGTCCGCGACCACTTGCGGCCACAGTGGATGCGCTTCCAGGCTCGCCACGGGCAGCGCGCGCAGGAAGCGCAGGCACGCGCGCAAGCCCTCGTCTTGCGGCGCCAACGCGGCCAGTTGTTGCACGCGCGCGGCGAAGGCGGCGCCCTTTTCGCCGCGGCCGAATGCGTATTCGGCGGTGTCCCAGAGCAGGTTGGCCGCAACACCGGAAGTCTTCTTTACAGGTGCCGGCACCCGGAACTCGCGGGCGAGCCGCTTGCTGCCACGCGCCTCGCGGGTGTCGTGCAACTGAACCAGGCTGCCGTCGGCGTCGATCTCGACCACGATGGGCACCGCCTTGATCGCGAAGCCGAACGGCGGCAGCCGGACCGCCGGGTCGGGGTCGGCTTGGCGGCGCGCGTAGTAGCCGGCGAGTGCTTGCAAGATCATCTGCGCACCTCGCTGCCTTCCAGCGCCGGAACGACGATCACGCCGGCCGCCATCCGCGCGCGGAAAAAGCGCGGCTGTGGCTCGTCCGGGTTGGAGAAATCCAGGTCGTGCAGCAAGTAGCCGAGGTCGCGGTCTTCGGCAATCGGCGACGGCTCGGTCGTCGCGTCGGCAACCAGCCGCACGTCGGCCGCGAACTCGCGACACCCGAGGTAGGGTTGATTGACGCACTGGCCTTTGCTGGCACGGCGTACAAACATCGCGTGGTACTTGGCGGCGGAAGGAGGCAGGCGCTCCTCGTCGGCATCGTCGCCGGCCACCGGCTGGCCGCGCAGATGTGGATGGTGGCCGCGATGAGGGCGCAGCGCGACTTCGAACGACGCGTGCAGCCGGTAACCCACATCCCGCAGAAACAGCCCCGCGCGCTGCTGGCGCTCGTCCTCGACGAACAAACCGAGAGTGCCGCCGTGGACCATCGCCGTCTGCACGTTGCGTGTGGAGACGACGGCGCCGACTTCGTTGCGGCGCAGGCTGATCCAGCGGATCGGCTTGAGCACTTCGATCTTCGTCACGCGCCAGCGTATCTCCGGCTTCCACAAGATCGCCTCGAAAATCGAGCGTGCAGCCGAGGGCGTGATGACGTCGTAACTGACCCGCTCGACCTTCATTTCGGGCCGCGTGAAGCAGGCGAAATCGCCGGTGACGGCAAGGCAGTAGGCTGACATGAAGTCACTTCCAGAGGAGGTCATGGGCGCAAAACCATCAGCACTAGCGATGTTGCGATCGCTATGAAGACAAGGACATAGAACCGGTCCGTTTGAAGTTGCGTAAGCAGCAGCCGAAGCTCTCTCACGAGTTCAACAAGGTTTGCCACTTCGCCACCTACTTGGCCTTGATGCAATTGGCGGTGACTGTAATTGTCACTTTTGGCGGAGCCAAGTAGGATTCAAAGTCGGTCCTAGGACTGAGGATTGAAACTGGCGAAGCCAAGTAGGTGACACAAAGGGCCGGCGCATAGCGCCGGCCTCTCTCCACTCGATCCTTGAGACTCGCTGCGCCACGCTCGACGACTTCTAGACCGCATTGCGCACGGGGTCGAAAACCTCCTCGTCGACCCGCAGGCCAAGTGTCTCGTCGTACGCGCCGTCCGCCTGCTGCACAAACCACCCCGGAAACACCTCGCGCACGCTCCCGTCGGCGACCAACCGCATCGCCGTACGCGCCGGCACGCTGACGCTGTAGCGCTGCAAGGCGCGCGCCAGCCAGCGCTTCGGCTTTTCGGCCAGCAGCTTCCCGATCAGCGCGTCGCAGCGATGGCCCTCCTCACCGTCACCACGCCAGCGCACGATGATCTGGGTCTGGTCCTCGTCGTCGATCAGCTTGAATCGTTCAGCCGCGCTGCGGAAGGAAACGCCAAGTCCCGCTTCGCTGAAGTCCAGCGGCGCGGTGAGGTCCGCAACGATGCGTCGCTCGTCCAGATCGCACTGGTAGTAAAGCTGCCGGAAGTAGCGCTCGAAGAGCTTTCGATCGAGCAGACTGCCCTGGTGGCCGTGCAGTACCGATCGGGTCGCCTGCGCGCCCTTTAGCAGCAGGCCCTTGGGCGGTTCAGTCGGCGGCACGAAGACATGCACGGTGCCCATGCTTGGCCCTGCGTTGTCCCGCAAACGGCCCTCGCGGTTGCAGCGGCCGGCGGCTTGCGCGATCGAATCCAGACCCGCTAGCGCGCGGTAGACCACGGGGAAGTCGATATCGACACCGGCTTCGATCAACTGCGTGCTGACAAGGTGAACCGGCCGCAGGTCGGTGCCGTCGCGCTGCGCGGCAAGGCGCCGCTTGACTTCGTCGAGAACGGACTTGCGATGGGCGCCGCACATCAGCGCGGAAAGGTGAAACGCGCCGGCGGGAAGCAGCGCGTGCAGGTCACGCGCATCGCGTCGGCGGTTGACGACGACGAGCGCGGCGTCTTGTCGTGCGACTTCGGCGGCCAGGTCTGTCCACGGCTTCGGCGCCGACAGGTCGGCAGGGCGGCGTACTTCCACGCGCTCCAGTTGCGCGTACAGCGCATCGGGGTCGGCGATGATCTCGACGACGCCATCCAGGCCACGGAGGTTCGCGGCGGCGTCGAAGTAGCGGGTCGAGGAAAGCGCCGGTTGAGTGGCAGTACACAGCACGACGGTCGCGCCATAGTGCCGGCCAAGCAGATGCAGAGTGTCGAGGATCGGCTGCAGAAACGCGGGCGGTAGTTGCTGGGCTTCGTCAAGCACGATCACGCTGTCGACGAGGTTGTGCAGCTTGCGGCATCTCGAGGTGCGCGCGGCGAACAGCGATTCGAACAATTGCACGTTGGTGGTGACGACCAACGGCGCGTCCCAATTTTCGCAGGCGAGCCGGCTGGCGGCGGTTTCGTCCTTCGGGTCCGACTCTGCCTGGCTATGGTGCTCGACCACCGCATCCGGCCCCAGACCCTTGAAGACGCCGCGGAAGACGTCGGCCGTCTGTTCGATGATGCTGGTGTAGGGGATGGCATAGATGATGCGGCGTTTGCGGTGGCGGCGCGCATGGTCGAGGGCAAACGCAAGCGACGACAGAGTCTTGCCGCCGCCGGTAGGCACGGTCAGAGAGAACAGGCCGGGATCGGCCGCCGCCTTGGCGCGGCATTGTGCGAGCACATCGGCGCGCACTCGGTTGACCGCGTGCAGCATGGCCCCGCTGGCAGCGAGCTGCCGATCCCGGTCGGCGATCCATTCGTCGAACGCCCGGCCCATGGCCTCCAGTTTTGGCACCGCCGTCCGCGCGGTGCTGCGGACCGGGTTCATGAAGGCTTCGGTATCGAGGAAGTCCGCATCCACGAGGCAAGAGAAGAGCATGCGGACCCACAGGGCGAAGGCAAGCGGGTTGCGCAGTTGACGGTCGCCGATTCGCTCGGCGACGCCGGGGGCGAGCCGTAGCGCTAGTGCTGGATCCAGCGTCACCTGCGGTTGCAGAATGTCTGCCGCTGCGGCAGAGTGCGCGTCGCGGTACTCGCGCTCGGCGGGCCGCTTTGAAAGTCGATCCTGCAGGTCCTGTCGTTCGCCCTGCGGCCGGCTCCAGTCGTACAGCCCGGCATGGTGGCTGGCGATCAGGTAGGCGAAGACGCGGGAGGCGACACGCCCCTTTGTGCCGTGTCGCCGCTCGAATTCCTTGAGCGCGTGTAACGCACCTGCTGCCGAGTGCGATTTTTCGTGCCCCGCCACTTCGCCCTTCACGTGTGCTTGCGGGCCATCGTCAGATCGGACGTAGCGCTGAAAACCGTCGCGGTACTTACCCAGGTCGTGCCATAAGCCCGCCAGCCGTGCCCATTCAGTTCCGCCAAACGGTGCCGCATAGTCGGCCGCGAGCTGCGACACAGCTCGCAAATGTTCGTCGAGGCCGTGATATCGGATGGTGCCGTCGGCGTCCTTGGTGCTGTGTGCGATAGGCCCAAGCATGGAAGACAGAATATCGGTATTCGTAAGCGGTGCCCACGTTTCCGTTCAAGTTCTGCACCGCGATGCACGCAGTTCAGTAACACTGGTCTGTTCCTTTGGGCGTTGCCCGCAAAGTTGCCTTGATTGGCCGCCGCAGCGATGTGGTACGGGTGTTTCTGCGTGGAAGGAAGCGGGTCACTGTGAAGTCGACAATTGTTGGCAAACTGGTCGTGCGCGCCAGCTGACCCGACCACGTGCTCCGACTCGCTGCGAGTGGTGAGCGACCCAAAGGCGAAGAAGTTTTCTTGACTACGATCGTCCTCACCACGCTCAACGCGCGTTACTCGCACGCCTGTCTCGGCCTGCGCTGCCTGCGCGCCAACCTTGGTGCGCTGCGCGACGACAGCACGATCGTCGAGTTCACGCTGCGCGCGCCGCTGCAGACCATCGTGGAGGAGCTGCTGGCGCAGGCGCCGCGCGTGGTGGGCTTTGGCGTGTACATCTGGAACGTGACGCAGATCGAGGCCGTGGTGCGGCGGCTCAAGGAGGTGGCGCCGCACATCGTGGTGGTGCTGGGCGGGCCGGAGGTGAGCCATGAGGTCGAGCAGCAGCCCATCTGCCGGCTGGCCGATTACGTCGTCACTGGCTGGGGCGACGTGACGTTCGCCCGGCTGGCGCAGCAGATCCTGCATGGGCCGCGACCGCTGATGAAGGTGCACGCCGGCGAGCAGCCGCCGCTTGAGTCGCTCGCGCTGCCCTACGCCGAGTACTCCGACGCGGACCTCGCGCATCGCCACGTCTACGTGGAGGCCTCGCGCGGCTGCCCGTTCAAGTGCGAGTTCTGCCTGTCGGCGCTCGACAAGACGGCCTGGCCGTTTCCGCTGGAGCCGTTTTTGCAGTCGCTCGATGTGCTCTGGCAGCGCGGCGCGCGGCGCTTCAAGTTCGTCGATCGCACCTTCAACCTCAAGGTCGATGCGTCGGTGCGCATCCTCGAGTTCTTCCTCGCCAAGCTGGGCGCCCGGCCCGACGATCCGCCGTTCCTGCACTTCGAGCTGATTCCCGACCACCTGCCCGAGCGGCTCAAGGAGCCCATCGCCGCGTTTCCGCCAGGCACGCTGCAGTTCGAGATCGGCATCCAGACCTTCAATGTCGAGGTGCAGCGCCTCATTTCCCGGCGCCAGGACAACGCCACGGCGGAGGCCAACCTGCGCTGGCTGCGCACGCAGTCGCATGCGCACTTGCACGTCGATCTGATTGCCGGTTTGCCGGGGGAGGACGTGGAGAGCTTCGGCGCCGGCTTCGACCGACTGGTGGCGCTGGCGCCGCACGAGATTCAATTTGGCATCCTCAAGCGCCTGCGCGGCGCGCCGATCGCACGGCACACAGAGGCCTTCAAGTTGCAGTTCAACCCGGCGCCGCCCTACAACGTGCTGGCGACCGATCGCATCGACGCCGCGAGCATGCAGCGCCTGACGCGAGCGGCGCGCGTCTGGGACCTGGTGGCGAACTCGGGTCGCTTCGCGCAGACCTTGCCGCTGCTGCTTGGCACTCGGCCGTTCGCGGGGCTGCTCGCGCTCACCGATGCGCTGCACCACCGGCTCGGACGGTTGCACGCGGTCGCCTTGGAAGATCTTGCGGCTGCGCTGCATGCGGACCTTGTCGAGCGGCTCGGTGTCACGGTGCAAGTTGCGGCCCAATTGCTCGCCGAGGACTATGCTCGCGCTGGCGCGCATGGCCGGCTGGCCTTCGTTGCGCCCGGCAACGCTGGCGGCCGGGCACGCACGACCATGGCGCTGCCCCGCCAGGCCCGGCACCTTGCTGGGGCGGCCGCGCTGCCTGCCGCACCACGATCATCCGAACGGTAGGCCGAACCCGCGCGCGCAACAGGGTCACTGCGTCACGCGCACGTGGCGTCCGACCGGCGGCCTTGCGGTGACGGCACGCGTTTGGCTACTGTGCTGCGTATGCTGTGGCAGCGCGTTGACACCGAACCGCTGGACATCGATACCGGCGTCACGCCCGCATCGGCGCGTGCGATCGCCTCGGCCTTGCTGCGGCGCGCGGTGCCGCTGCTGGTGCGCCGCGATGGTCGCGTTGAGCCGCTGGCCACGGCCACGCTGTATCGGATCGCCGGCCGTGTGGTGCTGGTGACCTGCCGCCACATCTTCGAGGACGGTACGGCGACCCTCGGCGATCTCGCCATTCCGCTGCCTGCCATGCATCGTCTCTGCTGGCTGGCGCGCTGCGCGCGACGCGTGATGGTGCATCCGCAGCGCGATCTCGCCCTGGTCGAGCTCGCCTCAAGCGCTGCGCGCGATGCGCTGCTGCGTGCCTGGCAACCGGTGCCGATCGAGGCCGATGCGCTGGACGCGACCGATGATCTGGCCGCCAGCGTCTATGTGCTCGCCGGCTGGCCGTATGCACAGATGCGGCGGGTTGATGAGATTGTTTACGCGCGCCCGGTTGTCGTGTTTGCTGGGCGGCGCGCGCTTGCCAGCGGCGCCGCCGGCGACGCGGCCGCGCTGCGCCTGGCCTACAGCCGGGTCGCACGCCGTACAGATGGGATCGACGTGCACGCCCCGGAACTCGATGGCGTCTCGGGTGCCACAGTGTGGGAGATCCGAGGCTTGCTGGACGGCGCGACTGCATGCGTGCTGCGGCCGGCGGCGATCCAGTGTGCTTTCAAGCATGATGCGTATACGCGGGCCGAGCCGATCGGGCAGGCACGCGACCTGATGAAGCGGGTGCGCTGATGAAACGACGAACACCGCTGTACAGCCGCGCGCCGTCCAGTGACGCCGCATCGTCCGGCAATGACGCGGCGGCGGCGCCGGCCGAGCCAGCACCCTTTGCGCCGCATGCGCCCGCCGCGCCGGGCCCGACGCTCGTGGCAGGCCGCGGGACGCCCCGGCGCAGCCGGTGGCAGGGCATTGCGCGGCGCTACTCGGCGCCGCTGTGGATGATGGTGGGCGGCCTGATCGTGCTCGCACTGGTGCTCGTGAATGGTCTGCAGCAAAACGCGCCGCGCAAGCTCACGCAGAAGGATATCGACAAGGCGGTGCTGCACACCCTGAACAACAAGCTGCTGCCGTCGCCCTCGGCCAATGCCTATGAAATCGTGCGTCCGTCGGTCGTGCTGGTGCGCGAGATCACGCCGGCCAAGGATGGCGAGAAGGAGATCGAAGAGGGTGTGGGCACCGGGGTGGTCATCACCGAGAGCGGGATGATCCTCACCAACCTGCACGTGGTTGCCCACGCGAACAGCGTCAAGGTGCTGTTTTACGACGGCTCGGAGTCGGAGGCCACTGTCGTCAACGTGATGCCCGAGCACGACCTGGCGGTGCTCAAGGCCCGCGTGGTGCCCGATGACACCGTGGTGGCCACGCTGCGCTCCACCGACGACCTGCGGCCGGGCGAGCAAGTGCTCGCGGTGGGCTTTCCGTTCGGCATCGGTCCCACGGCATCGGCCGGCGTGGTCTCGGGCTTGAAGCGCGAGTTTCGCTCGCCCAAGGGCCAGCGCGTTCTGACCAATCTCATCCAGTTCGACGCGATGGCCAATCCGGGCTCCTCGGGTGGGCCGCTCGTGACGATGGACGGCGCGGTGGTCGGCATTGTCACCGCCATCCTGAATCCGACCGAGCAGCGGGTGTTCATTGGCATCGGCTTCGCGGTCCCGATCGAGAACGCGGCGTCGGGGGTGGGTCTGCATCCGTTTTGAGAGCGCGCAAAAGTACCTACCTGGCGCTCGCGCAGAAGTGCTCTTCCGCAAGGGCGACGATATGGTGCTTGGGTGGCTGGCGAGGGATGCCAAGCCGTGTTCGTGAGGGTGGAGTTGGAGTCGTGAAACGGATCGCCGGGAAAGCCGGCCGATCCATTTGAGGAGAGGGCATGCCAGAGGCACAGAGCATTGCGGCGACGATGGAACGGATTCTGTACGAGGTGAAAAAGGTCGTCGTCGGACAGGACCACTTCCTCGAGCGCGTTCTGGTGGCCACATTGGCGCAGGGCCACCTCTTGGTCGAAGGCGTGCCGGGCCTGGCCAAGACGCTCACGGTCAAGACACTCGCGCAGGCGATCCATGGCACGTTCCGGCGCATCCAGTTCACGCCCGACCTGGTGCCGGCGGATCTCGTCGGTACGCGGATCTACAACCAGAAGTCGGGTGACTTTGCCACCTCGCTCGGTCCGGTGTTTGCCAACCTGCTGCTGGCCGACGAGATCAACCGCGCGCCGGCCAAGGTGCAAAGTGCACTGCTGGAAGTCATGCAGGAGCGGCAGGTCACCATTGCCGGCGAGAGCCATCGCGTGCCGATGCCTTTCGTGGTGATGGCCACCCAGAACCCGATCGAGACCGAGGGCACCTATCCGCTGCCCGAGGCGCAGGTCGACCGCTTCATGATGAAGGTGCTGGTGGGCTACCCGACCGCCGATGAAGAGCGCGTGATCGTCGAGCGCGTGACCGGCCCCAGCATCCACGTGTCCAGTGTCACCACAACGGAAGAGCTGCATCAACTGCAGGCCGTGTGCCGGCAGGGCTATGTCGATCCGGCGCTGGTGGACTACGCGGTGCGCCTGGCCACGGCCACGCGGCTGTCCGAGCCGGGTGTCAAGCAGCGCGCCGCCAAGCCGTTGCAGGAGTGCGCGCGCTTCATCACCTTCGGCGCCAGCCCGCGCGCGTCGATTCACCTGATCGAAGGCGCGCGTGCGCTCGCCTTCCTGCGCGGACGCGACTACGTGCTGCCCGAGGACGTCACCGATCTGGCGCCCGATGTGCTGCGGCATCGCCTCGTGCTCTCCTACGAGGCGCTGGCGGAGGGCATGAGCCCCGATGCGTTGATCGCCAAGGTCATGCATCACACGCCGGCGCCGGACAAGCCGCTGCAAAGTCATGTGAGTTTCCAGCGGGCGGCCGCGGCCTGAGTTTGGGTTTGGGAGCATGAAATCGCCGCTGCATTTGATTCGGACTGAGATCCTCGCCATCGGCGCGTGGGCCCGCTGCGAGCGGGACATTCGGGCGGTCGCCATCGTTGGATCATGGGCGCGGGGATCGGCTCGCAGCCGTTCAGACATCGACTTCATGTTCCTCACAAACCGTCCCCGCGCCCATTGCCGCCGCCGCGATTGGTTGGCTCGCGTCGCGCATCGCGCGGGAACGCGTGTGCGCTCTCGGTCCACGCGTCGCCACGGTCGCGTCTGGTCGGTGCATGCGCAACTGGCCACGAGGCGGATGCTGGAACGGACGTTCGCTGTCCGAGCGTGGGCTTCCGTTGCGCCTTTGGACAGCGGAACCGCGCAGGTGGTCGACGGCGGCATCGCTGTTTTGAACGATCGGCACAGATTGCTCCATCGCCTGTGCCGCGAGGTCTTTCCGCGTTGATCATGGATCCCTCCCCCGAGGCGCTGCTGCGCAAGCTGGAGTTCACCGTGCTGCGCCGGCTCGACGGCCAGCTGCATGGGGACTATCGGTCGCTGTTCCGCGGCACGGGGCTCGATCTGGCCGATCTACGCGAGTACCAGTTCAACGACGACGTGCGCCGCATCGACTGGAACGTGACCGCGCGCCTGCAGGTGCCGCACGTGCGCGAGTACCATGAGGACCGGGAGCTGTCGGCCTGGTTCCTGTGCGACTTGTCGGGCTCGGTCGACTTCGGCTCCGGCGAGGTGAAGAAGCTGCAGACCGCGATCGAGTTCGTCGCGTTGCTGGCGCGCGTGCTCACGGCGCGGGGCAATCGCGTCGGCGCCATTTTGTACGGGGATAAGGTCGAGCAGGTTTTGCCGGCACGCTCTGGCCGCAGGCATGTGCTGCACCTCATGCGCGCCATGCAGCAGCGGCCCGCGCTGCGGCTGGTCAAGCCCGGCTCGCCCGGACAGCAGACCGATCTCGCGCAACTGCTCAAGGCCGGGCACTCGGTGGTGCGGCGTCGCTCGCTGATCTTTGTCGTGTCCGACTTCATCAGCGCGCCCGGCTGGGACAGGCCGCTGGCGCAGCTCGCGCAGCGTCACGAGGTCGTGGCGGTGCGCCTGCATGACCCGCTGGAGCGGCAACTGCCGGACATCGGCCTCATGCTGATGCAGGACGCCGAAACCGGCGAGCAACTCTTCGTCGACACCGGCGACGCCGGCTTTCGCGAGCGCTTTGCCGCGGCCGCGGCCCGCCGCGAGGACGCCTTGCGCGCTGGGCTGGCTAGCGCGGGTGTCGATGCGCTCGAACTTTCAACCCACCAGCCCTTGCTGGACACCGTGCTGCGCTTCACCGACATGCGCAAGCGCCGTGGCCGCTCCAGTGGCAGCGCGCCCATCAGGACCGCGGAGGCACGCGCATGAACCCCATGCCCCTGACATTTCAGTGGCCCGACGCCTTATGGCTGCTGCTATTGCTGCCCGTGCTGGTGCTGCTGTACGTCTGGCTGCTCAAGCGGCGCAAGAAGCTGGCGTTGCGCTATGCGAGCCTGTCGATCGTCAAGGAGGCCTTGGGCGCCGGGCCGAGCTTGCGCCGACATATCCCGCCGCTGCTCTTCCTAAGCGCGTTCGCGTTGATGCTGCTGGCAGTGGCGCGGCCCACGGCGGTCATCACGCTGCCTTCGCAAGAAAAGACGGTCATCCTCGCGATGGATGTGTCGGGCAGCATGCGGGCCAAGGATGTGGAGCCCAATCGGCTCGTGGCCTCGCAAAATGCAGCCAAGCACTTCATCGCGCAGCAGCCGCGCCACACCAAGATCGGCATCGTCGCCTTTGCCGGCACCGCATCGCTGGTACAACCGCCGACCACGAGCCGCGAAGACCTGGTCGCGGCGATCGACCGTTTCCAGCTGCAGCGGGCCACGGCCACGGGCAGTGCGATCATCGTCTCGCTCGCCACGCTCTTTCCCGATGGCGGCTACGACGTCAGCACCTCCGTGCAGAGCCAGCGCGAGCGCGAGATGCGCGGCGGCTCGATTGACGACGGCGACAAGAAGAAGTCCGAATTCAAGGCGGTCGCACCCGGCTCGTACAACTCGGCGGCGATCATCATGCTGACCGACGGTCAGCGCACCACCGGCCCGGACCCGCTGGCCGCGGCCAAGTTGGCCGCCGAGCGTGGCGTCCGGATCTACACGGTGGGCATCGGCACCGTGGAAGGCGAGGTGGTCGGCTTCGAAGGTTGGTCGTTCCGCGCGCGGCTGGATGAAGACGCACTGCGGGAAGTCGCCCGCATCACGCAGGCCGAGTACTACTACGCGGGCAACGCCGAGGACCTGAAGAAGGTCTATTCGACGCTCAGTTCCAAGCTGGTGATGACGCGACAGCAGACCGAGGTGACGTCGCTCGTGACGGCGCTGGCGGCACTGTTGGCGGTCGTCGCCGCCGCGCTGTCGGTGCTCTGGTTCAATCGATTGTTGTAGCGGTTATTAACCCGGCATTGAAGCATTGAACTCAAGCCGCACACTTGACCGGCGCGTGCTGGAAGTAGCTCTTGATGCGCTCGGGCTGTCGCTGGACGCTGCTGAGATGCTTGGCAGTGGCCTTGACCAATTGCAGCTTCGTGCGCGCCGGTGCCAGTTTCGTGACGGCCTGCTTCAGGTCTGCATTGGCCATCTCGTTGGGGTTGA